>CAWLAJ010000357.1:0-3896 GCA_963854795.1 Deltaproteobacteria bacterium UBA4427 | reverse complement strand
TCGTGCACAAGTGTCGCGACCCGAACGCCAAGTGGCGAGCCGCAAGTCGGGCCACGGACCGAAGGCGGTTGCCGGCGTCACAGCAAAAACTCGTGAGACGAGCTGCGGCAAAACCCGGAGCACAGACCTTCAGAAAACCTTCAAGCGTCTTCTGAAGGTTTCGTCTCGGTGATCTTCGCGTGTTCGATGAGATGTTCGAGTGCCTTGCGATCGACCACTTCCGATCCGATCCCCTGTCGCCAACCCTGCGCCGCTGCCATATCCGACATCATCTTGGCATCGATCCCCTGAGCCGTCGCCATCTCGGCGAGACGCGAGTCGATCTCGTCTTCGCTTGCCTCGAGATCCGCCTGCTTCGCAACCGTCTCGAGCAGTAGCGCTTCCTTTACATGCCGACGTGCGTCCTCCCAACCCTCTTCGCGCAACTGGGCAACCCGTGCGCGAAGATCAGGTTCCGGCATGCGCCCCTGCAGCTGCTGCTCGAATTGTTGGATCTGACTCTCGAGCTGACGCTCGACCATCGTCGGCGGGACTTCGAAACTCGTGCGGGTCACGAGATCATCCAGCAGGCTGCGATGCAGGGCTTCATCCGATGAACGTTGAAGTTGTTCTTGAAGGGTCTCGCGAATCTTGTCGCGAACCTCGTCGAGCGTCTCGAAGTCTCCGACATCCTTGGCGAACTCGTCGTCGAGTTCCGGAAGCTCGCGCCGCTTGATCGCCGTCACTTTGGACGCGAAGACGGCGCTCTTGCCCGCCAACTCTTCGTTGCCGTAGTCCTCTGGGAAGGGAACCTCGAGGTCGCGCTCCTCTCCCGAGACGGCGCCGACGAGCTGTTGCTCGAATCCCGGAATCATGCGCCCCGAACCCAGTTCCAGGTCGATGCCCTCGGCGCTTCCGCCCTCGAAAGCCACGCCGTCGATCGTGCCCTGGAAGTCGATCGTCACCTGGTGCCCGTCGGCTGCGGCAACCTCCTCCGGTTCTTCGACCCAGTTCACCTGCCGCTCGCGCAGGTTCTCGAGCTCCGTCAGGATCGCTTCCTCGGCCACCTGGACGCTGGGTCGAGAGCCTGAAAGTGCTGCCAGATCGGGAAGTTCGATCTCGGGCTTCACCTCGATTCGAGCTTTGTATCGAAACGGCTTTCCCTCTGAGGGGGCTTCGGCTTCGATCTGGGGTTCCACGACGGGCTCGAGTGCAGCCAATTCGATGGCCTTCGCCAACGTTTCACGAACCAGCGACCGCTCGATTTCCTCGCCAAGCGAGGAACCGTACATCTGCTTGATCACATTCAGTGGAACCTTGCCCGGACGAAAGCCCTTCACACGAGCCGTTTTTCGCAGCTCCTTGACCACGTTGACGTAGGCGGCATCGACGCGGGACGACTCGATCTCGACCGCCAGCTCACGCACGACCGGGGAAATTTCATTTGTTTCGACCTGGAGGTCACTCCAATCGGTCTCGCTTTCAGCCATCACACTTCCTTCTCAAGAGTTTTAGAAGATGTCATCGAGATGAATGGTACCGGGGACAGGACTCGAACCTGCACGTCCTAAGGACGGTGGCTCCTAAAGCCACTGCGTCTACCAATTTCGCCACCCCGGCAAGACGGTCCGGCGACCGATTCAGCCAACCTCTACTGTCTGTCACTCTTCAATCTTGGATCCGTCCCGGGTTCGGGACCGGGACTGGGCGTCCACAGTTTCATCCAAATCGTCATCCCGAAGGCCCGCCCGCGCGGAACCGTGAACGACGAATGGTGAGCGCGCGGGGAATCGAACCCCGAACCTAGTGGTTAAGAGCCACTTGCTCTGCCAATTGAGCTACGCGCCCGGGCGGAAATTAGAGGCCCCCGGGTGCGAGATCAAGACCGGATCCGATCTCAGGGTGAAGCCTCGTCGACCGGACCGAATCCGCCACCGCCCGGTGTATCGATGGACAGTTCGTCGCCGGCCTCGAGAGAAATCTCGACGGACCCCGGCAGCCGATGGGCGCGCGTCTCGCCTCGTCGCAGAACCTGGTTCCGTCCCCTTTCTCCCGGCAACCCCCCCGCGAGTCCAAAGGGCGCGAGCTCGCGGCGCTCGGTCAACAGGCATACGACGACGGCCCGCAGGAAGAGGAATCGACGAGTGATCCCGTCTCCCCCGCGCTGGGCTCCCATTCCCCCAGAACCCCGGCGAAGCCCGAACTCCAACAATCGAACGGGATAGCGGGCCTCGAGAATCTCGGGATCCGTAATCCGCGTGTTGGTCATGTGTGTGTGTACGCCGGACGCGCCTGGCGAGTGCGCGGTCGCCCCGGCCCCACCTCCGACCGTCTCGTAGTAGCCGAACTCTTCGTCGCCAAAGGTGACGTTATTCATGGTGCCTTGACTCGCGGCCGCCCGGCCCATCGCCCCGAGCAGGACGTCGACAACGCGCTGGGACGTTTCGACGTTTCCACCGGCGACGGCCGAGCCCGGGGGCGGATCGAGAATCGATCCGACGGGAATCGAGAGTTCGACCGGAATCAGGCAGCCGCCGTTCAGGGGAATTCGCTCTGCCACGAGCGAGCGCAGGACGTAGATGACGGCGGCGCGCACGACCGACGGCGGCGCATTCAGGTTTCCGCGTGACGCCGGGCCCGTCCCGGCGAAGTCGATCTTCATTCGCGCAGCGAGGTCCCGGGTGTGTCCGTCGCCGGAGCGATGCTCGATGCTCAATTTCACCGAGATCGCCGTGCCATCGTCGAGATGGTCCGTGAAACGATGTTCCCCGGCCGAAAGCTTCGCCAACTCGCGAGCCACCTTGGAGGCGGCCGCTTGCTGTAATTGTTGCATGGTTACATGAACGACTTCGAGCCCCACCTCCTCGGTCAGTCTCGACAACAAGGCCGCTCCCGCACGATTCGCGGCCACCATCGCTTCGAGATCCGCCACATTGTCGTCGGGCCGCCGTGCCGGATACGGACCGCTGGCGAGAATCGACCGGATGCGATCTTCATCGAATACTCCCGCTCGCACGAGATGAAAGGACTCGATCAAAACACCTTCTTCGGAGAGGGTGGTCGAGTCTGCGGGCATCGAGCCGGGGGTCTTGCCTCCGAGATCCGCATGATGCCCGCGACTCGCAACAAAGAAGCCAGGCTCGCGGGCGCCCGGGAGAAAAACCGGCGTCACGACCGTGACGTCCGGAAGATGTGAGCCTCCGGCGAAGGGATCATTGGTGACCAGCACATCGCCGTCTTCGAAGGGCGCAAAACGCGCACGAATCTGCGAAACCGTATCTGCCATCGCACCGAGGTGGACGGGAATATGAGGCGCGTTCGCGACGAGACCGCCCTCGTCGTCGAAGACCGCGCAGGAGTAATCCAGCCGTTCTTTGATATTGGTCGAGACCGAGGTATTGCGAAGGACAGCGCCCATCTGCTCGGCGATCGACATGAATCGATTCCCGAGGACTTCGAGTCGAACCGGATCGGCCTCGGCCAGGTCGACGGCGGACTCGCCGCCCGTTCGCGCAAGCGCCGTGAGGCGAAAGACTCCGTGCGCATCCACCTGCAGTTCGAACCCGGGATCGACGACGACCGTCCCGGTCGCTTCGAGAATCAACGCAGGCCCGGTCAGTCGATGGCCGTACTCGAGATCCTCGCGGCGAAGCACCGGCGTCTCGACCCGGCCCAGCCCCGGAAACCAGGCGGAGTCCAAGCGCAGGATCGTGGGGGCCGAGGTCGGCGCACTCGGCTCGGCGATCGGGTCGCTTGCGAATCCACCGAGATCGGGTTCGAAGACCCGGACACGGAGGGTTTTGAGATCCACGTCGCGTTCCTTTCGGACATAGCCGAAGCGTTCGAGATGGAGTTCCTCGAAGGCACGACGCCACGCATTGGTGCGCTGCGCCTCCTGCGCCGCGGCCTCCCCCAAA
>CAWLAJ010000356.1:0-3901 GCA_963854795.1 Deltaproteobacteria bacterium UBA4427 | reverse complement strand
ATCGGCGACATGCGACTCCCCCGCCCGCCCGTTCGCTTCATCGGTCAAGACTTGGATCCGGCCAACTTCCCGGCGCGACATGCGGCATTTCTCGGCGACCACAACCGCGAGATCCTGAGCGAACTCAAGTTCGACGAAACCGTTATCCTTCGCATGGAACAGCGCGAAGAGAACAACCGAAAGCTCATGAGCGCGGCCGTTGCGGCGGCGGCAAGCACATCCGAGTAGGCGCTGAGAGCAGCAGCAACGTCCGGGCGGATGACGGTGTTGGGCGAGCAGATGAAGTTGCTGAGCTCCATAAAGGTCGCTGCGAGCTTCGGATCGCGATTAGCCTCTCTCATTAGTCCGGTCGAATACCACTGAATCATCCGGATGCGAAGGTTACGCTCGCCCACCGTCGCGTCATGGCGCAGGTCTTCGCTCACCACCACGTCCCAAGGAGCGTCGACGATGCGTCCGATCTTTTTCTGTACACCTCGGATCGAGTCGTCGAGCGACTCCGTCGAGGCTTCAGCGAGTCCATGAGCCACGGCTTCGAGCTGCATCGCGGCGTCGGTCATCCCCTGTCCAAAGCTGGGATTCAAACTGCATACTGAGTCGCCTACGACGAGCAGGCGGGCTGATGGAGACCCTCGGCTACTACATGATCGTGTTCAATGCGGGCCACGACACCACGAAGAATACACTCGCCGGCGGCATCCGGACCCTGATCGAACACCCGGAGCAATTTGACAAACTGCGAGACGATCGCTCACTCATCCCGGGAGCGGTGGAGGAAATTCTGAGATGGACTTCCTCCGTCAACTACATGAAACGAACGGCCGCTCGGGATGCAGAGGTGCGCGGAGTCAACATTCTAAAAGGCGAGGCTCTGATAATGTTCTATGGCTCAGCCAACCGGGACGAAGACATTTTCGAAGATCCCTTCACATTCGACATCGAACGAAAGCCGAACCCGGACATCGCCTTCGGCTACGGTGAGCACTTCTGCATGGGAGCCCACTTCGCACGACGCTCCATGACTGCGATCTTGAACCAACTCGTCTCGAGAGTCGAAGCATGGGAGTTGGCCGGAGAACCCGAATGGATCCAAGCCGGTTTGGTGATCGGCCTCAAGCACCTGCCCGTGCGTTACCGAATCGCGCAATGATTCGACGCGCACAAGACGACCGGAAACCTGGCGACGAGCACTTGCCCCAATACCGATTCGATGGCCCACTCATGCAAGGCAAAGTGGCCAGCCTCTGAACTTCGCGGAAGGACTCCCAAGCTATCCGCCGACCGATCCAGTTGGTTTAGGCCGATCGGCCGCGAGTATCCCATCCATCCACCCGGTCGGGCTCTCACACCCCGAGCGCACTCGGCCAGAAACGACCTCGGCCCAAAACCATGCAGAGCACTCCCGCCGCCACCAGCTGCCGGCGGCTACGCGCGCTCCAACGCCGGGCCGGGAAGCCGTAGACTCCTCAGTCGATCCGCGTCAACCGGAAGACGCGGATGTTTCGATCGGTTCGGTTCTCGTAGACGTTCATCTGGGGGATCGTCTGATTGATCGCCGGCCAGATCCGTTCCTTCTGCGTATCGTCAAGCAGGTTCGCTCGAGCGGCGAAGCGTTCGCCCCGCATCTGCAACTCGACCTCCGGGTTCGCTTCCAGGTTGTAGCGCCAGCCGGGATGTCGCTCTTGCCCCATCGCGCTGGCGACGACGAGCCAGCCCCCGCCGTCCTCGTGGCAGGCGAGTTGAACGTGTCGCGGCTTGCCGCTCTTCCGCCCAACGACCGTCATGCACAGCATAGGAAGGGTCGCGATTCCGGTCGAAGTGAATCGGCCATTGGTGGCCCGGAATAACAACGGATCGATCTCTGAGGCGATGTACTTCACGACCCACGATCCAGCGTCAGTCGCAGAGAAAGCGTTGACGATGCGTGAATACATTCTTACCTCGCCTGGTTGGGTGCGACCGCTTCGGAGGGCAGGAACTTCAAACCGCCTCGTTGGCTTCAATGGCGGATTGGACGTCGGCGGATAGTGTACGTCCGCCCAGACCAGACAACAAAAACGCCAGCGCTACACCTTCGTGCCGGGCACCCCGATCAACGCCGCCGCAGTGAACTCGAACTTCCAGGCGCTGGCGGGTGCCATCAATGCGCTGGGGCCGACAGACCGCTTCACTGATGTTCGCGCCGAGACAACCGACCGAGATCAGTAATCCAATCGCGAGGGCTTTAGCACGGCTTCAGATTGCCTTCATGTTGCCCGCGCAAACTTCTGGGTTGTTGCGCCTTGGCGCCGGGTTCCCTGGCTTCTGCAACGGGGGCGAACGAGTTGGCACGCCGCTTCGGGCCGGTGTCGGGTCCCCCTCGTGCAAGCAGAGCCGCCGGAGGGAGTCCTGTCGCGAGACGCTCGCCCGAAGAGGTCCTTGCGATGCGAACGATGCCATCAACATCAACCCTGCTGCGCGGTTCGGCCATCGCCGTTGCGCTCACGCTGCCCGGTCAGGCACTGGCCGGCTGGGGCGACGAGAACTGGGGCGCGATGCTCTGGGGCCTGCCGGCGTCGGTGCCGGTGCCTGCGCTGGAGTGGTTCGGCCTGCTCGTGCTGGCACTCGGACTCTTGGCCACGACCTCGAATTCGGCTTTGCGTTCCTGTTTCAAAAAATTGCAGCTGGCGATCCTCTCAGTTGGATTGCTGGGCGCGGCCCAGGCCCAGGCCCAGGTGACCGTCGTCATGGACGCGACGGGCGACGGCGTCAACGCGCTTTCGGTCCCCAACGGACTGGCAGTCGGACCCGACGGAAGCGTCTATGTCTCGGGACGCACCAGTCACAATGTCTTCCGTCGCGCGCCCAATGGGAGCATCAGCCAGATCCTCGACGTGAATGGAGATGGCACCCATGCGCTGCTGCGTCCCGAAGCGCTGGTGGTCAACGCGAGTGGCGACGTCTTCGTGACTGGATTCGACTCGAACAACCTTTTCCGCCGAACGTCCGGCGGCGTTGTCACCGAGCTCATGGATGCGACCGGCGATGGCAGTAGCCCGCTCACCAACCCGCGGCCCGTCGCCCTCGATGGTTCGGGCAACGTGCTCGTTGGAGGAGTGCTTTCCAATACGGTATTCAGCGTCGATCCGACCGGTGCGGCAACGCTCATTCTCGCCGCCGCAGATGCTCTCCCAGATCTATTCGCTAGTCCGCGCGGCATCGTGACTGACGCGTCCGGGAATGTTTTCGTGAGTTCGCGCGGCGGTGACAACGTGTTCCGAGTCACGCCGACGGGGGGAGTGACCGAGGTGATCGATTCGAATGGCGACGGGTTGAATGCACTCGATTCTCCCCGCGCCCTTGCGATCGATTCGGGCGGGAACCTCTACGTCGCGGGCCGAAGCAGCAACAACGTATTCATTGTGACTCCAGGCGGCACCATCACACAAATACTCGATGCCAGCGGAGACGGGATCCACGCGCTACTCGCACCCAATTGTTTGTTCATCGATGCCGCCGACACGCTTTTTGTCACGGGCGCCTTGAGCAACAATGCCTTTCGCCGCGCTCCCGGCGGCACCGTTACCCAGATCATCGATTCCACTGGAGACGGCGCAACCCCGCTGACGAATCCGCGTTGCATCGCGCTGGACGATAATATGGGCGACGCCTATGTATTGTCTGGAGGCAGCGAAGTCCTATTTCGCGTGACCGCGGTGCCGGAGCCGAGCTCCTCCACCGGCGTACTCACCGGCATCGTCGTTCTCAGCGCAATGACTCGGCATCGACGCCGCACGCGCGCGCTGTAGACGCCTTCGGGGTCGCATCGTCGCCCCGAGTCATACACGGCCGTGTGATTCGAAGTACATCCGCGTTTGATTCCCCGGTTCTTCGTGCGCTTCTGATAAAGGCGAGCGCTCCG
>CAWLAJ010000355.1:0-3927 GCA_963854795.1 Deltaproteobacteria bacterium UBA4427 | reverse complement strand
CGATCGGCCGGTTGCCCAGTCCCTGATGGCAGCGCTTAATCCCCTGCGCGGGGGAGGGGAATGCCGTGGCTTCGCCTGCGTGAGGGCCTAGACTCCGCACTCACTTCGCCGATGGCATGACGGAAGAGCTCATCTCGGTGATATCGAGGTTTCACGGCCTCGACGTGATCGCAAGAACCTCCGTTACTCCCGGTAAACGGCGGTTCTCCCACCCAGCATCTCGTACAGCACGCAGCTAAGAGGGACGTACGGCTGCCCGCTCGCCCCTGGAACGGCGACGATATTGTAGGCCGCGTCACGTCCGGGGGGTGGGGGCACCGCGTCGGCTCGAGTCTCGCCTTGGCGTATATCGATACGGCGCTGTCCGAGCCCGGCACACGAGTGGCCGTCGAGATTTTGGACGAGAAGACGCCAGCGACGGTGGTACCGACGCCGTACTATGACCCGAAGAACACGAGGGTGCGCGCTTGAGGCGCGAAGGAGAACGCACGATGAAGGAGACATCGATACGCATCGTCCTCTGGGTGGTGCTCCTCTGTATCGCGATCCCTGGAAGCGCGCCGGCGCAAGAGTTGACGGTCTTTCGGGCCCGCCGGATCATCACCATGGACCCCTCGCTGCCGATCGCGACGGCCGTCGCGGTCAGAGACGACCGGATCGTAGCCGTGGGAACGATGGAAACGCTGCAGCCGTGGCTCGAGGCACACGACTACGAGGTCGATGATTCGTTTCTCGACAAAGTGCTGCTCCCGGGGTTGATCGACCCGCACCTGCATCCGGGACTGGGCGCCTCGTTGCTGGCGCGGAACGAGATCATCACCCCCGAGGACTGGGAGTTGCCCTCAGGGTTTGTGAAAGGCGTGACCGACCGGGTAGGCTACCTGGCACGGCTCCAAGAGCTGGTCGATCGGGATCCGGATTCCGAAGAGCCCTTCTTCACGTGGGGCTGGAACACCTTCTGGCACGGGCCCATCACTCGGCAGGATCTGGACGCGATTTCGACGACGCGCCCCATCGTGGTGACGCAGCGCTCGGCGCACGAGGTGGTGTTGAACACGGCCGCGCTCGAGGGCGCGCACATCACGAAGGAGGACGTGGCGATGGTGCCCGAGGGCGTCGACTGGGAGGGCGGACGCTTCTGGGAGAGCGGCCGGCGGGTGGCCGCAGCGGGTATCGAAACCTACCTGCGGGATGCCGACGAAGGGGGCGACGGCTTGGCCCTCGTGGCTGACCTGATCCATCGCGGCGGTGTGACCACGATCTCTACCGCAGGCAGTGCGCCAGGGCCAGGCTCCGCCCTGTGGGAAGCGTACGATTCCGAGCGAATCCCATTTCGGACCCTCATCGTGGCTGGCCAAGGTGGGTACGGCCGCAGTCCTGGAGCCACGCCGTCCGAAAAGTTTGAAAACGCTCAGGCGGAGAATACCGGGCGGATCATCAACACGAAGAGTGTCAAGTATTTCGCGGACGGCGCGATGTTCGCGCAGTACATGCAGATGGGAGAGCCCGGTTACATCGATGGCCATCACGGCGAGTGGCTCACGCCACCAGAGGAGCTGAAGCCCCAGATCGAGCCGTTCTGGGAGTCGGGCTTCGACATCAACATCCATGTCAACGGGGATTGGGGTGTCGATGTCACGCTCGACGCGCTCGCGGACCTGCTGGAAGAGTATCCGCGCCCCGACCATCGCTACATCCTGCAGCACTTCGGGTTCTCTCGACAGGATCAGGCCACACGGCTCGGGCGACTGAACGGCGTGGTGTCGGCCACCGGATACTACCTGTGGCTGCTGGGTGACAAGTATGCCGAGGTCGGGATCGGCCCGGACCGCGCCGACCAGATGATCCGCTTGGGGTCGCTGGTGCGAAACGGCGTGAAGGTCACACTGCACTCCGACCTCCCGATGGGACCGGTACGGCCGCTCCTGGCGGTCTGGTCGGTGACGACACGGAAGACGGCGAGTGGCACGGTGCGCGGGCCGGAGGAGGCGCTGACGCTCCACCAGGCGCTGCGCGCCGTCACGATCGACGCCGCGTGGTCGCTTCGCATGGACCACGAGATCGGTAGTATCGAGGCCGGCAAGAAAGCTGATTTCGCCGTCCTCGAGGAGGATCCCTACGCCGTGCTACCCGACGACGTGAAAGACATCGAAGTGTGGGGCACGGTCTTCGAGGGTCAGGTCTTCCCGGTTGCTCCGACTGGAGCCTCGTCGGGGCGTTGACTTCGGGGGCGACATGACGGGTATCGACGAGGCGATCAATGAAGCGTTTCGGCCCATTGCGACGGCACTGGTCGATTTCGTCTTCTTCTCGGTTTCCATCGGAGAGGCAGAGCTGCCACTCATCGTCGTCTGGCTGATCGCGGGCGCCTTTTTTTTTACTGTCCGCCTGCGCCTCATCAACATCCGTGGCTTCGCCCATGCGATCCGCATCGTCGTGGGCAAAGAGGACAAGGCCACCGGCGCGCCTGGCGAGGTGTCCCATTTTCAAGCGCTTGCGACCGCGGTGTCCGGCACCGTCGGGGTGGGGAACGTCACGCATGTGGCGGTGGCGATCTCGATCGGCGGACCTGGAGCCACGTTCTGGCTGATCGTCGCCGGCTTCTTGGGAATGGCGTCGAAGTTTGTCGAGTGCACGCTCGGCGTGAAGTACCGACAAATCAATGCCGACGGGTCCGTATCCGGCGGCCCCATGTTCTACCTCGACAAAGGGCTCGCCGAACTGGGGCTGCCGATTCTCGGCAAGTCCCTCGCCTGGTACTACGCCGTCTGCATCATTCTCGCCTGTCTGGGGGCCGGAAACATGTTTCAGGCGAACCAGGCGTACGTTCAGTTCGTCAACGTCACGGGCGGAGAGTCCAGCATGTTCGCGACTCGCGGCTGGCTGTTCGGCAGCATCCTCGCGATTCTGACCGCGCTGGTGATCATCGGCGGCATCCGCTCAATCGCACGAGTGACGTCGAAGCTCGTTCCTTTCATGGCCCTTCTCTACGTTTCGACGGCTCTCGTCGTGATCGGGGCGAATGCGGCTGCACTCCCCGGGGCGCTGGTCACCATCGTTAGAGAGGCTTTCAGCCCCGAAGGTGTGACCGGTGGCATGTTCGCGGTCCTCATCTTGGGTTTTCGCAGAGCTGCCTTCTCCAACGAGGCGGGCATCGGTTCCGCGGCGATCGCTCACTCGGCAGTACGTACGAAGGAGCCGTTGACGCAAGGCTTCGTTGCGATGCTCGAACCGTTTATCGATACGGTGGTCATCTGCACGATCACTGCGCTGGTGATCACGTTGACCGTCTACGATCCTGCGCTCCTGAACGACGGCGTCATCAGTGGTGTGGAGTTGACCTCCAGTGCCTTCGCTAGTGTCATCCCCTGGTTCCCGTACGTGCTCGCGGTCGTCGTGATTTTGTTCGCCTACTCCACCATGATCGCGTGGTCTTACTACGGCCTCGAAGGCTTCATCTACATCTTCGGACCGAAGCGATGGGCGAAAGTCACGTTCAATTCGATCTTCTGCCTGTTCGTGATCATCGGCTGCACTATGGAGCTCGACACCGTCCTCGATTTCTCGGATGCGATGATCTTTGCCATGGCGCTCGCCAACGTGCTCGGCCTCTATCTCCTGGTCCCCGTCGTCAAGCGCGATCTTGACGTCTACTGGGCCCGGAAGCGCTCCAATCCGTGACCGCCACGGGCTCTACCGTCTCGCTGAGACCTCGCGGTTGAGGACCGCCTTCGACCCCGGCTCTGCGACTCGCGCGATACGGACAGCAACCCCGCGCTGCACCCGACTGGGCCAGCGCCCAACACGTCTACCGGCCGCGCCGGCCCACCACCACGCCACTCTATCCGGTGGTCCAGCACCATCTCGAAACGTTTCTCGCCCAAGCCACCGAGAACGACCGCATGGGCTACGGTGTCCCTTTATGGG
>CAWLAJ010000354.1:0-3946 GCA_963854795.1 Deltaproteobacteria bacterium UBA4427 | reverse complement strand
TCGACAGCGCGGGCGTGGACGTGAGCGGATGTTCGTTGGGTCGCTCGGCCTCGCGCGCCTTTGCGCTGCGCCGGCCCAGGGCGATCCGCCGCCAGAAGGAAGGCCGTTGTCGTTGCGTATCGGGGGTCTCGCGACCCCGATCCCCCGGCAGCGGCTGGCCCCGGCGTTCTTGTGAAAGCGTCGAGTTCGGGGCCTCCACACCTCGAGCTGATGATTCTCTGTATTCCGGGCCGCGTCGGTAGGGTGCGTCGGATTGCTTCACGCCGATCTTCCTTTCGCGTCCGGTTTCTCGCTTCTCGGGCACAGCCAGTCGCGGCAAGATCAGCTCGGGCGATCTCTCCGAAATTTCTGCGCCTCTTGCCGTCGAGTATGCCGACTCGGCCATCAGTCCCCCCTCGAAGCGGCGCGACGATCATACAGCGAGTTCGCCATGACGACCGCTCTATCGCCGTTTCGCGCGTCGTCTCCGCGTGTTCGGTTCCTCGGAATTTTCAAGATTTGAACGTAGGAAATTTACTACGCCTCCTCGATCGAACTCATTCGAGGCCGGAAATCGGGGCGCCACCGCAGCCGTTCGCTGTTCGCGTCGAAGTGAATCATCTTCCAGACTAGGGCCGCGCACCGAAACAAGGCGACCACTCGCTGGCGGGAGACTCCAAAGATGTTGAGAGAGCTCGATGAGGGTTTGTGGGTCATCGATCATGACTTCGCGATGCCGGGTGGGATTCAAATCGGCACGCGGACGACGTTGATCCGACTTTCCGATGGCGGCCTCTTTGCCCACGCACTCGGGCCGATCGATGATGGGGATCAGACGGAGATTTCGAAGATCGGCAGCGTCACGGCGCTCGTCGCCCCGAACCTTTTTCACAATGCCTCGGTCAAGGATTGGATAGCCCGCTATGAAGGCGCAACTTGTTATGCGCCCGCCGAATTCAAGTCGAAGATCGAGGGTCTCGAGTACACGACGCTCACGAACGAGGCTCCGGCGGCCTGGAGCGGCGATCTCGAGCAGATTGCGGTCGAGGGGGCGCCTGCGCTCGACGAAGTCGTGTTCTTTCATCGGGCGACGCGGACGCTGCTCCTGACCGATCTCTGCTTCAACATGATGCATAGCGGTTCCTTCATTACTCGGTTGTTCATGCGAGTCATGGGGGGCTACGGACATTTCGGACCGAGCCGTCTCGCCAAATCCTTCATGAAGGACAAGGCGGCGATCCGCCGCGGCATCGAGCGCATTCTGGAATGGGATTTCAACCGAGTGACCGTGACGCATGGCGAGGTACTCGAAGCCGATGGCAACTCGAAGCTCCGAGAAGCCTATGCGTGGCTTCTCAAATGACCGTGCGTTTCGGTCGGTCAGCCACGACCTAACAGAGACGCCATCTCGGTCGATTCGATCTGATAGGCACGACCGCAAAACTCACAGACGATTTCCTGGCTCTGACCTGTGTCGATCATCTCTCGGAGTTCATCGCCTTCGAGCAGTCCGAGTGTTCGTAGCGCCCGGTCCCGTGTGCAGGGGCAGTGGAAGTGAGGGGTCATCGAGTGACGGTCGCGCGATCCGAGGCCCTGAAGAAGCCGGTCGATGATGGCGTCGGCGTCGAGGGGATGTTCGAGCAGAGCCGCCAGACTTGTCATCCCGGATACGTTCTCTTCGACCTGCGCGAGTTCGTCGTCATTGGCATCGGGTAACGCCTGTACCAGGAATCCACAGGCGCCAACGTCCCCCATCTGCGGACCGAAGCTGACACCTAGCCCCATCGCGGAGGGCGTTTGTTCGCTTTCCGTGAGATAGAGCGTGAGGTCACCGGCGACTTCGCCGGAAACGAGCGGCACGGTTCCGGTATAGGGTGAGCGCCAACGAGGTCGATGTCGCACGACGTTGAGTGGGCCGAGTCCGATCGCACCGGCAATATTGGGGGAGCCGTCGTCGTGCCGAAGTTCGAGTTCCGGATGGTCCACCGTTCCGCGAACCCGCGCCGTCGAATCCGCAATCGCCGTCAGGCTTCCGAGTGGTCCATCCCCGCGGAATTGGAGTTGGACGCTTTCGATGTCCGCGGGTTCTGCGTCGTCGGCAGCACTGCCGACTGCGACCAGCAGGGCGCCCATCAACGCGCGACCGAGGGCGTTGCCCGCCGTCGGCGCGAAGGGGCGGAGCGAAAGGGCATCGCTGACGAGCTCACTGGCGATGATCGCTTTGACGGCGACCCCGCCGGATTCGGAGATCGTGCGAACGAGTTCGTCCCGTCCAGTTGTTCGTCTAGGCTCGATGGTTGGAATATTCGTTTCGGACATCGCGCACGAGCATAGCCGGCGCGGATGAGTGCAAAGCGTCTGTCGTCTTCTCGCCGTCGACGCTCTTGCTCGACTAGTCGCTGCGGTCCCAGGTTTCGAATGTAAATGAATGAGCGTGGCGATCGTCTGCGGGATGAGACTCCCGTGACACGCACTTCCATTCCGATTCATCGAGCTCTGGAAAGTGAGTATCGCCTTCGGGCTCGGCATCGACCCGTGTGAGGTAGATGCGATCGGCCGACTTCATGCTCTCTCGATAGATTGCCTCTCCGCCTGCGATGAAGCACTCGCGGAAACCTACTGCACGCGCGCGATCGAGCGCGGCGGTCAGGTCCTGCAGATACTCGATCGGTCCATCCGGCTCGCGCGCTTCGCGACTGAGCACCAGATTCTTTCGATCGGGCAGAGGACGTGGCAGTGAATCGAAGGTCTTGCGACCCATGACGACGCAATGGCCCACCGTCAACTTCTTGAAGAAGCGTTGGTCATCGGGAAGACGCCACGGAATCTCTCCGCGCACGCCGATCACGCCATTTCGCGCCGCCGCGACGATCAGGGAGACTCGCATTGAATGACTGCCTCCAGGTCTTTTCGAATTTCAGACGGCGATCGGCGCGCTGATTCGCGGATGCGGGTCGTAGCCTTCGAGCCTGAAGTCCTCGAACTTGAAATCGTAGAGCGATTTCACGGCGGGGTTCAGATGCATTCGAGGGAGCGGCCGGGGCTCGCGTTCGAGCTGACGGGCCGCTTGCTCGAAATGATTCTGGTAGACGTGCGTGTCGCCGAGCGAGATGATCAGCTCCCCCGGTTGAAGGTCGGTGACCTGAGCGATCATCATCGTGAGCAGCGCGTAGGAGGCAATATTGAAAGGAAGGCCTAGGAAGACATCACAGCTCCGTATCGTCATCGCACAATTCAGAAGTCCCGCCGTCACATTGAATTGGAAGAGGAGATGGCAAGGTGGAAGCTTCATCGCGGCGAGCTCGCCGACGTTCCATGCACTCACTACGAGCCGTCGAGAATTCGGTGTCTCGTGAATCTGATCGACCAGGCTAGAGAGCTGATCGATCTCGACCGCCTCGCCCGACTCCGCTCCTGGTGGAGGCGCGGCACGCCAGCGACGCCACTGGGCACCATAGACGGGCCCAAGGTCTCCGGATTCGTCCGCCCATTCGTTCCAGATGGTGACGCCTTTATCTTGCAGACTCCGCGCATTGGTATCGCCGGCCACGAACCACAGCAATTCGTGGATGATGCTCTTGGTATGGAGCCTTTTTGTCGTGAGCAGCGGGAAACCAATGGCCGCGGGTTCGTTCTCGCGATGCGATCGCCCGCCGAGATCGAACCGCAACATCCGACCAAAAACGCTTCGCGTTCCGGTTCCCGTGCGGTCGCCCTTGTCGACACCGTTTTCAAGCACGTCTTGAAGAAGATCGAGATAAGTTCTCAACTGATTCCTACCCCGCGGTCATGCCGCGACGGGGGCGGGGGAACAGACATTCTAACATGCATCGAAGGGGAACGTCGACGCCGTTCAATCTTCGAGCGCGTCTTCCATGAAGTAGTTGAAGTCCTCGGACTCTTCGCCATGCAAGAGTTCACAGGCGTGCGCGGGACTCTGCGAATCGAAGAGTTGATCCTGGAAGGC
>CAWLAJ010000353.1:0-3956 GCA_963854795.1 Deltaproteobacteria bacterium UBA4427 | reverse complement strand
GAACTCGAGAGTCTCGAAGTCGTCGATCTCGCCATTTCACTCGCCGACTACGTCCCTTCGGACCAGGAGGAAAAACTCGAGATTCTCGAAGACGTGGGATTTCTACTCGACGTGCCGCATTTTCAAGCCGAGGAGCGCGAGATGCCGACGACGGAGGCGCAGATTCGCGCGCTGCGCTCTCTGCGCGATGTTTTGCGCGACCCTTCCGTCGAAGGCGGCGATCGGGTGCTCGCCGCGAGCATGAAGACTCTTCGGGTCAGTCTCGACGAATTTCTGACCCGTGCAGAAGACGATGCGAACGTAGAAGATGCACTCGCGCGCCTGGAAACGATTCTACTGGGCGGATTGGCCGACCAGCTCGATCGATTGCGCGAAGCCACTTTCGTCGATCCGATCGAACTGGACGATCTCCCCCGCCAACTCGTCGAACGCATGCTGACCGAAGATGGTCGCGCGCGTGTTCAGATCTTCCCGTCCGAGGTCCTGATCGAAGAATCCGCGTTCACCCGTTTCGCCCGCGAAGTCCAGGCGGTCGTTCCGAACGCAACGGGGCTTCCCATGAATATGATTGCGTTTGCCGAAGCGACGCGAGACTCGTTTCGCGAAGCGCTGGCCTACGCACTGGTCCTGATCTCGACTTTCCTCTTTCTCCTTTGGAGGCGTCCGCGTCCCGTCCTACTCGTGCTCGCGCCGCTGCTGCTGAGCAACGTCTTGACCGTGGGCGTCATGGCCGTCTTCGGATTGGCCTTCAACTTCGCCAACGTCGTCGTCATTCCACTCCTGTTGGGCATCGGCGTCGACTCCGGTATCCACCTCGTCCATCGCGCCGAAGCCCACGCCGCCGACGGCAACCCCACTGACCTGCTCGAAAGCACGACCGCGCGCGCGGTCTTCTACAGCGCGCTGACGACGACCGTCAGCTTCGGCACCCTCGCGCTGTCATCCCATCGCGGGGTCGCCAGCCTCGGCGTCGTCCTGAGCATCGGAATGACGCTCACGGTCATGAGCAACTTGATCGTGCTGCCGGCGCTTCTGGCTTTGCGCCGCGGCAACCCGTCAAGTTGAGGGCGTGAAGCTCGCCGGGCCGGCCAAGGCTCAGTCCGGAATTCGCGCTTTCTGCAAGCGTTCAAGGCGAGCGTCTTCGCGACGCAGATGAATCGATTTTCCGCCGGTCACGTAGACGAGTCCTCGCTTTGCGCCCTTGGGCTTCTTCACGTTCTTGATCGGAACGACATGAACGTCCGCGCGCCCCGTATTCTTCTGCTTCGAAAAGTGAATGGCGAGTTCACACGCGTCGAGAACAGATTCCGGAGGCGGATCCTCTCGCCCTTCCGTCCGCAGAACCACGTGGCTTCCCGGCGCACCGTCGAGATGAAAGAAGAGATCCTTGCCCCGCGCGAACCGGGTCGTGAGGATGTCATTGCCCTCGTCGCTTCGACCCACCCATATCTCGAGGCCATCGCCACTCAGATAGCGTCTGGGATGAAGCTTCCGGGGCATGTCCCGATAGACGGCGGGTAGCGCCGGCTTGGCGGCGATCGCCTTGCTCGAAGGTCCACTCGCGCTCCTTCCAAATTGACGCGCCAGAAGGCGCACGACGAACTCGCGAGTCAAGATCTCGTCGAGGGTCGCGGACTCCGCGATTTCGCTTTCGAGATCGAGGATCGCCTGCAGTCCGGCCCGTGCAGACTCGATCTGACCGCCCGCTTTCGTGAGTCGGCGCAGCAGTTTCTGGTAGCGCTTGAATGTCGCATCGAGATTCTCTTTGGCCGAGAGCTTCGGATCGATGCGAATCTCGACCGGGTCGCCGGTCTCGAAATCCTCCACGACGACGGATTTTTCTCCAGAAACGATTCGCGAAAGATTGGCTTTCAACAACTCGCCGTGGCGCGCAAGCGTATTGGCTTCTTCGGCTTCGGCGAGTTCGCTCTCGATTCTCAAGACGCGACGTTCGGTGGATTTTCTTTCCTTTTTGAGAGCCGACAGGAGTCGGCGGCGGTCACCTCCCTCTTCTTGCTTCTCGATCTCGGCGGCGTAGTGTGCGGCGATCGCTTCGAGCAGCCGGTATCCGGAAATCTCTTCGAAGCGGTCCTTGCCTTTGCCGGGCAACCGACCGCCCGGGTCGATGTAGACATCCCCGAGCTTGAGCTCACTGCGCGTTTCGGCCAGGGGGCGAAGCGCGAGGATGAGACGATCCTCTCCGTCGAGTAGATAGAGATTGCTCCGTCGGCCGAACAGACATAACAAGACAGCGAACTCTCCGGCTTCCGCCCCGAAGCGCAAAACCAGTTGGCGGTCGTCTCCGCGCAGTCCGACCGATTGAAGTCGCGCGCGGGACAGGTGCGCGCGCAGATAAGCGGCGAACGCGGGCAGGTTCGCAGGCGCCGTTGGCATTCGCGGAAGCAGCCCGACGTGTCCGATTTCGGGGCGGGCGTCGAGATCGACGATGCACTTGATCTTGTCGTCCACGCCGCCGCGATAGATCGAGAACGCGATTCGACCGCGCTCGGGCTCGAGCCAGCGCTCGATGCGGCCACCCACGAGCAGATCCGAGAGTACGCTCGCCACTCGTTCGAGTTCGATCAGACTGAGCATCCCGCCTCCGCGCGTGTGGCTTCATCCGCAAGCCCAGGCAATCGGGAGAGTAGCGTCTGCGATTTCACTTCTGACATCGCGCGCAATAGTGACTCGAGCGCGCAGCGATCCGCTTGCGTTTGATCGGTTCCGAACAAACGAGGCAAGGTTCGCCGGTTCGCGCATAGACCTTGCGCTCGTCCTGATAGCCACCATCGCGTCCATCGGGCGCGACGTAGTCATTGATGCTCGATCCGCCGGTCTCGATCGAACGCTCGAGCACTCGCCGGACCGAGAGGGCGATCGCTTCACTTTCCTTTCGGGTGACGCGCTTCGCCGCGCGACCGGGACGAACGCCTGCCAGAAAGAGTGCCTCGTCCGCGTAGATATTCCCGATGCCGGCGCAGATCGATTGATCGAGAAGCATCGCCTTGATCGCCAGCTTACGACCTCGGCTGGCCCGAAAGAGATGTTCGCCGCCGAGCGCGAGCGCATCGATGCCCAGGCGATCGAGGCGCGGACTCTGCTCGCCCTCGGCCAGCCACTGGACCTTGCCGAATTTTCGAACGTCCCGGAAAAAGACGCTCGGTCCGCCACCCGTGAGAGAAAACTGAAGATGCGTATGCTCGTCGGCTTCGAAGGCCGTCTGGGTTTCCGGGGTCAGCGAGGCGCGAGCCGACGCCGACATCAGGCGCGGACTCGTCGCTTTGCTCGAAAAGAGCTGACCCGTCATGCCGAGATGCAGGAGCAGGCGAGTCCGATCTTCGAGGCCCAGGACGAGATATTTTCCCGCGCGATCGAGCGACTCGATGGTTCGACCGACGAGCCGCCGCCGCAATTCATCCGGAGGCGTCAGAAAGAAATAGCTCGGTCCCGTCGTCCGCAGGGCCTCGATCCGACGTCCGACCAGATACGGCGCAATCTGTCGCCGTGTCGTCTCGACTTCGGGAAGCTCCGGCATGGTGGATTCGAATGGCCTCGTCGTATCTGCTCTGGGGCAGTCGCTCTCGTTCACGCGAGCCGCCTTCCGCAGAAGTTCTGGTAATCTGCGATCTATGGAACCACATCGAACGCCCCCACACCGCGCGCAAGGACGACGCCAGAACACCGCCGAGCTGGATGGCGCCTGGCTCGAAAAGAAGGCGGTCGACTATGCCGCTCGATGGGAGACCACTGAACGGGCGGTTGCCCAGCTCCTCGAGCGCAAGATCGCCGAGCGTTGCGAACGCACGGGCGAAGACGGGGAATCGGTCCGCCTGCTCATTGCGAACATCGTGGAACGCCTGGTCGAGAAGAAATTCGTCAACGATCGTCGAGCAGCCCATCAACTCTTCGAGCGGCTCGACCGACAGGGGCGGTCGCGAGCGCAAATCCTTGCACGC
>CAWLAJ010000352.1:0-3957 GCA_963854795.1 Deltaproteobacteria bacterium UBA4427 | reverse complement strand
CCAGCGAACTCGTCGCCAACATCGCCACGATGGTCTCGGGAATATTGGGCAGACAAGCGGCGACACGATCTCCCACGCCGACACCCTGGCCACGGAGCCAAGCGGCTACGCGTGCGACCCGATCGTGTAGACCGTCGAAGGATAGTTCGCGCCGCTGTCCCGACTCGCCGACGAAGACCATCGCGATGTCGGCGCCCCGACGCCGCAACAAGTTCTCTGCGAAGTTGAGTCGCGCATCCGGAAAGAAGCGCGTCTGTGAAAATTCAGAACCGGCAACGGATCCGCGCTCGCCACGCTCGCCGATCACATCGCACATTTCCCAGACCAGTGCCCAGAAGGCGTCGGCCTCGTCGACGGACCAACGATGCAACGCGGCAAACTCCGAGAGATCGAGGCCCGTGCGCTGCGAAGCCTCGCGGGCGAAATCCTGCATCTGGGACTTCGCAGCTCGCTCCTCACTCGGTGTCCAGAGAATTTCAGTCATCGGTCTTCGGCGCCGACGCCCCGGCCGGATCCATATGCATGAGGGCATCGCGAACGGCACGACAAACACATTGATCCGATTGGTTGTAGGCACGATGTTCGAAGGTCACGATGCCCTGCGTCGGTCGGGACTTCGACGCGCGCCGTTCCTTGACTTCGGTCTCCACGCGGATCGTATCGCCGTGAAAGACCGGCGCCGGAAAGGTGATCTCGCGAAAGCCGAGATTTGCGACCGTCGTGCCGAGTGTCGTTTCGTGTACGCTGATCCCGATCACCACTCCGAGCGTCAGCATCGAATTCACCAGCGGACGCCCAAACTCGGTCTCGTTCTTCGCATAATCGAAATCGAGATGGAGCCAGGCGGGATTCATCGTCATGGTCGTGAACGCGACGTTGTCCGATTCCGTCAACGTACGCCGAATCGCATGGGGAATCACCAGCCCCGGCGTCAGCTCCTCGAACCACTTCCCAGTATGGGGTCGAAGCGAATTCGTCCCAGGGCCATCGACTGTCATAAAAGCGTATCCTCCGGCGCCGCGAGCGCGAGAATCCGGCGCGCTTGTGCGGCCAGCGGTTCGTCGACCATCTGTCCCTCGAAGTCGATGGCGGCGATCCCTGAAGCTGAGGCTTCATGATAGGCGGCCAGAAGACGCGTAGCGTGCTCGACTTCTTCGCGCGATGGAATGAAGGCCGAGTTCGCAATCTCGACCTGGCGTGGATGAATGCAGAGTTTTCCGTGATAACCCATGGCTCGCGCAGCGAGCGAATCCGCCCGAAACCGATCGTCGTCGCGAAAGTCCGCCACGATCTGATCGACGACAGAAATGCCGGCCAGTCTGGCGGCGAGCGCGACCGAGGAACGCGCAAAGACGACCTCCTCTCCGGCGACCGTCCGAACCCCGCCCATGTCCGCGATGAAATCTTCGGCACCAAAATAGGCCGCGATGATCTGCGGATGCGCAAGCAACGTTCGAGCATCAGCGACACCGAGGGCCGTCTCGATCCCCGCAAGCACCCCGAGGTTCGCATGACCGGCTTGCGCGAGCGCAGCGGCCACATCATCCGCCTGGGCGAGAGTCTCGAGTTTCGGTACCACGATTCCCGCCAGCCCGGACACCAGCCCCTCCGAAACGTCCGCCTCAAAAAAGGAAGAGGCAACGGAATTCACGCGAACGAATACCTGCATGTCATCGGCCAGGATGTCGGGAACGACGTTGCGGACATTTGCCCGTGCCTCTTCCTTCGCCCCCGATGGCGTGGCGTCTTCACAATCGATCACGACGGCATCAGCGCCGCGCTCTGGCAGACGCCTGATGAAGTCGGGCCGGACCGCGGGCGCGAAGAGCAGCGATCGGAGACGCTCGATGGGTCGAATTCCCTGCATTTCAACTCCACGCTACGATTGCCGATGATCGACCGCAAGCACAAAACGATTGTCCGGCCCTCGAGACCCCGGGGACTCGATACCTGGAGAAAAGCGACATGAATTTGATGGGCGAACCCGCCTTCGTCGGCCGGCACTGTG
Organism: Deltaproteobacteria bacterium UBA4427; assembly: GCA_963854795.1. Classification (GTDB taxonomy): domain Bacteria; phylum Myxococcota_A; class UBA9160; order UBA9160; family UBA4427; genus UBA4427. The sequence continues at coordinate 1,949 of CAWLAJ010000352.1, read as the reverse complement.
GGTCGAACGAGTATATGATCGACAAGACGACGGTCCAATTCTATCAGGATGCGCTCGACGACCACCATCCTCTCCATGATCGGTTTGCACCGCCGCTTCTTCACCACTCGGAATGTTATGAGTCTCTCGGCCAATGGTATTTGAAGAACATCTTCGGAAACCTTCACGGCCAACAGGATTGGGAACTCTTCGCGCCAATCCCGATTGGCTCGAAGGTTCGGACCCGTTCCACGATCATCGACCGCTATCAGAAGCGCGGTCGCGATTGGGTCGTCAATGAGACCGACCTGATCAGCGCTGAAGAAGGCGAAGGAGGCAAACTCCTCGTGCGCGGTCGCACCTACCAGTCCTTCCTACCGCCGAAGGGTTTGAAAGATTCCGGCGACGGTGAATTCGTCGTTGATGAATCGACGGCGAAGAAGAAGACGCCTCGCCCGCCCTTTCCGACGGCAACGGGGGCCGATCTGGCTTCGACCCACAAATTGATCGACGATCGGCGATGCTGGATGTTTTCCGGGCCGGCCAAGAACTACCACACGGATCGCGAGGAGGCGAAGAAGCTCGGCTTCCCCAACATCGTCGTCCAGGGAATGATGTCGACCTGTTTCGTTTCACAGGTGATGCAGGACCATTTCGGAATGGGTTGGCTCGAAGGCGGCAAGATGTCCGTCAAGCTGACCAACGTCCTCTGGGTGGACGAGAGCGTGACCGCCCACGCCCGAATCCGTGAGGAGACGCCGGAGGGCTCGCAATCGCGCGTCCACTGCGATGTCTGGGTCGAGAAGGATGACGGCTCACGAGTCATCCTCGGAACGGCTTCGGCCCTACGGAACGAGGCCTAGCTCCTCGCCATGTCCAGCGCGCAAGAACGAATCGATCCGATCAGACGACTTCGCGGCATCTGGGAAAATCCACAGTTGCGCTACCCGATCCTGATGCTCATCTATCTCTTGATCGGAGGATCACTCCTCAGCTACGCCTTGTCCGCCTATCCCGAGCAGATCGATACGATCAATCGCTGGACCGCGATCGTCGTTCAGAAATTCATCAGCGTGTTTACGCCACTCACGACCCAGCGAAACGCGCTGGTCACTCTCGACGGATTCGCTGTTTCGATCATCGTCGAATGCGTGGGCCTGCTCGAGATGGTGATCTATTCCGCCTGCGTGCTCGCCTTCCCCGCTCCGACTCGAGCCAAAGCCTGGGGAATCCCGCTGGGCTGTACCGCGATCTTCGGCTTCAACGTCCTGCGAATCGCCACATTGCTCGTTGTCGGCCGATACTGGAATGAGTATTTCGACTTCTTCCACGTCTATTTCTGGCAAGCCACCCTGATCGTCATGATCGTCGCCGTGCTCTACGGCTGGATCAAGCTCTTCGTGCATCGATGAAGTCGCACCCACGCGTCAAGGTCGCCCTCATCCTGATCGCCTTCGTCGTCGTATCGATCGGGTTGACCCTCATCTGGAACGAATGGCTACGAGCCCTCTACGGGCAGTTTTTCCAGATCGTCGCGCCGCCGATCTATGACGCGATCGGCCTGGGCCACGCGCGCGTCGCGAGTCTGCGTACTCGCTATATCAATTTCGTGCCCTTCGTCGCGCTCATCGTCGTGACGCCGGGTCTTCCGATCGTTCGACGCTCGGTCGGGTTGATCGCCGGCCTGTTTGCGATCTCGGCCGGCCATCTCGCATTGAATTTGACGGCGCTGATCCAACCCGGCGTCTCGCTCCCGGTCGTGGCAGCACTCGTCTCCGACACGTTTCCCTTCGTCGTCTGGTTCGTCATCGCCTATCCGGTCCTCGTCGATCTCATCGCGATGGCCCCGTCGATCGAATCCGACGAAGCGCCGAAAGACGTCTAGAGATCGCGTCTCTTTCGCGCGCCCGGATCGCTTCCCGGTGACGACGTAGGCGCCGAGCGCCGCCTAACGATGGGTGGCATAGATC
>CAWLAJ010000351.1:0-3960 GCA_963854795.1 Deltaproteobacteria bacterium UBA4427 | reverse complement strand
CTTTCGTTCTTGGCGGCGGTGCTCGGGTTGCTGCTGATCCCGGGCGATAAGGCGTACGCGAGCTTCGCCTCGGTACCGTTGCAGATGCTCCTCGACGAGGCCGACCTCATCGTCGTGGGGGAGATCACCGAGGTCGCCGACGCTGGCTTCGAGATCGACGCTCGCCCCCATGAGGTGGCGGTCCTCCAAGTGACCGGGGTGCTGAAGAACCTCACGCGCAAGCAGAACGTGGAGCAGCTTCGGATTGCCCAGCCCGGGGCGGGCGGCATCGCCGTCTCGACGGGCATCCGCTTTCGGCCGGGCCAGCAGGGGATCTGGATCCTGAACGGGGATGAGGAGCGCGACGTCTTCTGGGCAAAGCACCCCTCCCAGTTCCAGCAGAAGGGAGCAAGGGACGAGGTCGAGAGGTTGCTCCGGATGCGCGGCCAGCTGCCTGGCGGAGAAGCGGTGGGTGGACTCGTCGCGCGGGCGGAATGGGTCGTGCACCGACCGTCCGCCAGCCCTGGCTCGGCACCGACGGAGACGAGGTACGAAGTCCGCTTCAGCCTGAAGAACATCGGCGACGAGCCGATCGGCGTCTGTGCTTACCTGGGCAACAGACCGTTGGTCGTCGCATGGGCCGGCCCGGGCGAGCAGCTCGATGCCTCGCGGAGCCGCAGCCAGCACTACTCTCCGTCTCGTCTCTCGCGGGTCGGGAAGCTGTCGGAGAAGGACTTCGTCACGATTCCGCCGGGCGGGGTTCGCTTCTTCGGGCCACACAGCAGGTACTCGGGAATCTGGTTCACCCGACCCCATGGTTCCGACGATGCGGCGGAATCGAACCTCCTCCAGACGGGAAAACACCGGATCGTCGTCAGCTACGTCAACCGAGAAGACGGCCGAAGGTTCGGATTGCAGAAGGTGTGGACCGGCGAGGTCGCTGCCAATCCGCTGGCGTTCGACGCAGACTGAACGCTCGCTCGCGGGTTTCTTCTAGCAAAGGCACCGCTGCTTCAGGAGCCGGAACCGGGCCACCCGTCACGGCGACGCCGGAGGAGGAGCGGGCAATGAGACGCTGGCCGAATGCAATCCTGTTGATCGCGCTGCTTGCCGGTGCGAGCGGGTGATTCGCCAATTTCTCGAGGAATCCTGTCGGCGCGACATCTCGAGTGATGCCGCCAGCGCTGTCCAGAGCAAGAACTGCCCGGCGCACCCCGACTACGAAATCATCTGGCTCAAGGGCGTGATCACCTGCGAATCCGGCGAGCATTGGGAGCGCCCGGAACGGGTGAACGCGGTGATCGGTGTGCAATTTCGATTCGATCTCATGGCCGGTGGTGATCTTCCGCGGGCCGTTCGATCCCCGACTCCGCAGCCCGGAGCGCGCTCGTGCGCCGCGTATTTCATCGTTGCATCTCCCGGATGCGAGTCGCCCGCTGCTCTAGTACTTCGGCTTCTTCTTCGCGCTCCGTTGCGCGATACAACGCCGCCAGGTTGTCGAGATTCGTGGCCAGAGAAGGATGGTCAGGCCCCAATACCTCCTCCTTGATCGCGAGCGCATGCTTGTAGAGCGGCTCGGCCTGCGCGTAATCGCCCTTGCGCTGGTAGAGCAAGGCCAGGTTGTTCAGGCCAATTGCCACGCCCGGGTGACTGGGACCGAGCGCCTTCTCGTTGATCGCGAGCGCGCGCTGGTAGAGCGACTCGGCCCGCGCGTAATCGCCCATGGCCTCGTAGAGCGAGCCCAGGTTGTTCAGCCCAATCGCCACGGCCGGATGATCGGGACCGAGCGCCGTCTCGTGAGCCGCGAGCACGCGCTTGTAGAGCGGCTCGGCCTGCGCGTAATCGCCTCGGCTGGTGTACAGCAGGGCCAGCTTGTTCAGGTCGGTTGGCAATCCAGGGTGATCGGGACCGAGCGCCTGCTCGTTGATCGCGAGCGCGCGCTCGTAGAACCGCACGGCCTGCGCGTCATCGCCCTGGCTCTGGTAGAGCAAGCCCAGGTTGTTCAGGTCGATCGCTACACTGGGGTGATCGGGACCGAGCACCTGCTCGTGAATCGCGAGCGCGCGCTTGAAGAGCGGCTCGGCCTGCGCGTAATCGCCTTGGGTTCCGTAGAGCGCGGCCAGGTTGTTGAGACTCTCGGCCACATCGGGATGATTGGAGCCGACGTTCTTCTCGGCTACTTCGAGGGCCTTCTTCGCAACGACGACGGCGCGGTCAGACTCTCCCGCCCTCCGAAGTTCCGCCATCTCCGTATTGAGGGCGTCCCACTCGGCCCCCGCGACCTTCTCGAACCCTGCGTCGGACCCTGAATCCCGATCGCCCGCGGCAAGTGGGGCCAGCAGCAAGAGCAAGAGCACCGTTCTGATCGTCCGTCGGCATTTCATCGGTTCCGACCCGTCCTTTCGGTATTGCGAAGGGACTCATTCCCGGCTCGCGGCCAAGTATATTATGGAGTCCAACGCGGATAGGCAAAATAAGCAGCGTTTTCTGTCACGCTGAGGGGGCTAGCGATGCGCTCGGTCGTTCTCGCTCTGCCACTTATTCCCTCGACTTCTGGATCTGCACGCTACGACTCGAGTCAGCCGACTTGCGCGACCCGGCCCCTTGCGAGCATGGCGATTGCGCCCAGGGTCAAAAGCAGCACCGCGAGGACGATGCCCCAGTTCCGAAGGGCGGGCACTTCAGGCGGCAATATGACAGTCGCCGAGTCGCCCGCGAAGTTGATTCCCTCGTTGACAGGGGTGCTCAGGTCACGCTCGAGCATGAGAATGCCGTCGGTCGGCATGGCGCCCGGCGGGATGACGAATACATCGATCAGGGTCCGGTAGCGGAGCTCATCGCCAGCCGGGTCGAAGAAGTTAGGCGGAATGATGAAGTCCGGAGTCGGCGCTCCCGCCAGGTCCGCGTAGTCCTGAGTGGCGATCAGAACCCAGGTTAGAAAGGTAGACTTGTTCGTCGGGATGTCACTCGGAAAGACGTAGCTATTCGCGTTGCTCGTGAGCGTGTGCCCCTGAAACAGGTGCTCGGCGGTCCCGGCCGGATCTGATACGAACATGTCGATGAACTGAACGTTGCCGGCTTCATTGCTGTAGGCCCTGAGCATGTCCCAGAGGTGAGCCTTGGCCGCCACGGGGCTCGGGGCTGTCAATACTGCCAGCATTGCGACGGAGGCGGCCCAGTGGAGGAGCTTCTGACGGCGGAACGCCCCGGAGTAGGCGATCTCCGAAGCGTCGAGGTCGAATCGGTCGTGGGATGAGTGGGTCATGATGAGCCATTCTCTGCAGATGGCATGGTACGCCGGACGTGCTTCCTGGTCGACTCTCCGCCACGGGCTGTTGCTCGCGGCAACGCTGTTCGGTTGTAGCCCGGAGCTGGAGCCTGCGCCGAATTCGTCGCGAGCTCAGCCGCGTGTCGTCTCGCTGTCCCTGGCGGGCACTGAAGTCTTGCTGGAGCTGGGGGCGGCAGAGACCCTGATTGCCGTCGACTCCGACTCACGCTCCCTTGCCGGTCTCGAGATGCTCCCCACAATTGTCGACCTGGACGCGAGCGTCGCTCTGGGCCCCGATCTCGTGATCGTTCCTCGGTTGGATCGGAAAAATTTGCGGATCGCCGAGCGGCTGCGTGCGCAGGGCAGCGATGTGATCGAGTTTGCTCCCCACGACTTCGACGACGCCTACGAGCTGTGCCGTGTGCTGGGGCTTCGGCTGGGGCGCGCAGCCGAGGCCAGCGCCTTTGTCCGCCGCCACTCGCGCGAACTGGCACTGATGTCGGCGGCGGCTTTCGGTTATCAGCGTCCCCGCGTGGCCGCAGTGGTCGGCTTTTCGCCACTCGAGATCGCAGGAGGCCACAGCTTTACAACGGATTTGATCGAGATCGCCGGTGCGGAGAGCGTGACCCACGGCAGCGACGAGTTGCGGGTCCCGACGACCGTTGCGGCGCTACAGGCCACAGCGCCCGATCTCGTGTTGATCGTCAGCGCCA
>CAWLAJ010000350.1:0-3978 GCA_963854795.1 Deltaproteobacteria bacterium UBA4427 | reverse complement strand
CGTAGCATGAGACCGCGTTCGAATCCCGCCGTCGCCATCGCGACGTCCCAACCCTTGCCTTCTTCGCCCAATTGATGCTCGATGGGAACGCGAACGTCATCGAAGAAGATCTCCGCGAAGGCTTTCTTGTTATTCAGCTTCTCGATCGGACGAACCGTGATGCCGGGGCTATCGAGGGGAACCAGAATGAACGTCAGACCCTTGTGGCGACTCGAGTCGGGATCCGATCGAAACATGCCGAAGAGCCAGTGGGCGAAGGCGCCCCGACTCGCCCAGGTCTTCTGGCCATTGATGACGAAGTGGTCGCCGTCCTTGATCGCCGTTGCCTGAACGTTGGCCATATCCGAGCCAGCGTTCGGCTCCGACCAACCCTGGGCCCAGACCTCCTCGGACGAAGCCATCTTGGGCAGGAATCGAGCCTTCTGTTCCGGGGTCCCGACTTCCATGATCGTCGGGCCGAGCAGGAAGATGCCGTTCTGGTTGACGCGACCGGGTGCGCCGGCGCGGTAGTACTCCTCCTCGAAGATCAGCCATTCGAGCAGGTCCGAACCGCGTCCACCGTATTCGACCGGCCAGGGCACCATGGCAAAGCCGCCGGCATGAAGCTTCTTCTCCCATTCGCGATGGGCCTCGAAACCCTCTGCGGTATCGAATGAAGGGAGCTTCTCGGGCGGAACGTTCGCTTCCAGCCAGGCTCGAGCTTCCTTGCGAAAGGCGTCTTGTTGGGGGTTATAAGTCAGATCCATCCGGATTCCTTGGCCGAGCCTCGGCAATATAGTAACGAGACGTTCCGTATCGTTCCACCCCGCGGCACGCCGCCTCAGGCTCGATTCGTTGACGCCCGCCGCGAGGCGTCGCTGCTGGGATCCCGGCCTGGGGCGAAGATCTCGACACGTCTCCCATCGACCTCCCGATCATGGTGATCCACGGCCAGGACGACCTCCTGGTGCCGATCGAGGTGGGGCACCTCCTCGTAGAAGCTGCGCCTCGAGCCGAACTCGTCGTCATCGACGGGGGAAGCCACATGTTGCCGATCACCCAGGTCGCCGAGCTTACGGAACGCGTGGTCTCATTCGTTCACAAGCACTAGAGGCGATACGAATGACACCTCTTCATTATTTTCTCTTGCAATTCGTCTGGTTCCTGATCGCCCGGGGAACGATCGCGACGATCTTCGTCGTACCGAGAGTTCGCGACCTCGAAAGTCCCCGACGCGCTCTCGATTTGGATCGCGCCCCATCTCTTTCACGATCAGATCGACGAGAATCCGATTGCCGACATCGTTGTAGTGGCAGCAGGAATCCGAGTAGACGTCCACCCTCACCTCGTCGAAGACACGGGTTGCATCGAGGAAGGCGACACCACCCTCCGACAACTCGCGCGACCGCTCGACGAGTCTGGGATAGAGCCTCGCCACCGCCTTCGAATAAGGATGCTCGGGCCTGAGAGCAATCTGCTGTTCTCGTGGCGAGAAGGTCTTCTTGGAATGATATTGGTTTGGCTGAAGCACGTGCAGATAACGAGCACCGCTTCCCTCCAGCATTTCGTGCATCAACCGCGAAGAGTGGAGCCAGAGATCGACCAGATCGAGGTCGAATTGCTGCTCGGATCTCGCGCTCGATTCGGATCCCGTTCCGGATGCCAGAGCGAAGAAAACATCACGTTCGCCCTCACCGATCGTTGGCGGCGCCAACATGAGCTTCGCGGCCTCGACTTCGAAATTTCTTTGTAGAGTCGATGCGAGAACGTGGAAAGTCGCACTGAGTCGAAGATTCGCTCTGCGCGTCCAGCGATCGGACTTCTCTCGAAGCTCGAGACCCGCAGCCAACCAACGAATCATCGCCGGATCGGCGATCGACGTCAGCGAAGAAACGACTTTCGGATAGGAACGCGGCAAGCTGTGATGAACGTCTTTGGGTCGATTCTCGGCATCCGGCAACGCCACTTCATTGAATCCGTCGAGATTGATGACCAGATCGAATCGCTGACCGATCGACAGGAAGTAGGCGAGTACCATCAATTGTTGGGGCTGCTTGAAGCCACCGTTGGATAGATTGATGACCTGTGCGCGTCTCCCTTCCAGTTCCGGGAGCTTCTCGAGTTCATCCCCAAGGTACTCACCCGCTTGAAGGCTCAGCCATTGAGCGACCGATCCGCCGACGATGCCGACGAGAAAATTCGTGTCGCGCTCGAGGTGAAGCGGGTAATCGAACGCCGACCAGAAACCGTGATTGTTGGTTTCGATGGAGGTCCAATCTGGAAGAGGATCGTGCTGCGACGTCATTTCATGGATTCGACCGCCCGGACCCACCACACTCTCCACGCTTTGACCCGGCGGCCGGACGAAGCCGAAATAGGGATGAATGATCGAATCCGCGTTCAGGGCCGGTTCCTCTGCGGAATCGGCAGTCTGAATCGGCGCGAGCCGGTAGAAAAGGCCGCCCTCGACCAGCCCGATATAGGCCAGTGAAACGAACTCGACAGCCACCAGGACGAGCACGAGGCGAGCGACGATGAGGGAGAGTCCTTTCACGGCAGCGAAGCGAATTGCATGGGAGGCGTCGCGAGAATCATGGCTCTTTCATCTTCATCGCGCTCCAAGATCCGGGAGTGATCCATCAGACGCTTCTCTAGCGTTCGAACTCGGGTTCTCGCTTGGCCAGAAAGGCCGCTGCGGCCGGGACCATGTTTCGCGGAACCAGAAAACGCTGCTGTTCGGTTTCGGCTTCGAGCTGTTCGGCGATCGATCGATCGGTGGCGCCGTCCATGATCGCCCGGGTTCGGGCGACCGTGTCTCCGGAGAGTCGTTTCAGGCGCGCGACCAAATCGGCGACCGCGCCATCGAGTTCATCGTCTGGCACGGCGGCCCAGATCAGTCCCCAATCGACGGCTTGCTCGGCCGTGATCCAATCTCCCAACAACGCCATTCCGAGAGCCCGCGCTCGACCGAGACGCCGAGGCAGATGCCAACTCGACGCCAGGTCGGGAACGATTCCCATGCGAGGCACGAAAGTAGAGACCAGAGACGCCGACCGAGCAGCGATCGCGACATCACAACCCAGCGCTAGACCGAGACCACCACCTGCGGCGACCCCATTCAGGCGCGCGACGGTCGGGATCGGCATCTGGTTCAGGCGTAGGATGGCGGGGTTGAAGACCTCGCGTATGCGTTTCGCGACGCCTTCGTCGGGATCCGAGGTCGTCGCAGCCTCCACCCTCCCCTTCTCTGCACCCTTGCCCGAATCCGTCTCGGCGACCGCCGACAGATCCGCCCCGGAGCAGAAGCCCTTTCCGCTTCCGGTCAACACCAGGACTCGAACCGAGGTGTCTTGCGCGACCGTCGCAAGAGCATCGTCGAGTTCCTTCATCATCTTGGAGCTCATGGCATTGAGCACTTCCGGCCGATCGAGGGTGAGGGTCGCGACGCCGTCTCGCGACTCGAGAATCAGGGTCGAATAGGGAGAATCTGTCATGAGTACCTCGCTTCCGATCAGCTCGTACCGTGCCATTGCGCGAACACGACGTCGACCGTCCGACGAAGGTCGAACCCGAGCCTCTGGTAGAGGCGAACTGCGTTTTCATTCGTATCGAGGACATGAAGAAAGGCCTCGTCACCGCGTTCTCGAATCGATTCTGCGACGTCCAGAGTCAACTGCGCCGCGAGTCCCTCGCCTCGAACATCGGGATGGGTGCACACCCCGCTGATCTCCACGAAGCCGGGGATCCGAAAACGCTCGCCGGCCATGGCGACCAGCCGACCGTCCCGGCGAACCCCGACATAACGACCCAGCTCGAAGGTCCGTGAAAAGAAGGGACCGGGCTCGGTCAGCTCAGCCAGCGCGAGCATGTCCGTCGCATCGCTCGCGTCGAGAGGCAAGACCTCGAGATCCGACTTCGGAGACAAATCGGCTGCGATCATCTGCAGGCAGACACCACGGAAATGTTCTTCCCAGCCATCCGGGGGCGTCGATACAACAT
>CAWLAJ010000349.1:0-3980 GCA_963854795.1 Deltaproteobacteria bacterium UBA4427 | reverse complement strand
CGCGAGACCCTTCGAGGCCTGACGCGCCGTGATCGACGCCGTCAACGTCGTCTTACCGTGATCAACGTGACCGATCGTTCCTACGTTCACATGAGGCTTGTTTCGCTCGAACTTTTCCTTGGCCATCTTCTGCTCGCACCCCAATCGAGTTTGCTGTTGAACTCGTTCTCTGCGTATTTCGAGAATCTTGCGAAATTCCGAGTTCGAATCCGAACCCGCCTTCACTCTCTCGCTGTCTCTCTTACTCTCGAACCCTGCATTCCCTGGAGCTCACGAGCGGGCTTGAACCGCTGACCTCGTCCTTACCAAGGACGTGCTCTACCACCTGAGCTACGTGAGCCAAACCTGTCAATTCCTTGCGTTCTCGGGCCTCTCCGCTTGCTTTTCGAATTTTCCCATCGAGTTCTGGAGCGGGAAACGGGATTCGAACCCGCGACCCCCAGCTTGGAAGGCTGGTGCTCTAGCCAGCTGAGCTATTCCCGCATTGAGTTCTTTGGTGCCGTGTCTTCCGATGTCCCGTATCCGTGTTAGGCCTGCCGGCCTCTCGACGCCGAAATGTGTTCGGCCTGCCATCCATCCTCTTCGCCCCTCTTCCCTCTGACTCCATCTCAGTGCATCTGACAATCGACCGACCCGCTCCCAACACTCGTTGCTCGTCCCCCAGTCCCCGACGAGATGACTCATCGCACGAGATGGCGCTGGTGGAGAGAGGAGGATTCGAACCTCCGTAGGCCAAAGGCCAGCAGATTTACAGTCTGCCCCGTTTAACCGCTTCGGTATCTCTCCTAGTACGTGTGCGCAGAACCAGCGTTGATCCTGCTCGATTGCCAACTCGCCTCTCGTTGCCGGTTTAATCGCTCGCCGTGCCTCAACCAATGACTGGCTCTACGCCGATGAATGAACATGCGCGTCTCGATTGCCAGTCGTTCTTGAGTTGAAATGAACCGAAGATGGTTGGGTGATGAATTGGAAAGACCGAGTAGAGAGAAGCGAAGAAAATGTAATTCGATTAGTGCGTAGTCGTGTTAGTAGTCGTGCGAATTGATGTGAGTGATGAAAGCCAAACAAAACCTGCCAGGGGCGACCGCGCCGGAGCTGGCGAGGGGACTCGAACCCGTAACCTTCGGATTACAAATCCGATGCTCTACCAGTTGAGCTACGCCAGCCAAGGAAGCGCACCCGGACTATAGACCGGGATTGTCCCCGCTGGCAAGCGCCTGAGGGACTTCTCTCGCTCGCCGAAGACACTCTCACGAGTCCCCGATGACACCCGGGGTCTTCTCGGAAACCCAATTCGCTCTCAATCGGCCCCTGCGCCTCCGGAGAGTCCGCTGGCTTGGCTGAGCGCGGACTCGGACCGTCGGAGCAGGTCGTAGAGGATAATGGCACCCGCTGTCGAAACGTTCAATGAAGAAATCCTGCCCCGCATTGGAATTTCGACTCGATGATCCGCCTGAGCCAGGATGCTGCGACGGATCCCGCTTCCTTCGGCGCCGAGAACAATGACCAGATTACCCGTGAGAATACGATCATCGAGTTCATAGAGATCGGATTCTGAATTCTGCCCCGCCGCCACGATCCAATAGCCAGCTTCTTGCAGCGAGGTCAGAGCTCGACCTAGATTCGACACGCGACCCACGCGAAGCCACTCGATCGCTCCCGCAGACGCTCGAGAGACGGCGGGTGTCAGATCCGGGGCTCGCCGCTGGGTCAGAATCAGACCCTGCACGCCCGCCGATTCCGCAACCCGAGCCAGCGCGCCGACATTCTGGGGATCCTCGACCCCGTCGAGAGCAACGAGACGACTTCCACCCCCTGGGGCCGAGCGGGCGAACTCGACGAGAGCCTCCAAGGAAAGTTCGGGAATCGGCCCGGCCTTCAGAGCAACGCCCTGGTGGTTGGCCTCGCTACCCAGCCGCTCCGTCAGAGCCAAGACGTCGACGATCTCGACGCGCACTCCTCGCTCGCGGGCGAGCTCGGCGAGTTCAGCGTGCCCCTCACGCTGTCCGTCTCTTCGGAGCCAGAGTCGGTCGAATTCACGACGCCCCGCGCGCAGAGCTTCACGAACGGAATGAAATCCGCTGAGCCAGTCCTCAACCCGCAGCCGGTGGCTCGAAATCGGAGCGGCTGCGGCGCGCGACCGCGGCGGACGACCCGATCTATTTCGCGATCGAGATTGGGGCTTGGACATGAAAGTGCGGATCCGAGTGCGGCCGGGGAGCCGATCGCCCTCCATAGATGGGCGTTCGGCCTGCGCGGCGCGATCAGCGGATCAGCATAGCTCGCAATGGATCGACGGCTTCGAGGAACGGTCCGCTGTCTTCGATCTGCGGATGGTTCTTCAATTCGAATTCGAGATAGGCAACGATTTCCCCCAGCGCTTCATCCAGCTCTCGAAGTCGATCCCCGGGCAATCGCAATGCCCGGTATTCGAGTTCGGTCGGATCGAGAGCGGCCGCCGAGTTGAATTCGAGGGAGTCCAGCAGCCGACGACCGCCGGCCGCGCTTTCCTCGCGAATCCGATTGAGTCGCGCAGAGACCGCGGAAACTCCATCCAACGCAACCAGGGGTGCGGTCAGCTCGACGATCAGCTTCCCGTGCAGCGCGACAGCCTCGCGGATCACATCGTCGTCCGCAGCAGTGTAGTCGCCGCCCGCTCCCAACTCGCCTTGCTCGATTTCGACCCGATCGGCATTCCACATGAATTGCAGTGTTCGCGCAGTTGAGCGTGGATCCAGGCCGGATCGATGACAGAGCTTCTGAAAGTCGCCGAGACCCGGTTCTTCCTGAACACCTCTGCGTTCACCGATCTCTGCAAGTGCATCGATGACCGCGCGCTCACTTTCGGAAATGACGGGCCTCTGCTGGGAAACTGGTCGGATCCGCGTGCGGGCGTCTTCGATCATGGCCATGAACTGCATCAGCTCATCGCGCCGCGCCAGCCCTTCGCCGATCAATCTCTTGGTCGGAAGCGAGAGTCGCACGACGTTGTCGGGTTCGATCTCGCCTTCCCAGAAATGAATCCACCCGGCCGAATAGGAGAAAAGCGACCGAACGATTTCTTCGACCTGGGTCTTCACGCCATTCCACAGGTCCCGGGGTGTCAGAAAGCCCTGCTCAACGACGACCTTCCCAAAGCGCGTCCCAGGGTGGTAGCGATCTTCGGCGATCGCGAGCTGCTCGACATCGATCAATCCCGAGCGTAGAAGACATACAGCCAGCCGGTCGGCCGGCAGGTTCGATGCCGCGAAAACGACTTCTCCGCGGCTGAGATAAACCGCCTTCTCGTCGTGTTGAAATTCGAAGAGGAGAAGACCCGACTTCCCAGAATCGTGAACCAAGCTCAGCAAGTCGCCGAGAGCAAAGGACCGGACGTCGCTGCTGAGCACGAGATCACGATCACTCGGTAATGGCACCTGGCGCGAATCACCGGTCTCGAGCAAGGTCATTCGGCCGGTCTGCGCAACGGTTCGCACCGCACCGCTCGGTTCCAGACCGAGTACAACCCGGGATTCCTTGGAAATCGGGAGGCCAGCATCCGTGGTCTTCTTGCCGCCGTCCGGCATACGCCAGCTTTTCCTTCCTGTAGCGAGACGCTTCGGATGCGCTCGCTCATCGCCCCGATATGGCGATTTCTTGAGGTGATCTCCGTCTTCGGCGTCTGGGAAAAACCCCAGAGTCCTCGCTGGGAACGAGCGACGACCTACGTCGGTTTTGCCCTCAAGAGTTGGCCAACTCCCCGCCGATAACGTCAATGGAGCCAATGGGAATCGCGTATGAACGGAAAAAGAAGAGCCGCTCGAAAGACCCGCCGCAGTAGCGAACGCCTTCCCATGCATGCGCGCGTTCAACTCACGACGTCCGACGGAAAACCGGCCGTCCCGCTCGCGCGATGTATCAATGTCAGCTTGGGTGGCATTCGGGTCTGCGCAGCCGAAGGTCTTGCGCCGCGTACACGCGTCCATCTCGATTTACAGCTT
>CAWLAJ010000348.1:0-4000 GCA_963854795.1 Deltaproteobacteria bacterium UBA4427 | reverse complement strand
GAGGCAATGCCTTCTCTTCGACAGAGATCGGAGATGCTTTGCTCGCCTCTCGGCCCTTCAAGGACAATGCGGATCTTCTCTTCCGGAGAGAACTTCCTCCGGGTTCTGCGACGGATCTCTCGGACAGCTGCTTCGCTCGTTTGCTTCTTTGGGTTCGTCATCTCGACACGCTCCTTGGGGTCATGGACCCCGGATTGTGTCTCTTAGATTAGAGCCTCTGAATGTCCGAGTTCTGCTGACGGGATACAGTCAGAACACCTAGTATCGGTGGTGCGGAAAACGCTGCTTGTTTTGCCTATACGCACGATTGCCCGAACGGAGACCTACTGTGCCAATGAACGCGATGGGCACGATATCCCTCGGCTTCATTCGAAGCCCGCGTGCGGATTTTCTCTGGTTCGTCGCGCTGCCACCTATCGCGCTTTTGATCGCATTCTTCTTCCATAACACGCTTCCCTATGTAGCCCAGGCGTCCGTCGCCGTCTGGGTGACCGCACCCCATCATTATGCGGGCTGGGTACGAGGCTACGGTCTCGATGAAGATTGGACACGCTGGAAGAATCGATTGATCCTGGGGCCGATCATCTTGATCCCCTCGATCGTGCTCGGAACTGCAATGGTTCCCGTCACCCTGGGCATCGTGTTCCTTCTCTGGGACCACCAGCATAGTTTGATGCAACAATACGGCTTCGCACGAATCTATGACTTCAAGGCGGGAACCGATGCAGCGTTTACCAAACGCTTCGATTTCATCCTTAGCGTTCTTCTGTATGGGAACATGCTCATCACGGCACCCCTGTGGGCGGAACTCTGGATAGCGGAGCTACACCGCTGGGGTCTGGCCCTCGACGTCGAAGCCATTCGGCAAATTCAGGCCATGAGCTGGATGATCCTTGGTGCGTTCGCGGTGATCTATGTCGGGCACGTGATTGCAGGCGCAGTCCGCGGCGACCGGTTCAATCCAATGAAATACCTCTTTCTGTTGTCGAGCTACGGGTTGTGGTACTTCGTTAGTTGGCAGGATTCCTTCCTCTTGTACATCGTCGCCCATCGCATCATGCACGGCGTGCAATATATATTGATGGTTTACTGGTACGTCGAGCGAAAAGCGGATCGAACCGGAAAAACACCATTGCTGCTCTCTAATTTGAGCTTGTCGCGGTTCCTGCTGCTCGGAGGCGCCTACGCGATCGTCTTCCACCTCGTGACTGGCGGCAACTTGTCGCACTTCAGCTTCGGACTGATCAACTCGCTGCAGATGGATCCGATTCTCAATTTCAGCCTCGAGAAGGCCACAGGCTTCTACGCAGCCACAGCGGTGAGCGCCGCCTCTGCCTGTCACTACTACCTTGACTCCTACATCTGGAAGATCCGCGATCCGCAAATTCAGGAGGGTTTGTAGGTGGGGTGGCTGCGCGCGCAAAAGGTGATCCTGCTCGTCTATATAGGCGGTCTTACGCTTGCTGCATTCGAATTGAATCTCGCGCAGTTCGAGCCCGACTATCTCATCAAGTCAGAATCACTCCTGAATCCCGAAACCAACATCGCTGACGTGAGTTCCGAGCTCTACCCCGATCGGGCCTACAGCTTCTACTACCGCGCCTTACAGGCTTCGATGTGCTCTGGTCCTGGACGCGAGGCACAGCCGGAATGCCAAGGGCGAGACCCGGTGAAGCCCCACGAGATTCGAGAGCTGATAGAGCACTCTCTCGCGACTGGAAATCGATCCAACGAGATGGCGATGTACAACTACGCGATCGTTCTACTCCAGGAAAACGCCACTCCCGAACTCGTCGACGCCGCCATCGCTGTTTGGCGCGTCAACTACCCACAATCAAAAAATCTCGACCCACGAGAAATGGTCCGGGAAGCGCGCCAAACTTCGGCCTCCGGAAATCGCACCGGCCGTGGCGAGTCCGAGCACCGCACGAGATAGCGTCCGGAAGGGGCCGAGTAGCTCCGGCACGGCTTAGCTGTCAGAATACTGGCTATCGGTAATGCCAAGAACGAAGCTCGAACTTTCTATCGGCCTGAGTGGGAGTCGCGTCCGAAGTGAGCGATCAACAAAGTTCCGATTCGGTAATCGGAATCATCAACTACGCCAAACCTAGCCCTCAGACGAGGCACATCAGCCCCGTCCCGGGCCGTCCTCTTCATGCGTGCCGTGATGCAACACGTCGCCGGCCACGGTTCCTCCTCGCCCCTACTTCTCGTTGAGAAGATCTATGGAGAAGCCGCCATCGCCTTCACGGAAAACAGAACGCTCGGCATCCGGAATGAGATAGTTTAAGAGGGGAGCAGCCGAACGCTGCGAGTACAACCACGGCCCACACGCTCGCGTGCCTACGACAACGCCTTCCCCGTTTCCGAGACCGTCGCCAGGCTCATTACCGGCTCGGGCGGGATCTGTACCCGCTGGATGGCGAATCAAAGTTTCAAGGAGACATCGCATCCTCCAATCCCAATCGACCCGCAGAGCCTGGTCGCACTGAATATCCTATCCCCTACGTATCGCTTCGTTCGGGTACGTCATGCGGACCAAAAAGCGGACCTGTGGGGCGGCTGTAAGGGGACAGCCCTCGTCGCGGGCCTCCCGATAGGAACGAGACATAACGCCCATACCCGGACGTTGTGCCAGAAGGCAGCTTGAATGGCCTATCCTCGAGGATAGATGAACACCAACAACGGCAGGCAGACCATCGTGCTGGCACTCACGACCGTGAGTCTGCTGGTTTCAGGCTGCAGTCCCACGCCCGACGTGCTTCCGGATCAGGCTGGCGGCAGTGTCGCCGATCAGAAGCCTGGGGAGAACGCTCGCGCCGCCAAGATGGAGCGGGCCCTGGGCTTCGTCTACAAGCTGTACCGTGGGTCGGCGTGGAACATCCTCTCGCATGCGTCGGACGACCGGCGGACCAACTCGCTCAACGTCGCCATGCCGGATTTCAGCGTCGAGTACTGGGTCACCGCATTCGAGAAGGACACCACAGCGACGCTCACCGGCAGCTTCCCGAAGTGGGCGCGGTACGCGGCTCTAACGGCCTATGGGAAGGACGGCCTGCCGTTTGCCTCGGTCAATATGGCCGACAAGGGCGTGGGACACACCTTCACGACTACCTTCACGTCGACAGAGAGCGACTTCGTGGTTCTTGCGCGCGTGTACCGCTCGAAGAGCCACCCGGCCAGTCTTACCAAGGCAGAGAAGTTCGCCGTGACGGTAGACGGCGAGCCGTGGACGACCTCGAGCGAGACCAAGGCGCGAATCAACGGCAAGGTCCTCGAATGGCCGATCCAGCACGCCGTGGGCCACGCTCTCGGTAAACAGCTGACTTCGGAGCGTGACATGCAGATGTTTCGCCCCGCCGATGCGAGCCTGCCCGGCGTGTTTCCCAATGAGGACGCCCGCTACATGATCACCTATCCGAGTCTCGGGGGCGGCCAGTGCGCGGTCTTTCACGGCCGTGTGCCCGAGGCGGCGTCCGGCCGTGAATTCTACGGCTTCATGGCGGTCGAGATGAAGACCACCGCGACGGTCGCCTCCCTGAGCGACGAAGCTCTGGGCGGCTGGGGCAGCGTCTACACCGTGTTTGCCTGCCGCGACGAGGCGAACGCGCGCAGCGCCGGCTATGACCCGGCAGAAGCATCTCACCACTTGCTGCTTGCGGGCGACGTCAAGGTTCCCGGCATCATCCTGCGCGATCTCAATACCGCTCCCGGTCAGGGGCTCAAGGCAACCGACGAGTGGGCCGCGCGAGGCCAAGTCGCGCCGGAGCAGTGTCAGTCTGTGCTGGGCGAGGCGTATCCGATCATGAGCGTCCGGTAGGTCGTCGAAGGTTCGAGCGTCGCCAGCACCACGTGGTGGTCCGACGGCCAGATGGATGCAGACCCGTCCCCGCCGTGCAGCGGCAGCGCGCGATCGAGCGTTACTTCGCTACGGATGACCCAGGCAACGCGAGCAAGGATGTAGTCGATGCGCCGGGTCGGCGTCGTCGCAGTATCGGCA
>CAWLAJ010000347.1:0-4020 GCA_963854795.1 Deltaproteobacteria bacterium UBA4427 | reverse complement strand
GCAGAGAGATCTGGGGCGACTTCGAACTCGCGATCGCCGGCTCCACCCACACCGGCCGTCTGCGCAAGACGAACCAGGATGCCTTCGATCGCTTCGATAATCCGGATCGGGGCGAAATCCTGCTGGTCGTTGCGGACGGTCTGGGCGGCCATCAGGGCGGTGCGACCGCCAGCAAGATGGCGATCGGAACGCTTGGAAAGCTGATTCGCGATGGCGACGGAGATTCGTCGACGCGCCTGAAATGCGCCATCGAACGCGCCAACTTCGAGATCCACGAGCTGGCCGGCCGGGATAGAACGCTCGAGGGGATGGGGACCACCGTCGTCGCACTGATGTTATGCGAGAGAGGCTCGTCCTTTGTGGCTCATGTCGGTGATACTCGATTGTACCGATTGCGCGGGGGCGAGTTCGAGGCGCTCACAGAAGACCACTCCATCGTCGCCCTATTGCTTCGACGCGGTGACATCAGGCGCGATGAAGCCCGCGACCACCCGAAACAGAACCAAATCACGCAAGCGGTTGGCGTCTCGGACGAGGTCGAAACGGAAATCACTTCGATCGACATCAAGCCCGGGGACACGTTCCTGCTTTGTTCGGACGGACTTCATGGGATGTTGTCCGACTCTGAACTGAAGCTACTCTCGGGCCGATCGCCGGATGCGCATGCCGTGGTCGCGTGGATGATCGATGCGGCAAACCAGGCGGGCGGGAAGGACAACGTCACCGCCATGATCGCAAAGATCCACGATCACGCCGATCCGGATGGGTGAACCCGTGGAAGCGTGGAATTCGCAATCGATGGAGCCCGACGTGAAAGGCGCACCCTCGGCTCGAACCGTCGAGCGCTGAAGGAGACCAACCACGATGGCCGACAATTCCGACAAGGCCGACAAGGACAACCGCTGGTCATTCATTCCCGGGTCGCGCGGCCCCATCGAAATCGATCATGCCGAGGGCGTGTTTCTTTATACCAAGAACGGTCGCCGAATTCTGGATGCGGCGGGTGGCGCGATCGTCTCGAACATCGGTCACGGCCGAGTCGAGGTCGGAGAGGCCATCGCTGCCGCTAGCGCCCGAGAAAGCTATGTCGTTCCGCCTTTCGAAACCGAAAGTCGACGCCGCCTCGTCGATCGGCTGCGCGCGAGTTGGCTACCGGATTCGCTGAACGCGATCTGGCTCGGATCCGGAGGGTCGGACACGATCGACTCGGCGATCCGACTCGCGCGCCAACACGCAGTCGCCAAAGGCGAACCCGAGCGCTCGAAGATCCTCGGGCGCGAACTCTCCTATCACGGAACGACAGTGACGACGCTTTCAGCCGGCAGACAACATGCGCGCCGCAGCGGGCTCGAGCCGATGCTTGCGGATTGGCCGACGGCGCCCGCCTGCTATTGCCTTCGCTGCCCATTCGAACAGACCTATCCGCGGTGCGGGGTTCGCTGTGTCGAAGACATCGAACGGGTGATCGAAGAGGCGGACCCCAGGACGATCGCGGCCGTCATCGCGGAACCGATCGGCGGCTCCACGGCCGCCGCGCTCACACCTCCCGACGAGTATTGGCCGCGACTGAGCGAAATCTGTACGAAACACGGAATCCTCTTGATTGCCGACGAAGTCATGACCGGATTCGGGCGAACCGGACGCCGCTTTGCCGTCGACCACTGGAATGTCGTCCCCGACATTCTGGTTGCCGGCAAGGGACTCGCCGGCGGGTATGCGGCGATCGGCGGTCTCTATGCCCGCGAAGAAGTCGTTGCGCCTCTGGCCAGGGCCGGCCAGGACTTGATGTTCTACACCTTCGGCGCCCTACCCGCTTCCTGCGCGGCCGCCGACAAGGTCCTCGAGATCATGGAGCGCGAAAAACTCGTCTCGCGCGCCAACCAAATGGGGCAGGTGTTGCGCGCACGGCTGGCGAAACTCGAAGATCATCCGAATGTGGCTGAGATTCGCGGACGCGGATTGATGATCGGGATCGAATTCGTGAAGGATCGAGATCGGCTCACGCATTTCGCCGAAAAGGACCATTTCACGAATCGCATCGTCGCGGCGGGTCTTTCCGAGGGAGCCTTTTTCTATCCCTCCGGAATCGATCCGGCGCGTGACGCGATCATGCTCGGTCCACCACTCACGATCAGCGAAGACGAAATCGAGTTGCTGGTGAGCGTCCTCGAAACCGCCCTCGAATCGGCTCTTCGATACACGAGCAGTCGGAGCTAGCGCCCTGCGACCGGTCTCGGTCCAGGCACTTTCGCGCTATCGCGCTATCGGCTCAGTGCGAAGACCGCAAGATCCGCATTCAGATTGGGATCGTCCTGGACTTCCTCTCCCGACTTCGAATCGACGTAGATCGATTCGAGGATGCGAATCCCTTGCCGATCGCAGAGTTCCTGAAAGTCGAGAATCGAGGGAAAGCGGCGATTCGGCGTGTCGTGCCAATCATAAGCGTACATCCCGGTCTCCTTCGGAAGTCGACCTTCGCGTAGGAACATTTCGCGCATTGGGCGATGGGCAAAATTCGGGAAACTGACGATGCCACGCCGCCCGATCCGAACGATCTCGCCGAGTACGCGCGAAACTTCCACGATCGACTGCAGGGTCTGTGAAAGCAGCGCGACTTCGAAACTCGCGTCCGGAATGGCCGCGATCCCCTCGTCGAGGTCGGCATGAATGACATCGAGGCCGCGAGAGACGCATTCCACCACCTCGCCCTGATCCCGTTCGATTCCCAATAAAGGCGCATGGCCCCGATCGCGAAGAATCGACAGCAGCTCCCCGTTGCCACATCCCAGATCCACCACGCTCGCACGCTCGGGCATGAGCCGAAGAATCATTTCGTAATCGAGTCGCCGCGCAAAGAAGATGCTCGTCGGTTCGTCGACGTGAGGCTCTTCGGGTACACGAATCGGCGCGGACACGCCGGATTCGCTTGCCAGGATCGATGCGACGAGACGCCCACCCAGATTCATGTTGTCTTCCAACAAGAAGGAATCGTGCCCGGCCGGACTTTCGATCTCGCAACTACTGACGGTCTTGGATTGGGAAACCAGCGCGTCGACGAGTTGGCGGGAGGCCTTGGGTGGATAGAGCCAATCACTCGAGAAGCTGACGAAGAGCCAGCGACATGTCGCTGGCGCCAAGGACGCTCTAATCGTCGCTTCCGAATCGCCCAGGTCGAAGAGGTCCATGGCTGTCGAAAGCGTGAGGTAGCTGTTGGCGTCGAAGCGTTCGACGAAGCGCCCACCTTGATGAGCGAGATAGGAACCGACGGAAAAGATGCTCTCGAATCCGCTGTCGATGGCGCGTGGCTGAAGTCGAGTGGGATCGAATTTCGATCGCATCGATTCGTCGGAGAGGTAGGTGATGTGGGCCAGCATGCGAGCCAGGGCGAGACCGGCCTCGGGAGCGAGTCCATCGTAATATTGGCCCTCCGCGAAATGCGGATCGTGACGAATGGCATTTCGACCGACGACATCGAAGGCGATGCCCTGACTGCTCAGTCGCGGTGCCGCGGCGAAGACCAGGGAGGCACCGACGCGCTCGGGATGAGCGATCGCCCAGTCGATCGCCTGCAGACCGCCGAGGGATCCTCCGATGACGGCGCGCAGCCGATCGATTCCGAGATGGTCGAGTAGCCGGCGCTGGACCTCGACCATGTCGCGCACGGTGACGACCGGAAATTCTGCACCATAAGCATGGCCGCTCGCCGGATCGACGAAATTGGGACCCGTCGTTCCCCGACATCCTCCAAGGACATTCGTACAGACAACGAAGTAGCGCTCGGTATCGATCGGGCGGCCCGGCCCGACCAGGATTTCCCACCAGCCAGGGCCATCGTCGTCGCTGTGCTGCGCAACGTGGGAATCCCCGCTCAGCGCATGGCAGACGAGGACGACATTGCTCCGCGCCTCGTCGAGTTCGCCCCAGGTCTCGTAACAGATGGTGACTTCCGGGAGCTCACCCCCGTTCTCGAGTTCGAGCTTCTCCTGCGAGGTCCAGGTCTGCGCGTGACGCAGAGCCTTG
>CAWLAJ010000346.1:0-4048 GCA_963854795.1 Deltaproteobacteria bacterium UBA4427 | reverse complement strand
TCTCGCGCGCGAGATCGATCTCGATTATGTGCGGTCCGACTTCGAAAAGGCATTGCTCGAATCGACTGAGGGTGCCGAGCGGATTCGTCATATCGTGAAGGATCTGCGTGACTTCTCCCGTCCGGACTTTCCCGCCCGGTCAGCTACGGATCTGAATCAGGCGCTCGATTCGACCGCGAATATCGTTTACACGATGATGAGACACTCGGTCACGCTCGAGAAAGCGTACGGCGAACTTCCAAAGATCGACGCATACCCGATGCAGCTCAAACAGGTCTTCATGAATCTGCTGGTGAACGCCTATCAGGCGATCGAATCGCGTGGTTCGGATGAGCCTGGCGTGATTCGACTGGAAACTGAACAACAGGGCGGTGAACTCGTCGTTCGCATTATCGATACGGGAATCGGGATCGAGAAGTCCGATCTGCCCCATGTCTTCGAGCCCTTCTTTACGACGAAGCCCGTCGGTGCGGGAACCGGTCTGGGTTTGTCGACCTCGTTCAAGATCGTGGAACGACACGGTGGACGTTTTCGAGTCGAGAGCGAGGTCGGACTCGGTACGACCTTTGAAATGCGCTTGCCCAGGGTGGGGCCTGTTGTGGCTGTTGCGCCCCTTGATGAAGCTTCGGTCCGATGAGCAGCCGCAGACAGCGGGTCGTCTTGCTCGTCGATGACGAGGCGCACGTCGTGTCCTCTCTGCGCCGCGGCCTGCGGCGCGAAAAGTTCACGATCCGAACGGCTCGAGAAGGTCGCGGGGCGCTCGAAATAATGGCCGCGCATTCGATCGATCTCGTGATCTCGGATCATCGGATGCCGGGAATCAGCGGCGTCGAACTCTTGACGACGATTCGCACCCGATGGCCGCAAACCGAGCGAATTCTCTTGAGCGGGTGGACCGAGGAGATCTCGCCGGGCGAATTGAAGGCGGCCGGGCTCTTCGCGATCTTGTCCAAGCCCTGGGATGACGGGGAGCTTCGGAGTGCGATCCGTGGCGCGCTCGCGCTTGCCGATTGACGGAGAAGAGGGGTCCTGCGCGGCGTCGACTTCTAGCTGAAGTCCGATCGCGGCAAGCGAGCTAGATACTCGAGATCCGTCGGCTGCGTATTCTTGGCGCCGACGAGTAGGATCCGAAAGCGCTTTGCCTTTCCTCGTGTGTAGTAGATGCGGCCTTTTCCAGCGAAGCCCAACTCGAAGACCTGGACGTAGCCCGGCAGCCCGCCGACTTTCCGTCGGACCGCCACGTTGTCCGCTTCTTCTGCGAGACGCTTCACGCTTTCCTCGGCTTTGAGTCGGAGGGATTCGTCGCCGAGTGAGCTGATGTCGTCGATGGCTCGATCGTCGATCTCGATCGTCTTGTAGAGAGTTCGAAAGCGTCGAGCCATCAGTTCAGCCGTCCTCGCCTTTGCGCTCGCCGCCCTGTCCGAGGCCTTCGAAGCTTTTTTCAAGCTCCGTTCGAGCTGCGCGATTTCGCCATCCTTTGAGTCGAGATCCCCGGTCGCCTCTTCGAGAAGGTCTTCGAGCGCATGAACTTCGTGAGCGAGCTCGATGGCAGAATCCGCACGTCCACGGAGCGACTCTTCGCGGGCCGCGAGATTGGAGAGCTTTTGCTGTAGGGATTCTCGTTCTTGCTGAAGCTGATCGATTTCCTCGCTGTGTTCTCGCTCGATGGGGACCATTTCGGATAGCCGCATGCGTGTCGCTGCGAGCTCGGATTCGATCTCTCTCGTCCTTTGGGCGGCGCGATCTCGGATCGAGAGGGCTTCTTGCAGGAGTTGAGATTCCTGGCCGGATCTGCGTCTGTTGCCGACGTAGGCAAAGCGAAGGAAAACGGCCGTGAACGAGAAGAGAATGGCATTCGAGATCGGCGTGTTATGAGGCAGCGTCACGGTGACTTCGGCGGTCGCGGGAAGGTAGTTCAGCCACTCTCCGATCATGTCGGTCGGAGCCAGTCCTTCGGGCGTCGGTGGCGTGCCATGGCCATCTACATAGAGCCAGGTCACGCCATCCCGCGCAAGAACCAGCGTGGACACGCGGAGTCCACCCAGCCGGATCCAGCCAGACTGGCGGACCGCTTCGTCGATTCGTTCTTTGATCTGCGGGATCACCGGCCGATTGAAATGGGTGACGGCGATCGCATCCTCGACGCGCGCCTGGATTTCGCGATCCAGCGCGATCTCGACGAAGCGAATGGACATGAAATACGCCGCGAAAAGCGCGAGCAGACCCATCGATAGGACAGAGATGGTCCCGAACCGGTTCTTGGCCGCCTGGGCCGATAACTCCGGGGGCTCCACTTCGCTCGGGGCGGGATCGGCGGCCGCGTCGTGCATTGGGCGAAGTGTACAGCCGGCCACGGTTTTCGCCCAGAAGGCGGGGCAGTCGCTAGGCGGGATCGCTAAGGTCTGCGCATGCGAGTCGTCGATCTCGACCGAGACATGAGTGACGTCATTCCGACCGGGATGTCTCCGGATAGCGAATTTCTATTCGCGCGAATGACCGAGGTCACTTTGTGGGCAACCTGTGCTGATTCCGGACGCATGATCCTGGACGTCGCGAGTGGTGTCGGGCAGGACTCGATTGCCTTGGTGCGAGAGGGTGCTTACGTGATCGGTGCCGAGCCTTCAGCTCGGATGACGGCGATGGCCGAGGCCTTCGGTACGGCGAAGCTCGAGCCCGGCGAGGACAGGCCGGCCTGGGTACGCGGCTGGGCGGATGCACTGCCATTCGAGAACCAGGCCTTCGATGCTTCGTTTTGTAAAGGTGCAATGGACCATTTCGATGATCCCGAGTCAGCGATCGCCGAAATGGCGCGCGTGACGAAACGCGATGGTCGAGTCGTGTTGGCGATCGCCAATTTCGATTCTCTCGCCTGTCGTGTGACTCGTGCGATCGATCGATTTCGCGAAGATTGGCTCGGGTTGGGCCCGCTGCGTGGTCGACGGGGATATGACACGCCGAGCGATCATTTCACCCGCTATGAACTCGCTCTGATGCGTGAGCAGGCGGAAAAACATGTCGAGGTCGAAACGATTCAGGGAATTTCGATCGGCTGGGGACTCCCGGGCTGGGCGACACTCGTGTGTCATCTTCCGCGACCGGTAGCCCTGCTGTTGCTGCGAGGTCTGGACGCCGTCGCGCGTCAGTGGCCGACGCTGTCGGATGTCATTGTCGTCGTCGGGCGTCCGCGACCGGACCGCGAGATCGTTTCCGCGTAGACCTCCGCGGTCGCAGCTGCGATCTGCCCCCAGGATAGTTTCTCTACCACGGACTCTCGCCCGCGTTTGGCCATCAGCGAACGCGCCTCGGTATTTTCGAGAAGTGTTCGAATCGCGGCTGCGAGCGAGTCCGGATCATCGCGTTCGGCGAGAACGCCACCGCCGGTCAGGTCGATGACTTCTGGCAGCGCGCCGGCGCGGGTTGCCACGACGGGGGTTCCGCAGGCCATGGCTTCGACCGCGGGCAGCCCGAAGCCTTCGTAGCGCGACGGAACCACAACAACGGAGGTGCGTCGATAGAGATCGATCAACTCCGACACTTCGACGCGACCCGTGAGCCGAAGTCGATTCTGCACACCGAGCTCTCGCGCCCAACGACGCACCTGATTCTCAGGGCTGTCGTCGTCGACGAGGGTCAGTGTGATGTGCGAGGGCAGTCGTGCCAGGGCCTGGATCAGCGTTCGGATGCCTTTGTTGGGGTCTGCGGATCGACCGATGCAGAGCAGTTCGTTTCCGTTTCGGGGAACCTTTGGATCCGGCGAGAAGAGTTCGGTGTCCAGACCATTGCGAATATTGCGAATCCTCTCCGGACGCACACCAAAATCCTGGACGATCTGTCGTGCGCTGGCTTCCGAAGAGGTGAGCACACAGTCGAGCCGGCGAGCGACAAAGGACTGCATCCCGATCGGATAGAATTTCATCGTACCGATCACGTCGTCGAAGGTCTCGTCACGAATGAACGACGCGCGTCGGTCGACGCTGAGCGGATGATGTACGGTCGTGACGACTGGAAGTCCGAGAGCGCGCATTCCGAGCAATCCGTAGCCGAGGCA
>CAWLAJ010000345.1:0-4048 GCA_963854795.1 Deltaproteobacteria bacterium UBA4427 | reverse complement strand
ATGGCCAAGTCGAGATGGCCGCTGCCTTCGACCGAGCAGGCTTCGATTCGATCGACGTTCACATGAGCGATCTGATGGCAGGCGAGACTTCCCTGTCACAATTCCAGGGGCTCGTCGCCTGTGGCGGCTTCTCCTACGGCGACGTGTTAGGCGCGGGCGGCGGCTGGGCCAAATCGATTCTCTTTCACGAGCGGCTTCGCGACGACTTCGAAGCGTTTTTCCATGACCCCAGCCGCTTCGCGCTGGGCGTCTGCAACGGCTGCCAGATGCTCTCCCATCTAAGGGAACTGATTCCGGGCGCCGAGGACTGGCCGCGCTTCGTACGCAATCGCTCCGAACAGTTCGAGGCCCGACTTTCGCTGGTTCAGATCGAAGAGAGTCCGTCCATGCTCTTTCGCGAGATGGTCGGGGCGCGCCTACCGATCGCGGTTGCCCACGGTGAGGGGCGGGTGCTTTTCGATGATGAGAACGCGAAATCGCGTTCAGAGGCGGCTGGGCTCTTCGCCGCACGCTTCGTCGATGGCCATGGAGCGCCGGCAACGCGATATCCCGCCAATCCGAACGGCTCACCGGACGGCCTCACCGCTCTGACTACGCCCGACGGCCGCATAACAATCATGATGCCCCACCCCGAGCGCGCATTTCGTACGGTGCAATACTCTTGGCACCCGGCGGAATGGGGAGAGGACGGCCCCTGGCTACGACTTTTCCAGAATGCACGCGCCTGGCTGGCGCAGTCGTGAGCCATTGAGGAGGGACCCGGTATGACCCAGGAAAATCTCGAGTCGGATTCGCTGCTCGCCATTTCACCACTCGATGGTCGCTATCAACGAAAACTCGACGACCTGCGACCGATCGTGAGCGAATTTGGATTGATCAAATACCGCGTCCAGGTCGAGATCCGTTGGCTCGAAGCGCTCGCCGCTGCGCCTCAGATCAACGAGGTTCCCGAATTTTCGACCAGCGCCATCGAGCACCTCCAGGCACTCCTGGCCGACTTTTCGCCGAAGGACGCGCAGGAGATTCGCGCCATCGAAGCCCGCACGAACCACGACGTGAAGGCCGTCGAGTATTGGATCAAGGATCGCCTGACCGGCCATCCCGAACTCGCCGCCGCCATCGAATTCGTTCACTTCGCTTGCACTTCCGAGGACATCAACAATCTGGCCTACGCGCTCATGCTGTCCGAGGCACGCGAGCTGATCGTGGTTCCAGAATTGAATCGATTGATCGACGAATTGCGAACGCTTGCGGGTGCGACAGCAGATCAGGCGATGCTCTCCCGGACACACGGTCAACCTGCCACCCCGACGACACTCGGAAAGGAGGTCGCGAATGTCGGCGCGCGGCTGATTCGTCAACGCGACGCGATCGCCCGGGTCGAGATCCTCGGCAAGGCCAACGGCGCAGTCGGTAGTTATGCGGCGCATGTAGTCGCCTATCCCGAAATCGACTGGGAGGAGCATACGAAACGTTTCGTCGAATCCCTCGGTCTCATCTGGAATCCGATGACGACCCAGATCGAACCGCACGATTGGATGGCTGAACTCTTTCACGGAATCATTCGGGCGAATACGATCCTGCTCGATTTCACAAGAGACCTCTGGAGCTATATCTCGATCGGCTATTTCAGACAGAAGACGGTGGCTGGGGAAGTCGGGTCCTCCACGATGCCGCACAAGGTGAACCCGATCGATTTCGAAAACGCCGAGGGGAATCTCGGCCTGGCCAACGCCGTGCTCGGTCATCTGGCCGAGAAGCTGCCCGTCTCCCGATGGCAGCGCGATCTCTCGGACTCAACGGCTCTGCGAAACGTCGGCGTCGGCATCGGCCATGGCGTACTGGCAATCCGTTCCACGCTCCGCGGACTTGGCAAACTCGCCGTCGATCCCGAGCGAATCGACAGCGACCTCGCTTCGACTCATGCCGTCCTCGCCGAAGCGGTCCAGACCGTCATGCGTCGACATGGAATCGAGGAGCCCTACGAAAAGTTGAAGGTGCTCACGCGCGGTCAGGAGATCACGCCCGACGCCCTGCAGACCTTTATCGTTTCGCTGGAAATCCCCGAACCCGACCGCCGGCGGCTGCTCGCGCTGACCCCGGAACGCTATATCGGCCTCGCCGCAGAACTGGCTCGGCGCTTCGCGGACTCCTAGGGCCATCGGCGACCCAGCCTGGGAGGCGGTCGCCGGTCGCATCTGAGGGCCACGGCGCCAGCCGGAGGGGCGACCCGACCCAGCACGATTCACCACGAGGATCTTGCCTCTCGTGACCCTGACATGCGTTTCAGGCGGAAATCAGGGGTAGAGAGATACGGAACGTATCGTTATGATATTCGAGGTCCCGGCCACCTGCCGGCGAATATTTGTCGTCGATCGACGTGCGATTTCGGAGCGGCATCAGCATGGACAAGCGGACAACGGAGCGCGAGGCCGTCTCGGAGATTCGCGATGGCATGACGATCGGGTTCGGCGGCTGGGGCTCCCGGCGCAAGCCGATGTCGATCGTCCGTGAGATTCTTCGATCCCCGGTCAAGGACCTGACCGTCGTCACCTACGGCGGACCCGAGGTCGGCCTGCTCTGCAATGCGGGCAAGGTCAAGCGTCTGGTCTACGGCTTCGTTTCGCTCGATTCGATTCCCCTCGAACCCCATTTTCGCAAGGCGCGCCAATCCGGATCGATCGAAGCTGCCGAACTCGACGAGGGCATGCTCCAATGGGGACTGCTCGCGGCCTCGCTTAGATTGCCCTTCCTTCCCACGCGAGCGGGACTTGGATCCGATGTTCTGGAGATCAATCCACACCTACGTCTCGTGAAGTCGCCCTATGACGATGGCGAGGAACTCGTCGCCATGCCGGCGCTCGAACTCGACATCGCCTTCATCCACATGAATCGTGGCGACGTTCGCGGCAACGGTCAGTACCTGGGACCCGATCCCTATTTCGATGACCTGTATTGCCGCGCCGCGAAACGACGCTTCATGACCGTCGAGAAAATCCTGAAGACCGAAGACATGGCCGGTGAAGGACCCCTCCAATCGCGTATCATCAATCGCACGATGGTCGACGGCGTGATCGAAGCGCCCGGCGGCGCGCATTTCACTGAATGTCCGCCCGACTACGGTCGCGACGAGGCGTTTCAGAGATCCTATGCCGCAACGGCCAAGGACGAAGACGCCTGGCTCGAATTCAAGAAGACCTACCTCGATCTCGAGAACGAAGCCGAGTATCAAGCCCAGCTGAAGCAGGCGAAGAAATCATGAGCGAAGCGACACGCGGCGAGATCTGTGCGGTGGCCAACGCCGATGCCTTTCGAGGCGACGGCGAAATCCTCGCCAGCTGTTTTGGAACCGCACCCGCGATCGGCGCTCGTCTCGCCAAAGCGACTTTCGAACCCGACCTCCTGATGACCGATGGCATCTGCACGATCGTCGATGTGCCCAACCCCGTCTCCGGCCCCGGTCACGATCTGCTCGTTGAAGCCTGGCTGCCCTTTCGATCGATCTTCGACCATCTCTGGAACGGCAAGCGGCATGTGATCATG
Source organism: Deltaproteobacteria bacterium UBA4427 (assembly GCA_963854795.1). Lineage (GTDB taxonomy): Bacteria > Myxococcota_A > UBA9160 > UBA9160 > UBA4427 > UBA4427. The sequence continues at coordinate 505 of CAWLAJ010000345.1, read as the reverse complement.
GCCGCCAGCCAGATCGATCGCTTCGGCAATCAGAATTTTGCCTGCATCGGCGACCACGCGAAACCGAAGGCACAATTGCTCGGGATGCGTGGCGCCCCCGGCAACACGATCTCACACAAGACCAGCTATTGGGTCCCGAATCAGACGGCGCGGGTCTTTGTCGAGAAGGTCGATGTCGTCTCTGGCGTCGGCTACGACCGCGCCGCCGAATTGAATGAAGCCACGACACAGGGCTTCGAGCTCGGGCGGGTCATCTCGAATCTCGCGGTCTATGACTTCGAAACGCCCGATCATGCGATGCGGCTGAGAACGCTTCATCCGGGTGTCACTCTCGAGGATGTCCTCGAGAATACGAGTTTCCCTCTGGTGATCGACGACGAAAGCAACATCCCCGAGACGCGTCTGCCCAGCGCGGAAGAACTCCGCTTGATTCGCGAGCAGATCGACCCGGAATGTATGCTCGGCCGCGAAGTCGCGAACTAGCACCGTACCAACAGCCACCAGC
>CAWLAJ010000344.1:0-4063 GCA_963854795.1 Deltaproteobacteria bacterium UBA4427 | reverse complement strand
AAAGACAAGGAAATCACGGCCTATCGGCGTCGACTCGCGTTCGCCTATCAGCGTGCCTACGTCGACTTGGTCGCCTGGCTCGCCGAACGCCGAAAACGCTCGCCTCGATCCATTCTCAAAGCCATCGCGCCCCGGGCGAAATCCCGAAATCCCTACGCGCGAATGACCGGAGATGGGCTCGCGCATGCGACGCGTAGACTGACGACGAATCGCGGACGGCTCGAACCCGAGGAGACCTATCGCTTGATCCAGGCCTTCGCGGACTCCCAACAACGCGAGCCCGACCCCGACGGCGAGATCAGCCATCTCGCCCGTATGAACGGCGAACGTTCGCTGGTCCGCCGCATCCATCAGAGCATGCAAGAACTCGCTCGAGACTATCGCGAGAGTCTCTGATCCACGTCCCGGCGGGCTGGGACAGACATCCCGCTTTCGACGAGCCTGGATTTCTTGCGGCAAAAAGATCCGACCTGTGACACAGATCACGGAATCTCTTGCGCTTCCGGCTAATACATAAGGGGCAACCCCAAGAATTTTCGGGCGTCCCCCCATTCAACTCGACCGGGCGCCCGCAATGCGAGAACGGCAATGACCGTTCGCCAGCAGCCAACGAGGTCGGACCGCTTGGACGAAATCAGCATCACGATCGCTTTTGCCCTCCTTGGCGTGACCTGGCTCACGCTTCGGGGCATGGATGGACGTGCGCGGCGGCGTACTCGGCGCTGAGCGCGGGCGGCAGTCGCTGGGTTCGGGTTCCATCGAGTTGAAGACTCGAACGCGAATCCGAACGATGAACTAGAGAGCTTCGATCTCTAATTTGACCTTGATCGGTTCGAGTCCGACGACGCGCAGTTCGGGTGGATGCTCGACCTGCTTCGCTTCGATCGCGAAGGTTCGGCGCCCCTGATTGACCAGTAGGCCATTCACCCTCACCTGCAGTTCCTGGGAACCGGCTAGCACCAGGTCGCGGCGAAGCCCCTCGAATTCGACATCGATGGCGGGGGGATCGATCGCCGAGACGCGATAACCCGCAGGCATGTTGTCGACCACGATCGGGATTACCTTCGAACTCCGCTCGAGTACCGCACCGGGCACGGTATGAAGCCAAAGACCCGATGCAACTGCGATCGCGACGACCCCTTCCTTCCAATGCTGTCGTGCGAGGACCAACCGACTCTCCCACCAATTCTCTCGCCGCCGTCGCGCCGTGCGGTCCAGAAACCGTTCGATCCGATCACGCAGAGCCTTGGTGTCGCGAACCTGCTCGAGACGCCCACGCCAGGCAACCGATACCTCGCCACGTTCTTCGGAGATCACGATGCAGAGCGCATCACTGCGCTCCGCCAGACCCAGACCGGCCGCATGACGAGTGCCGCCGGCACCCAGCTCGGACCATTCGGTCGAGAGCGGCAGATGCACTCCAAACCGCGCGATCTTTCCGCCGCGAATCAGAATCGCACCGTCATGTCCGGGGGTTCCTGGATCGAGCAGGCTGCGCAGCAGAGCCTCGCTCACCCGCCCATCGAGAAAATGACCGCCGTCGAGCAGCCGATCGATTGGCTCCCGACCCGGGAAGACGAAGAGTGCGCCAACCCGTCCCTGAGCAAGCGAGAAACACAAGGAACCGAGTTCATCGAGCACATCCCCAGCGGGACGGGGCGTCGTATTCCGAACGACCCAGAGCGTGATGCCCTCGAAGAAGCGGCGAAGATCATCTTGAAAGAGCACCACCAGGATCAGGGCAGCGACGGTGAAGAACCCTTGCAGCAGGCTCGTAGTGAGTCGAAGGTCGAGCAGCGAAGAGGCCCAGAAAAGCAGGCCGATCGCGGCAACGCCGCCCACGGCGACGCGGGCGCGCGCTTCCCGAACCCAGGTGATGAGCACCCAACACAGCCCTGCCACGATCGCGACATCGATGAAATCGACGACACGAATCATGCGCAGATCGGCGAACGTTGAATCCAACCGTTCACTCCCCGATCGAAAATGGGGGTTCCTATCTGTCTGGGGGGCACGATGCACGCCTGATGTGCGGGCTTCGCAGACGATCTCTTAGCGCATTCGACCGACTCAGGCGAACGATTGGCACTCTCTGGGGCCGGTCAGGTCGATCCGGGCACTCGAGGCGAAACGCGGCGAACGCCTTGTTCAGTAGGGCATTCGTCGTACTGTCTGTTGTCATATACGCCTACCCAAACTGCCATTCAACGGCGCAATCCTCGGAGAAAACTCCCTTGCGATATCTGCATACCATGGTGCGAGTGACCGACCTCGACTCCTCGCTCGATTTCTACTGCGACAAACTCGGACTCGAGGAGCTGCGGCGAATCGACGTCGAGGCTGGGCGATTCACGCTGGTCTTCCTCGCGGCTCCGGGCAATGACGTTGCGCAGGTCGAATTGACTCACAACTGGGATCCCGAGCCCTATGACGGAGGCCGCAATTTCGGCCACCTCGCCTACGAGGTCGAGAACATCTACGAGTTCTGCCAACGCCTGATGGATGCCGGTGTCGTGATCCATCGACCCCCACGCGATGGCAATATGGCCTTCGTCCGGTCTCCAGATCAGATCTCGATCGAACTCCTGCAGAAGGGCAAAGCATTGCCGCCCGAAGAACCTTGGAAGTCGATGGAAAATACCGGCGAGTGGTAGTAGAAGGCTCGATCCCTCGACTCGGTTGATTCATGGAGTCCCCGCGGATCGCAGGTCGGTCATTGCGGATCACTCGAAATTTTCTGCGGCCCCTAGAACTCATCCTGTGATCTGAATCACGCCGTTTCGTTGCGAGAAGCACGAATTCGGGCCCCTCCGGAATTTTATCGGCAACAAACCGGCAGCGTGTACGTCGGCAAAACATTCTGGACAAGGACGGCTCTTCGCTAAGAGACAGTTCTTGGTTTCTGACTAGGCCGCCTTCTGGGCCAGGTACTCCTTCCTTCTTCGTTCCATCGTTCTTCGCTTGATCTTCGATCTTTCACTCAGCACTGCATACTGCCGACCGAGATAGACATCGGCTGGCGTCACGTTGCCGAGCGACTCGTGATACCGCTCATTATTGTAGTAGCTGACGAAGTCCTTGAGGGCCGTCTTCAGCTCCTCTGGAAAGTAATCATGCTGGAGCTTCACGACGTTCTTCGTCGTCCGTGATATCGCTCGATCTTGCCTTGAGTCTGCGGGTGATACGGAGCGCCTCGGGTATGGCCCATGCCACGCTCGCCCAGGTAATCCCGGAGCTCGCCGGACAGATACGCCGGACCGTAGTACATCCCGAAGAAGCCGAGGGCGATGCTTCACCTTGATCTGATCGACTCCTGTGATCGCGATGGCTGCGTCGAGTGTTTCGGTGACATCGGTCGCTCCCATCGTCGGGCTCAGCTTCCAGGCAATGATGTAGCGAGAGAAGTCGTCGAGAACGGTGGATAAGTAATACCAGCCCCAGTGGATGATCCGGAAGTACGTGAAGTCCGTTTGCCACATCTCGTGGCCCCGTGTCGTTGGATCTTTGAAGGCATCCGATGCCGACATCAGGATGTAGGCCCCATGAGCTCGATCAGACAGACTCATCTCCGGTCCATCCATGGACCCGGCCGCCAGCGGTATCTCCGCAGATTGTCGCGCTCGCGCGGCGGCCTGATCGCGCTCGCGCTTCTCTGCCTCGATCCAATGAAAGCCTTCGGACAGGCCAGCACGAATATCGTCAATGGCGCACCCGAATTGGCAGAGCCAACGACGGCTGCGCTGATCGAAGGTGATCCCGATTCTGGTCATGTCATCTGTTCGGCAACTCTCATCGGATGTGACTCGGCGATCACGACGGCCCATTGTTTCAATCTCAACGCCAGCGAGAAGAGCTTTCTCTTCTTTCAGCATGCAGGATTCATCGCCATCGAGAGCGCTACGAAACACCCGGCCTACGTCGGTGCATTTCCGCCCAACCCACCCAACTTCGATATTCTTCGCTTCGACGACATCACCTTCATCAAACTCGCACAACCCGTTTCCGGAATCACACCCGCAACGGTCGTTCAGTTCGGGCCGCCCGCACTCGGCACGCCAGGGAA
>CAWLAJ010000343.1:0-4069 GCA_963854795.1 Deltaproteobacteria bacterium UBA4427 | reverse complement strand
GCAAACGACATAATCCGAACGGAGCCGCTCTTCCGCGACGTCCTGAACCCGCGCGAGCAAGGATTCGAGACAGCCGAGTCGAGCCTCATCACCATGGCGGCGTTCGACTTCAGCGAGCATCGGGGCGCCGACGACGATCAGGCCCACGATGCCGGAAGCCTCGAAGCGCAGGCCGAGTTCGGGGAATAGATCTCCGAAGCAAGGCGCTGCGGACGCGGCGGCTTCATCGCCGCTCATGGAGCCTTGGTGTTCGGAACTCGAAGTGGACGTCATGGGTAGTGGTTCGGCATTCGAAGAACGGTTGTTGAGCGTTCCCTTGGGGAAGCTCCGCGCTCGGCGGCGGATCCCGGTGGACCCCATCTCGCAGTCAATGCAAGGCGCCATTCTCCTCGTAGCGGACGGCACCGCGCTCGACGAGGTCGAGGATACAGCCCTCAATCAGCCCATCTGGCTCCTGGATCGTCTCGATCAAGCGCGCGATGTTCATCCCCAAGCCGGCGAGATCCAGGATCGACTGCTCAACCTTCGATCGCTTCGGATCTTTTAGATCGATCTCTCGATGCTGGACGCGCAGCCCAGATTCTCGCGGAAGGGCCGCATGAGAGGACCTTCGACCCTCGTCCAACCAGCGCGCCGCCTCGAGCCGTGCAACTTCGATCGGCATCGACCCGGCTTCCAATTCCGGGCTCGGCTCCGTAACGGAATGGAATTCGAAAGCCCCGTCGTCCCAATCGAGCAGCCGCATTCCGCTGGCCGGATCCGTCCGTGATTTCATGAACGAACGTTTCACCGAGTTCGACCTCGAGCGCTTTCTGAATCAGATCGGGGGAATTCTCGATCTCGAGAGCCACGCCACAACGACCGCCGTGTGCCTCGAATTCACGAGAGAGGGTCTGAACGACACAACCCTCGAGCTCAATGGCGCCGGCCACGAAGGGAAGCTCAACCAGCACCACTACAGGCTCGCCGTAGATCAGATCGAAAGCCCCAGGAATGAAGAGGCCCCCATGAACGAGATTGTTGAAGAACTCGCGATCGAGCTCGGCGCGCGACTCGAACGCGACCCTCAACACGCGATAAGCATGACCCACTTTCACTTCTCCACACATCGACTGAGGGCAATCGCCTATCGAGTTCATCGTCCGAGCGGAGCGAGATGAAAACCGGAGCGGGTGCAGGGCGAAACCCGGAACCGCGACCTTCGGTGATCGGCGGGTCTAGAGAAGGAGTCCTGCCGGATCGGAAAGCAAGCGGGACAGGCGGGAGGTAAAGCGCGCCGCCTCGGCCCCATCGATCACGCGGTGGTCATACGAGAGTGAGAACGGGAGCATCAACCGAGGCACGAACTGGCCAGACGTTTCGACCACGCGTCCTTCGAGTGGAGATGAAAGGTCAATGGGAGAGGGGCCTTCCCAGACGGCGGCGACCTTCGTCTTCGAGAGACCAAGAATCGCGACCTCGGGTGCGTTGACGATGGGCGAGAACGCAGTGCCGCCGATTCCACCGAGGCTCGAAATCGTAAAACACGCGCCTCGAAGATCATCGGGTCGGAGCTTGCGCGCGCGCGCACGTTCGGCAGTCGCCATCAACTCCGCCGCGAGTTCGAAGATGCCTTTTCGATCGACGTCACGAATGACGGGGACAACCAGGCCCTGATCGGTGTCCACCGCGATGCCGAGATGGAAATACTCCTTGATCAAGAGTCGATCGCCTTCGCGTGCGAGCGAAGCACGAAAAGTCGGATGCTCTTCGAGAGCGATGACGATCGCCTTCATGACGAAGAGCAGGGGCGACAATTTCAGGCCGCGTTCGCTCGCCGCCTCGCGTTGATCCCGACGAAATTTCTCCAGAGCCGTGACGTCCGCTTCATCGTGTTGAGTCACATGAGGAACCGTCAACCAGCTGCGATGAAGGGCGGGACCCGAGACCTTCTGAATCCGAGTGAGCGGCTGTTCACGGATTGTTCCAAAGGCCGAATGGTCAACGACGGGCATCGGAGGAATGCCCGTCCCCAATTGGCTAGTCGTATTCGATCCGCCCTCGGCGAATCGGTCTCGTACCTGGCGCTTCAAATCATCGATCAAGACGCGCCCGTGATGGCCGGTTCCAGGTGTATCCGCGATCGGCACGCCGAGTTCGCGCGCATAGCGGCGAACCAGCGGACTCGCGTGGGGCAACCCCTCTCGGTCTGGGACCGGATTCGCGGCGTCCGCGGACAACTCATGTTCGACAAGAGGCGGTTTTGCGAGCGTGGGCTGTGCGGACGTTTCCGATCCGGCTTCAGGATCGGAAGGGGCTGAGGAAGTACTCGCCGAAGCGCCCCCACGCGGCTCTTCCTGGGATGCGTCGTCGTCTCGTTGCGAAGCCGGTTCGCCCTCCTCATCGGCCTCGATGACGACCAGAACGGACCCTTCGCTCACGCGGTCGCCCTCGGCGACCCGGAGGTCGGCGATGATGCCGGCCGCCGTCGAGGGGATTTCCATGGTGGCTTTGTCGCTCTCGATACTCACGAGGGGATCATCGAATTCGACCCGATCGCCCTTTGCCACGAGAATCTCGACGACTTCGACCTCGTCGAAATCACCGATGTCGGGCACTGAAATCTCGAGCATCTGACTCAAACTGGTACTCCCGATGCCCTAACGAGCGCGCGGCGGCAAATTTTCAGCGTCGATTCCATATTTCAGAATCGCTCGCGCGACCGTGTCCCGATCCACCGACCCTTCTTGAGCCAATGCGGAGAGCGCTGCGATGCAAATGTAGTTGCGATGGACTTCGAAGAACTGTCGGAGCTTCTCGCGTCCGTCGCTCCGGCCCCAGCCATCCGTGCCGAGCGTTCGGTATTCGCGTGGTACGTAGGCCCGAATTTGCTCGGCGAATGACCGAATGTAGTCACTCGCCGCGATCACGGGACCACTCGTGCTGGCCAGCTGACGTTCGACGTAACACAGACGCCGGTCTTCGTTCGGATGCATCATGTTCCAGCGATCCGTATCCTGACCGTCTCGCGCCAGCTCATTAAAACTCGTCGCGCTCCAGACGTCGGCTGTGAGACCATGATCGTGCTCGAGCATCTCGGCGGCCGCGAGAACTTCTCGTAGAATCGCACCGCTTCCCAACAGCTGGACGCTTGGACCGTTGCCCTGCCCCTCGCGCACTCGGTACAGGCCCTTGAGGATTCCGCTCTCCACGCCGCTCGGCATCGGCGGCTGGGGATATTTCTCGTTCATCACCGTCACGTAGTAATAAACGTTCTCGTCTTCATTGTACATGCGATGCAAACCATCATGAATGATCACTGCGAGTTCATAGGCGTAGGTGGGATCGTAAGAAATACAGCTCGGGATCGTTCCCGCGTAGGTATGACTTTGACCATCCTGATGCTGCAGACCTTCGCCCGCCAACGTCGTTCGCCCGGCAGTTCCTCCGAGCAAAAAGCCGCGACATTGCATGTCGCCGGCCGCCCATGCGAGATCACCCACTCGCTGGAAGCCGAACATCGAATAGAACATGTAGAAGGGGATCATCTTCACGCCGTGGCTCGCATAGGAAGTTCCAGCGGCAACGAACGACGCCATCGCTCCGGCTTCGTTTATTCCTTCTTGGAGAATCTGACCGTCCTTTTCTTCCCGGTAGTAGGCCACCTGATCCGAATCAACGGGGTCATAGAGCTGGCCGACTGAAGAGTAGATACCGAGTCGCCTGAACATTCCTTCCATCCCGAACGTCCGAGACTCGTCGGGAACGATGGGTACGACATTTTTTCCGATCTTCTTATCGCGAGTCAGGATCTGAAGGATCCGAACGGCGGCCATCGTCGAGGACATCTCCCGTTCTCCGGTCCCCTTGAGAAGTGCGTCGAAAGCGGAGAGTTCGGGTAGCTCGAGCTCGGGCGCCTCGGTCTTTCGAGCAGGCAGGAACCCGCCCAACGCCTCCCGTCGTTCATGCATGTATCGCATCTCGGGACTCTCCGCGTCGGGCAGATAGAACGGAGCCTTCGCGATTTCATCGTCGGAGATCGGAATCTGGAAGCGATCGCGAAAGGCACGCAAGGCCGACTCGGCCATGT
>CAWLAJ010000342.1:0-4071 GCA_963854795.1 Deltaproteobacteria bacterium UBA4427 | reverse complement strand
GAGTTCTTCCAGACATTTCGCGGCACTCGGCGGCCCCGATCGCACCCCGCGGATTCGTCCCTCGCGTTGTCGGTCACGATCGTGAAACACCACTGAGCCCCCGGTCGTGTTGGCAAAGAACTTCAGGTCGACGATTTCGATCGAGTTGGATGGTGTTCTGAAGATCTCGATGGGGAGCACGATCTCGTTTCCACGCAATCGCGTTTCGAAGACGCGAACGATCTTCGTCGCTTCCTCGCCACGCGATGCCGATTCGAGAATGAAGCAAGAATTCGCGTCGATCGTGTCACTCACGAACCAATCGCCGAATATCGCTCGTTCCTCGTCCTCGAGGGGTGGGATGTCGAGAAACTCGGCAGCCAGAATCAGGACGCCATCGAGCGATGTTCCGATACCGGCGATGTCGACTTCGACGTCGTAGCTGCCACGGATTTCCGTGTCCGAACAGCCTGCGAGTGAGAGCAAAAAGACGAAGCTGGCCGCAGTCCGCCACAGGCGTCGTGGTGATTGCGATCGTTGTGGTCGTACCGGTTGTTGGCCGGCGAAATTTCTCACTGAACCCACCTGCTCGATATCGGATCGACAGACTGCCGATTGAATTCGATGCCGCTCGGCACGTTTCGATCCTCTTTTGCGCCGTTGGCCATCCGGTTCATCCGATCGCTCGGTCCGGAGTCTACGCTACTCTCGGCGCTGCTGTCGGGGTGGGGATCGCCGGTGAGGAAATCGCCGATGCAGATGGAAACACGTGCGCCCAGCGCCGAGCCGGAATTTTCGATTCCCATTCGCCGTCCCGCTGGCTCCCTTTCACGAGACATCCCTCGGCATTGGAATGGCGGAGACGCCTTCGCAACACATTTCCTGAATGCGCTTTCGTCCACCTTTCCCTTCGGCGAGGCATTCTTCGTTCGCTCGGTCGATCACTATCGAGAGCGGATCGAGGACTCAGGATTGCGCAAGAGAATCCGGTCCTTCGCGGGACAGGAAGGCCAGCATAGTCGTGTTCACGACGATCACGTCGAAATGCTGATCAGCCAGGGCTATCCGGCTCTCGAGATGCGCAATCGTCTCGCCGATCGTATCTCGCGATGGCACAATCGCCGCTTGCCAATTTTGTCGCTTGCGATGACAGCGGCACTCGAACACATGACCGCCATGCTCGCCCGTCAGGTCCTGTCGGATACTGAACGCCGAACAGGCAAGATGGATCCGGAAATGTCTCGACTCTGGCGCTGGCATGCTCTCGAAGAGGCGGAGCACAAAGCCGTTGCCTTCGATGTTCTCATGGAAGTCGCACCGAGCTATTGGCTCCGCGCATTCTCGATGGTCTCCGTTTCATTGGGTCTGTCAGTCGAGGTCTTCGATCGTCTGGTCTACATGCTCTGGAAGGACGGCTTGCTGTTCCGCGCACAAACCTGGTCGCGCGGATGGGGCTACCTCTTCGCAGAACGCGGACTCTTGCGCGAGATGGGTGGTGACTATAGAGCATGGTTTCGGCCGACGTTTCATCCCAACGACATCGATGATCGTGCCTTGATCGAAACGCACGCGCCAACCATCGACCTCGAAATTGCAAACCCAATCATCTAGGAGAGTGCCTTGTTCGAAAATTTGACCGTAGAAGCGAAGGGCGCGATCGGGCAGCTCCAACTGTCCCGACCCGAGAAGCTGAATCCGCTCTCCACACAGACGCTCCAGGAAATCGCACAAGCAGCCCATTGGTTCGACGAACAGTCCGATGTCAAGGTCGTGATCGTACGCGGAGAGGGTCGCGCGTTCTCGGCGGGGGCCGATCTCTCGACCTTCTCGCAGCGAGGAGTCCTCTCCGCCAGAGACGCCGCAGACGTGGGTCGTCTGATGGCCGAGGCGCTCGAATCGATGCGTGCGATTTCGATCGCTTCCATCCAGGGCTGGTGCGTGGGCGGAGGCCTGGTTGTCGCATCCGCATGCGATCTTCGAGTCGCCAGTGCGGACGCCATGTTTTCGATTCCCGAGGTCGACCTGGGCATTCCGCTCGCCTGGGGCGGGATTCCTCGTCTCGTCCGTGAAATCGGACCCGCGCTCACCAAGGAACTGGTTTTGACTTGTCGCCCGTTCGGCGCTGAGGAAGCGCGCGCGGCCGGGTTCTTGAATCGAGTGGTGCCGGCGGATGAGCTCGATTCGACCGTCGATGAGCTGGCGGCGTCTTTGGCCAAGAAAGCCTCATACGCAATCTTCGCAACGAAGCGCCATGTCAACGCCGTCACGGATCAGATGGTCGGCACGATGCGAAGCTGGTCAGACGCCGATGGACTGGTCACCGCGCTCTCGGATGAAGAGTGCGCTGAGGCGCGCCGCGATTATCTAGAGCGCCTCAGCGTTGAAAAGCGCCGCGGCGTTGACAAGGGTCGGGCCGCGAAGAACTGATACGTCTGCGAAATTCGATGTTCAGGGCTGATTGACGATCCCGGCGTCCAGGAATCGGGCGTCGGCATTCTTCTGAAACTGCAAGAGGCGCGCTGGCCTCTTGAAGCGCATCGAAGGTTCCCTTCGACAGGGCAGGATTGACGGCAAGCAATTTCTTGCCAATGGCCGACGTCCAGAACGCAGTGAGTTCGCGAATTTCTTCTATGGAGAGCTCGCCGGCGTAGACCGGGGCATAGAGGTCGGCAAGAAATCGGTCGTCACTGAATTTCGACCCGATTGACTTGCGCGCCTCATCGATGATGATGGCTTGCATGGGTTCGGTAATGGCGATGCCTTGAGCGGCGAGGGTTCCGAATGCATGCTGCGCTGCCGAAAAGGTCATCTGCTCTTCGATCGCGGTGGCCGCATTCTGGGACTTCAGGAGATCAGATACGGCGTCCACGAAAATCGCGTCGAACTTCTCGTCGTCGGCGACGGCGCTGCCGCCGAGGATGAGGAGGCAGAGGGAGATGAGGACTGGGAGGGTACGCGAACCGATGATCATGGTGAACTCCTGAAAGCGAACCCGGGTAGGCCTGCCGTGTCGAGCCTGATTGCGATGAAGATGGGCGAATGCTTCGCTCAACGCCCTCGATTCGATCGGGTACGCGAGGCGGCAGCATGATACGTAGCTTCATTACGGGGCGCCCGACACGCTGGAAGAGTTGCCGCCAGTGTGAGAGCTCGAACTTCGACACAACCCGCGTCGAGTAACGCGTTCGCAGCGGCGTCCAGCGTGCTTCCCGTCGTCAGAACGTCGTCGACCAACCAGACTCGCTGCGCCCGGCCGAGGCGGGTGGTGGCGCGAAAGGCTCCTCGAATGCTCTCGCGACGAGCCGAAGCGATCTGTCCGGCTTGTGACGATGTGTCGCGTATGCGTTCGAGCGCGTCCGGCAGAAAGGGAAGCGCCAGAGTCGTGGCGATTCGAGCTGCAATCGGGTCCACATGATTGAAGGCCCGATTTCGCTGGCGGCGGGAATGGAGCGGTACGCTGGCAATCAGGTCCGGGCGTTCGGGCGAGTCCATCGCGACGCGAAGCGCCAGGGTCGTCGCCAGGTGATCGATCGCCAGTCGAATGGCCGTGGCCGGGCCAAAGGGTCCTGACGAGTTCTTGAAGCCCGGAATCCATTTTCGTATGGGGCCTTCGTATCTCGTGAGTGCGCTGCAGACATGGAGCGCGCTGCCTTCCGCTAGACAACCCACGCAACCTTCGAAGACCGGCCGTTCGCCCTCTCGATTCGAGGTCGTCGGCAGCATAATCGCGGTTCCGCAACGTGGGCAACCGTCCACTCTTCGCCACCAGGGCAGCCTTCGATGACAGGGAACGCAGAGAGGTCCGCGAGCCGACGAGAGCGGCGCTTGACAATGGATGCAGCGCGGTTGTGCGAGCGTATCCAAGAAGATCGCAAGCATTTTCGAAGCAGTCATCGCGCCAGAAAGCGCCTTCGTTCGGGACCGGAGAGTTCGTACTCGCCGGGGCTTCGTCAACTTTTTCTACACGGTCGGCTCGGCTCTTTCCACTTTCCTGTCGATGTCGCCTTCGAGGTGGGTGTTGCCTTCGAGGTCGACGTCGCCGGAAAGAGGCGGCGGGTCCGAGTCGATGCCTTCGATTTCGAGATCGATACG
>CAWLAJ010000341.1:0-4084 GCA_963854795.1 Deltaproteobacteria bacterium UBA4427 | reverse complement strand
CGCCCGGGCGATGGCACTGCTGACAGCTACGCTGGAGAATCGGCGCGATGTCCTTGGTGAACGTCACCTCCATGGAGGCACTTTCCTGGGCAGTGACGGGGGCGGGGACGGTAAAGGCGACAGCTGCAAAGGCGGCCAGCGCGGTCCCGACGACGGAATCCCACATCGTTAGACGTCGCATCGTGCAATACTCCTTGGGGACGAGCCTCTTCGAGAATACCTAGGCTCTACCAGTTGCGTCAATCGTGTTGCGTTCAGGATCGCGCGCGGCATTTGGCTACGGCATTCTTACGCGTCGCAGCACGACGATGTCGGGGAGGGGCCAGACTCCCCTGCACGGAAACCAAGCGAGTCGACACAGGGTGATCCCGGGGCAAGGGAGCTCTGGACTCGTCCACGACGGTGAAGGCGCCGCCGATGAGAAATACGAGGAAGATGATGCTTGCAGCGTCGGCCATGCCGACGGGCAGGGCCACCATTGCGTCGAAGAGGTTCACAGGGTTCGAGGGGGCCGTCTGGAACGTGCCAGGCACTACGAGCGTGCGGCCTGTCACGTCGTCGGCTCTTCGATCGAACTGACCCGCCGGCACCACATAGCTCACGAGCGCCGCGGTGATGACGCAGCCGGTGAGCAGGACCAGAGGATGAGGGAGGCGCAGCCTCGGGGACTCGCTCATCGGGGTCTAGAATTCATAGGGCACGACTTTGGGGATTGAAGCGGTCGGGCGCCAGTGCCCGCTGTAAGCAGTCAGATCGTCAACCAACGGTCGCGAGCAGCAACATCCCACCGCCCCGTGAGCTTTCCATTCGAGACGACGTGCACCTGCTTGTGCAGTGCCGACGTTGGACAAATGTGACGGGGAATGGCCAGCAACTCGTCGCCTGGAGTAAATTCAGACGCCCGGGCGGTCTCCAAGACCAAATGCTCTTCGTCCTGCAAAATCTGTTTGGCATCGAGCAAATCGGGGAACTCGACTCGGCTGCCCATGGGGTCGTCTGCCGCACAGGCTTTGTATCCGAGATCGACCGTGACACGATCCGACCTCGGACAACTGATGACACGTGTGAGGATCAAAGCGGCCGGGACGAAGTTGAGGTCAGGAAACATGTCGCGATAACCGGCGTCGTGAAAAACGAGCGTGCCGGGGCTCAGTTCGAGCGCAGGATCGTCCTTTTCCGCGTAGAGGGGAAAGGACGCCGTGCCACCCGCAACGATCCGTGGCACAGACCACCCTTCGGACACCAACTGGTCACGTAATCGCATCGTTTGACTCCAGCACTCGTCAACCGCCACACGTCGCTCGTTGATATCGGTTTGGTGGTTTTGCCCGTCGTACATGTGCAAGCCACCCGGATTGAGACCCGCTGTGTCGACGATCTGGCCGTAGAGATGCTTCGCGGCGGCTCCGGCGACGATTCCTGTGCGATGCTGTCCGGTGTCGATGTCCAACAGCACGTCGACCGTGTGCCCGGACTGCGACATCACTTCGCCGAGTCGACGGATGGGCTCGGCGTGATCCGCGGTCACGGAGAGTCTGGCGTGGGAGAACTTCTCGACGAATTCGACCGCCCGGCCAAGATTCGGTCCGACGATGTTGTAGGCCAAGAAGATGTCCTGCACACCTGCTTGGGCCAGCATTTCCGCCTCGGCGAACGTCGCACACTTGTGTTTGTTAATCCCCAGATCCATCTGTAACTGCACGACTTCCCGCATCTTGTGTGTCTTGCAATGCGGGCGTAGTCGCGACACGTGGCCGGCGATCTCCACCATCCGCGCGAGGTTGCTTTCCACCAGGTCGCGAAAAACGACGAGCCCTGGAGAGATGATCTGGCTGGTGTCTTCGATTTGATAGCGTTCGTGCATCGGGTCGCTCAAAGAAGCTTCGTGACGCTAGAGTCTCGACATGCTAGCTGTCATACGATCCATCACAAGAAGCGAAGGGCTGCGATGAGCGCTCACGACAACCATGGCTGAGCCCTCCCCGGGAAGCGTGCGGGACGAGGGATTGGTGCACGTGATCGGAGTCATGCTGGGCGCTCCGAGGGTCATATTCGCGTCGTCGCTGGACGGGAACCTTCCAAGAGCCCTGTCGAAGGTGCATGCGAAGTACAAGACACCGTACGTGGCGGTGATCTTCTTCGCAGTTGTTGTCTGCGTGTTTGCGCTGAGCGGCACCTTCAGGTATCTGGCGGTGTTCGCGACCGGGTCGTTGCTGCTCATCGACCTCGGTGTGAGCCTCGCAGTTATTCGCCTGCGCCAGCGCGACGGTCTGCCAGGGACCGGGAAGTTTCGATTGCCCTTCGGACCGCTCATTCCGCCGCTGAGCTGCCTCATCGTCGGCTGGCTGCTCCTGCAAGTCCCAGCACGGGAAGCCTTCAGCATCGCTGGGCTCATTGGCGCTTCGGTGGTCGTGTACGCCGCCGCTAGAGCGAGGCCTGGCGCCCCATCGTAGCCAAGTGAACCGCGTCTCTGACCATCGACGCCGCGGTGGGTATGGGTTCACGCTCCCACAATTTGTGGAACGTCTTTCCGTAGATATCGCTCTCGAGTTCGACCGCCATCTCCCAGCCGCTGCAGCCGCCTAGGAAGCTCTCAACGGGGACGGGTGTGGGCTCGACCCGGAAACGCCATTCGGCATCGACGAGTTCAGCGGTAGCCACCAGCTTGAGCACGGATCCGTCCCGACGGCACTGCTCCAGCCGATCGGCCCGCACGTCCTCGATACCACTCACGTGCACGTCGGCGAGCGTGATCTTCTCGTCCGCGAAGGTGTTTGCCGCGATCACGAGCTTGGCGGCCGTGTCCCAGCCGCCGACGTCGAGGCTCGGATCCGCTTCCGCAATGCCTCTGTCCTGTGCTTCGAGCAGAGCATCCGCGTAGGCGCGTCCATGGAGCATTTCGTCGAGGATGAAGTTCGTCGTTCCGTTGAAGATCCCTCGGAGTGCCGATACTTCGCCGCAGACCATATCCCGCCGGATGATGTTGAGCACGGGAAGGCCCCCGCAGAATGCCGCGCTGTACAGGATACCCGCGTCGGCGTCCGTCGCGAGACGGTCGAGCTCCTCGTGAACGAGCGCCAGGGGGCCCTTGTTGGCCAATACCAAGTGCAGCCCGTGCTCTAGCGCCGTCCTACAATTCGAGACGCCGGGCTCGCCGGTGTCGAGGTCGACCGGTGACGCTTCTAGGAGGATGTCACACGGGACGCTGTCGAGCGCTCCTGCCACACCGAGACCTTCTCGAAACTCCGGTAGCTCTCGGAGCTTCGACCCAGCCAGCTTGTGTGCCACCAGGCGGGCGAGATCGAAGCCGTCCTCACTGACCGCGACTCCGCTGCTGTCCGCTACGCAGCGGACACTGAACGCGAGGCCGTACTTCTCGTTGAGCTTGTCCTCGTGTTCGGCCAGGAGCGCGAGAACCCGACGTCCTACATTGCCCAGTCCGACCAAGGCCAACCCGACTCGCTTCACGCGGCCATCCCTAGCCGATGATCCGTTTGAACACTTCCAGGTCGATGTTCCGTCCGCAGACGACAGCGACGACCTTTTTGCCCTTGAAGTGCTCTCTTCTCTTCAGGAGGCCGCCGACGGCCAGCGCTCCGGAGCCTTCGACAACCAGACGGTGCTGCTCGAAGAGTAGGCGTATGGATGCCTCGATCTCGGCCTCGGTGAGCAAGACGATCTCATCCACGTACCGTCGGCAAAGATCCAGAGTGATGCTGTCCAAATCCACACCGCCGGCGCAGGTGTCCGCCAGAGTCGGGTACGTCTCCATCTCGAGCATCTCGTTGGCTCTCATGGATTCGTACATGACAGGGGAGTTCTCCGGCGAGACGCCAAAGGCCTCCACTTCGGGGTTGTGGGACTTCAGCCAGCCCGCCGAGCCCGTGAGGAGTCCCCCAGCTCCGCAGGCGAACAGGCCCGCATCCAAGTCAGGAAGTTGCTTGGAGATCTCGTACCCGCAGGTGCCCTGTCCACCGACCACGAGGGGATCGTTATACGGCGACACATAGATCTTGCCGTCTTCCTCCGCTATGCGCCGGGCCTCTTTCTCAGCGTCCCAAGGGAGAGGGCCATGAATGACCAG
>CAWLAJ010000340.1:0-4097 GCA_963854795.1 Deltaproteobacteria bacterium UBA4427 | reverse complement strand
AGCGGACCGGCGATGCCGTCGGCGACGAGACCTTGTTCTTGCTGGAAGGCGACGAGGGCCTTCGAGGTCTGGTCGTTGAAGAGGCCGTCGGCGCTGCCGCGATAGAAGCGTAATTCGGCGAGCGATCGTTGCAGCCATTGAACACCGTTGCCGGTCTGACCGGAGACTAACATCTCCGCGACGGGCTCGTAGCGCTCCCAGACGATGATGCCGGTTTCCAGCCAGTGTTTTTCGAGCTCGCTTTCGGGGACGGTGACGATGCGGCCGCTGATCAGGCCGGCGAGTCGTGCGCGGTCTCCCGAGAATCCGACGATGGCGAGCCAAGGGGATTTTACGTCGCCGCCGGTGCCGGTGGCGCCTTCGTTCGCAGGCCGAGCACTCAGCGGAAGTAGGACGGGATGGTTCAGGCGGCGAAGAAGGTCGATCGAGCCACCGTCAAAGGAAGTTGCGGTGAGGCCGCGGTCCTCGATGCTGGATCGCAGCGCCGCGCTGTCCGTGGGTGTGGTCGCAAGCGCGGGAACGCGTCGACCGAATTCTTCGAGAACAGTGCGCTGACTCTCCGCCATGGCGAGTTGTCCGTCGCGATTGGCGAGCAGGATCCGCAACAGGCCGGGTGCGAGAGCGGTGACTTCGGGTTCGGGCGGCGCCGGGATGGGAAGTGCCAGGGCGGCGGACGCGAACTCGGAATCGCGCCCGGTCGCGCCGGGATCGACGAGTGCGTTGTCTTCGCGAGCCCCGATTTCTGGACGAAGGCTCGCGTCCGGCGTGACGTAACCCAGAGGACGAGCCAGAGGCGAGCGAGCGTTCCACATGGTCGAAGCGTCCGGAGCTTCGACGGAACTTCGAAGTCGAGCGTCGACGTTCGCGCCGACGGTGGGCAGTGCGTTCTCGACCTGCTGGGTCCGGCTCACCTCTCCCGAGAGCAGCGCCTCGGTCGCGTTGGTGAAACCGTGGCGACCGACCTGGAGTCCGGCGAAGGTCGCGATCGCAACGACACCGAGGCTTGCGCTGGCAGCCATCCACGGGCGCATCGAGCCGCGTCGGCCCAGCTCGCCCTCGCCGGGCCGTCGCGCATCCGGAATTTCTTGGGCGGCCGCGCGAATGAGCGCGGGGCGGATTTGAGATTTGCCCGCGGCGTAACCGGCCAGTAGCGCGCGGTCACAGAGTTGGTTGATCAGCCTCGGAATTCCCTTCGTTCGGCGATGGACTTCGCGAAGGGCGCTTTCCGAAAAGAGTTCTTTGCTTTCGCCGGCCGCAATCGATATGCGATGGCGGACATAGGCGCGGGTTTCTTCGGCACTCAAAGGTTCGAGTCTCCAGCGCACGCTGATTCGCTGGCGTAGCTGCCGGAGTCCGCGGCTGTCGAGTTTTCGGTCGAGTTCGGGCTGCCCGAGCAGAAGGATCTGGATGAGCTTCTCTCGACTGGTTTCGAGATTCGAAAGCAGGCGAACCTGCTCGAGGGTCTTGTCGGAGAGCGTCTGCGCTTCGTCGATGATCAGCAGCACACGACGGCCGAGCTGCTTTTGTTCGACCAGGAAGTTGTCGAGCTGGACCATCAAGCTTCGCCGTGTGAGGCCCTCGGCGGGAAGGTCGAATTCGGCGCAGATCGACTGCAGGAGTTCGAGGGCGGTGCGACTGGGATTGAACAGGAAGGCGAGTTCGGTGTGCTGGCCGAGCCCGTCGGCGTCGCCGTCGAGTCGCTCGAGCAGGGTCCGGCAGAGCGTCGTCTTGCCGGTGCCGACCTCGCCCGTGATCGAGATGAAGCCCTCCCCTTGCTCGATTCCGTACAGAAGATGAGCGAGGGCCTCCCGGTGTGAGCCGGCGAGATAGAGATATCTTGGGTCGGGGCTCAGCGAAAATGGCTTTTCACGCAGGCCGTAAAACGCGGTATACATCGGGTGTAGGTCCGGGGCCGAAGTCTAACTGATTGAATCTAAAAGTGAATCCGTAGCGCCTGAAGGATTTCGACATGAGCGGGAAGCAGACCGCCGCGACGAGCCTGGAGATTGGGACGTTCGTGGCCTTCGGTGAGTTCGACGAATCAATCGAATCAGCCGTCGCAATCGGAATCGACTCGGGCGCAACGCTCCTGAAGCTCTGCGTCCTGGACAGCGCCGGAGCGCTGCATTTCGCGACCTGGTCATCGCCGTCGACGAATCGGGTGATCGATCTACTCGATCGCCTGACACCCGATCGCATCGGGGTGACCGGCTGCGGGGCCGCCGCGATCATCGAGAAACTCACGCGCGAGGTCAGCCATCCGATCGAATTCGATGCCTGGGGACGCGGCGCGAACGAGATCCTGGCGGAGTCCGGGCTGGCTTCCGACGATCCTTATCTGCTGATCTCGATTGGCACCGGCACGTCGGCACTTCGCGTCGCCGGCGACCAGGTCGAACGCGTGGGCGGGACCGCGCTCGGCGGCGGCACGGCGCTCGGCCTGGGGCTCGCGCTCACGGGTTGTCGCAGTCATGGGGAATTGGTCGCGCTCGCATCGCGCGGCAATCGAGGAAGCGTCGATCTGCTGATTTCCGACATCTACGAAAAACTGGAAATCCCGATCGCCGCCGAAGCGACGGCTTCGTCCTTCGGCAAACTCGCGCGTTCTCTGGACGTGAACGCCGCGGCTGGCCAGGGTCATGACGAGAATCGCGGGCAAGACGAAGAAGCCACCCGAGAAACCGACGACTCGAGAAAGAACTCCCTTGTCAGTCCAGCCAAGAGCGAAGACCTGGCCGCCGCCGTGATGGGATTGGTCGCCGAGAACATCGCCCTCATCTCGATCGCGCGTGCGACCGTCTCCGGCGTCTCGCGAATCGTCTATGGCGGCTCGACCCTCTATCAGAATCCAAGCATCGTCGAGACCATCCGCATGCTCACGGGCGTGATGGGCTTCGAGGCGATCATCCTTCCCAACAGCGGTCACGCCGGCGCGTTAGGCGCCATGCGCCTGTCCTGAATCCGTTCTGCGCAGGAAAAGAGCCTTCAGCCCAAGCGAGCGCAGTGAGCGGAGTAAAAAGAGCCTTCAGCCCAAGCGAGCGCAGTGAGCGGAGTAAAAAGAGCCTTCAGCCCAGCGAGCGCAGTGAGCGCCGAAAAAGAAAACGCGCGCCCTGCAAGCAAGGCGCGCGTTTCGTGTTTGTTCGATCTTCAGGCCGGCGGGTGGTGTTACTCCGCGCTCGGCTGATTGGGGTCGCGGAACGCGGGTTCCGTCGGCTCCTGATCGTCTTGTTCGTCTTCGGGCCGCGCGAGATTGCGAACGGCCCGCTGGGTCCGCGCGATCGCGGCGCGCTGGACGCGTAGCTCCTCGGTCTGCGCGGCGACCTGTCGTTCGAGTCGATCCCGGGCATCGACGAGCTCGTCGATGCGTCCCTCGAGCGACTCCACGCGAAGATTCATCTCGCGCATCATCTGCTGGAATTCCTCGGGAATGCTGCCAGACGCTGCCGGCATGCCACCCAGACTCTCGTTCACTTGTTCTCGCGAAATGACTTCCATGTCTTCCATGTTGTTCTCCCCAGAACCGCCGAACACGACGGACTCCGAAATTTTCTCTTCGTCTTCGCCGGAGGTCGCGGTCGTCGCGCCGCCCTGGTCATCCGATCCGCCCAAAGTCATCTGACGATCATCGCTAGAAAGTCCCTCGAATGGATTCTCGCCACCTTCGGTCAGATCGTGATCGACGGTGACTTCTTCGCTTCCGCATGCGCCGGCATCGTCATCGAAGAAGGTGACTTCTTCTCCACCGCCCATTCGACGAGCGACCAGGAGGCCACCGCCTAACAGGAGAATGACGCCGCCACCCACGAGAGCCCAGGTCATCAAACCACTACCCGGGTCCTTCGCAGTATCCGTACGAACGACCATCGGCCGCGGCCCTCTGGGCGCGGGCGTGGGATCCGCCGCAGCCGGCGTTGTGCTCGGCACGGGCGGTATGGTTGGCTGCGAATCCACCAGCTCCTGCGCTGGCATGCTCGCGGCCTCTTCGACAGCGACCGGTTCCTCGAGCGGTGTCGAGATTGTCGGCTCGTCTACGACGGCCACCTCGGCCGATGCTTTCGCGGGTGCAGGTGTTGGTGGTGCTGGTGTTGGAGCAACCT
>CAWLAJ010000339.1:0-4128 GCA_963854795.1 Deltaproteobacteria bacterium UBA4427 | reverse complement strand
TCCCTTTCGAGAAAGGAGGCAACGGACCCACGCTGCGTCCATCCGTCCTCGCCGACTCCGTTCTCGAAGTACCCGCGGGTTACGCGGCCGCCCATGGCTGGCAGGTCGGTGACCGAGCGTTCTTCGAGCGCGTCAGCGCGAACTAACACGCTCTTCGGGAAGCGTCCATTCGGGGAATTCTCGCCGAATTTCTTCCTGAATGGCGAGGTCCAACTCACGCGTGTTCATCCCCGTCACTTCGTAGAGCGCCTGATCGACCGAGAAGCCCTCACCAATCATCGTCAGCAGCCGACGACGCTGATCGACGCGCGTCCGCGAATGCAGATAGCCAACGGTAATGACGGATTGCAGGTAGGCGTCACGCGCGCGCTCGTCCGAGAGTCCCGCGAAGCTCCGCGCGATCGAGTCGAGGGGAATCCACGAGTCGGTTTCGATGTTCGCACGCATCGCCGCGCGTTCCGTTCGGGTCGAAGTCGACAGTCCGCGCGATTGCCTTTCTATTCGCTCGGCGAGTCCTTCGTTCAGCCAATAGGGTCGATCGCCGCCCGTTACTTCACGAAAGACCGCGTGGGAATACTCGTGAAAGAGTACCCCGCGGAGCGACTCCGTCGGATGGGCGGGGGAAGCGACATGGATCCGACCATCGAAGAAGCCGATCGTCTGGAACGAAAAGCGATGGGCGTGCGCGCGCACGTAGGCGGCCTTGCCGTAGAGCACGACGCCGAGCGGTTCGAGTGGCTCGACGCCGATCGACTTCGAGACCTGCAAACGTGCGGCGTTCAAGAAACCCAGCACGCGCGCTGCGTAGTCGCTCGAGATCTCACCGAGGCGCGCATCGACCTGGACTCGAAAATTCTCATCGCGAATCAATCCGAGTTGCAGCGGTCCGGCGAGCTGATCCGGATCGGCCAGCATCCGTTCATCGGCGATCGCCTCGAGTCGCTCGGCCGCAGTCTCTCGCCATGCGGCGAACTCGGGACCCGCGTCGTCGAGAAAAGCCTGGAGATGGCGCTCCGCCCGCGCGAATCGACCGCGCGCGCGAGCCAGAACGGATAGATACCAATGCGCCTCCGGATTGCGTGAATCGAAACGCAAGACTCCGCGCAGGGTCGAGTCGGCGCGCGCCAACTCCCCCCGATCGAGATCGGCCAACGCACCTCGCAGCAACCGGCGCACCCGATCTTTCCTAGAACTCGAATCGCCGCGGTCAGGACCGGCCGGTGGCCCCGTCAAACCGTCGTGCCAGGCCGTTCGAATCGGCTCGAGTCCGCCCGCGTCGATGGCCCGAGCACCCGCCGGCACGCCTTCATCATCGTTGCTGAAATGTGTGACGCCCGCGGAGTCGACCCAGAACCGAATCTCGGCGCGAGCCTCGGAGGCCGTCGAGCCCACGAAAAGCAAGAGGGCCACGGCGAGACACAACGCTCCGACCGGGCGGGTATTCAGAAATTTGGGCCTCGCCATCTTCCCTTCATCGGCGCGAATCGCGAAGGGCTTGATGGTCGCCCGACGAATCCGATGCGCAGGCGGGGCTCAAGTGGGCTTGACGGCTTCTCCGGCGAGATGGCCCAATTCCGGCAGAATGAGCTTTTCCATGGCCAACCGGACGGCACCCCGAGAGCCGGGAATGACGAAGACGATGCGGCCTTGTTTCAACCCTGCAATCGCTCGCGAAAGCAGCGCGGCCGAACCGATCTCTTCATACGAGAGCATGCGGAAGAGTTCTCCGAAGCCTGGAATCAACCGATCGAATTCCGGCTCGAGGACATCGGGCGTCACATCCCGCGCGGCAATGCCGGTGCCACCGGTAAAGATGATGGCGCGCGCGTCGGTGTCCGCGATCGCTTGATCAAGGGCAGCGCGAATGGCCTCGGGCTCGTCGGGCACGATGCGCCGTCCGACGATGGGTTGATCGGCCTGGGTCAGCATCTCTTCGACCAGAGCCCCACCGGTATCCGTCTCGAGCGTACGGGTATCGCTCACCGTGACGATCGTCGTGGCGACGCGCTCCGGCGCGGCCTGACGATGATGATGGCTCTTGTGAGCCGGCGATTTCGCTTCGCTCTCACTCATCCGTGCGCTCGACGCCCCGCTTCAAGACCAGCTCCGGGCCTAGGCATGATCGTCCACCCAATACGCTCCATCACTTGCGACCTCGCGCTTCCAGATCGGCACGCGAACCTTCAGCGTATCGATTGCGAAACGGCAAGCGATGAACGCATCGTCTCGGTGAGCGGAGGCCGCCACGACAACGACGGCGGCTTCGCCGATCTCGAGACGCCCGACGCGATGCGCGATGGCCACGCGGGTTCCCGGCCATTTCTCGCTGGCTTCCTTGGCGATCTTCTCCATCTCGAGCTCGGCCATCTCGGGATAGGCTTCGTATTCGAGGTACTCGATGTCGTGGCCGCGCGCGGTCTCTCGCACGTTGCCCACGAAGGTGACGAGGCCGCCCGCATCGGGGCCGGCGACGCGCGAAACGACCTCGCGTTCGTCGAGTGAGCGATCCGAGATCGTGCAGAGTTTCGTAACCTCCGGAGTCGGACTCGAGTCGCCAGTCCCATCGCCGCCGGCGACCGGTGGCAGAAACGCGACCTCATCGCCCTCGTGCAGAACGACATCGGAATCCGCGATCTCGAGGTTGACGGAAGCGGCGAGGCGATCCCCGAGCTTTTCGACGAGGGGATTTCGCTCCGAAAGCCAGTGGCGCAGCTCTGAAACTCGCGCGCCCTCCGCGAGTTCCACCTCCGTCTCGGCTTCCCCGGCCGCCTCGCGCAGAGGCCCGAACAATTTCAGAGTGATTTTCATGGTGGCCATCTGGCCGGGAAGACTACCCGCGACACCGGCGAAGCTCAATTCGCAGAGCGGCAGGCCGCGGATCCGACATCGATCGTCTTTGCTCCAACCCAACGCGCTGATCGTTCGAGCGAGGGCCTCGAGTTGATCGCCACCCGCTCATGCAGGCCGTACGCGGAATCCGCTCCGGCGTCGTCGACGACGCCTAGGAGCCCGCCCCAAGACTCTCGTGGGAAGCCCAGGCGTCGAGGCACGCCGCTGGCTAGGGAGGAAGCGCAGCTTCCGAGTGAAGCCGCAGCTGTAGCTGGCTACAGCAAGGTTTCGCAACGCAGCCAGTGGTGATGCATCGGCGGTTGGGCGTCGCGACGAGTCTTGGGTCAGGCTCCTAGCCGACTCGCGATCGATCGACGAAGCGCACGCCCGACCCCGAAACGCGAGTGGCCCCGCCCCTCGCGTGCTGTACGCGAAGAACGGGGCCGGCCCCCCTTGCTCAACCTGCGCGCTCGAGCGAGCGCGACGAAAATTTCTAGCCCGTCGAGCCGCTACCCTCGGACTCACCGGCGGCTGTGTCGCCACCAGCCGCGGACGCCGGTCTGCTACCGCTGTCGGAAGAAGACGATTTCAGGGCGTTTCCGGACGAGCTCGCCCCGCGGCCCATCTTGACGCTGCCGTTTAGTTGGGCGCCCTCTTCCATCATGATCGCCGGCGATTCGAGATCGCCGTTCACGACGGCCGTCTTGTGGAGAATGATCTGTTCGGTCGCGTGGACGTCGCCTTCGACGAGTCCACTGATCACGACACAGACCGAATGGATGGTGGCCTGGATCTGACCGGATTCGCCGACGATCAGAGTGTTGTCGCTCGTGATCTCACCGGAAAATTTGCCGTCGATTCGGACCGTGTCCTTGAAGGAGAGCTTGCCCTCGAACTCGGAGCCCTGATCGATGAAGGCCGTGAGATTGCCCATTCCTCCGCCGCTACTCGAGCTTGCGCTGCTGGAGGGCATCGACGTCCCCGTCGAACCACCCTTGCCTCGACCGAATCCACTAATCGCCATGCGCTCGACTTGCCTCCATGAATTGCCTGACTCTCTCGCTATCGTCGAGAATCGCCGGCAGCTTGAGCGCAATGGGCCCAAAAGCAGTGAAGGCCCCTCTAGTTGCGAAAAGGTCTGCACGGCTGTGACGCGCCTCACGGCAGGGAGCTAGACTCGTTTGTAATGAATCCGAAGGCCCACGGGGAAAATTCTCCCGCAGAAATCCTCTATCGCTCGGTCGAGAACGACCGGGTCCACTCCGCCTATCTACTGACGGGCTCGGGCGAGATTCCAAC
>CAWLAJ010000338.1:0-4141 GCA_963854795.1 Deltaproteobacteria bacterium UBA4427 | reverse complement strand
GAGATTCACGACAACATCCATCGCGTGTCGAGTCATCTCGCGGCGCGCGGGTTTCGGTCCGCGACGCTTTTGCCAACCGTCGATGGGCAATACTCGGTCGATCTCGGCACGCTCGGACGCTGGCGGTTGATGCCTCATCTGGGCGGCGTGAGTTTCACTCGAGTTCAATCGCTTGCGCAGGCGCGGTCGGCAGGTCTGCTGGTCGGTCGTTTTCATGCCGCGCTGCGGGATTTCGAGCAAACGCTGGCGCCGATGGGCATTCCCTATCGCGATACGGCGCTGTACTTGAAGTGGTTGCGCAGCGCGCTCGATGCCAATCCCGGACACCGACTCAGTGGCGACATCCTGCCTTTGGGCAATCGCATCCTCTCCACCTTCGTCGATCTCGGAACGCCCGTCGACGCGCCCGACTGCGTGATCCACGGCGATCTCAAGCTCCAGAACCTGCTCTTCGAGACGGCCACCGGGCCGGGGCGAGATCGAGCCTTCGCGCTGGTCGACATGGATACGCTGATGCGGGCGCCACTCTGGGTCGAAATGGGGGATGCCTGGCGATCCTGGTGCAACCCCGATGGCGAGAACGCCGGCGAGGCGCGCTTCGATCTCGAGATCTTCGAAGCTTCGTTTCGCGGATTCGTCGAGGGTCTGGGCCGGGCACTCTCCGTGCCGGAACGACTCTCGCTGGCGACCGCGCCCGAACGCGTGACGCTCGAGCTCTGCGCGCGATATGCGACGGACGCGTTGGAAGAGCGCTATTTCGGCTGGGATGAAGATCGCTTCCCAGCTCGCGGCGAGCACAACCGCCTGCGCGCCTCGGTTCAGTGGCAACTCTTCGAAGCCGCTCGAGCGTCGCGCAAAGAACGCGAGCAGATCCTGAGCGATGTTTTGTGACTCTCAGAACGATCGGGAAACAGAGACGTTAGTTCCCGCCGAGAATGCGGCCGATTGCGAATTCGACGAATGCCGCGCCGACCCAGGCGAGCGGCGGAATGACGACATAGACAGCCAGTCGGGACGACACGGATCGGTCGATCGGCCAGAGCAGCGTGTCTCGAATACGGTCGCGATGCTGCAACACCAATTCGAGCTGCGAAGGGCATTCGATAGAGAATGAAATCGAGCTGCTTCAATTCCCGTTCACTCCGAGTTTCCCTCGCGGTCGCCTGTTCGGGTCCCCTAGAGTGAGGGCAAAGCAGTTCCCATCAAGTCGACGAAGTTCTCCGCATAGAAGCGATGGCGAATGGCTTCGCTCGCATCGCCCAGACTTCGCTCGAAACGCTCGACCGGTCGCCGGCCGCCTTCGACATGGGGGTAATCCGTCGAAAAGAGGCAGACTTCTGGGCCGATCTGTTCCGTAATCCATCCCACGTCTTCCGTCGGATAGGGCGTCGCGCGAATCTGTCGAACCACGTATTCACTCGGTCGCAGCGAGAGCTTCTGGAGTCGCTCCTCGTGTCGGAGAAAAGCGTCGAAGGCCGACTCCATCTGGCGCATCCAACTCGGAAGCCAGATCGCCCCCTGCTCGATCACTCCGATTCGAAGCTCCGGGAAGCGCTCGAGAACACCGTCGAAGATCATCGTGGCCAGCGTCTGCATGGGCGGGCCGGGAATACCCATATAGTCGACGGACCTGAAATTCTCTTCGCCGCCGTGAAAGTCGGGCGGGATCGGCAGTCCATTCTTGAAATATCCGGAGTCGATCAGGTCGCCGGTTCCGCCAACATGAAAAACGATCGGGATACCGGCTTCCTGCGCGATCGCCCAGAGCGGATCGAGGCCGATATGGCTGGGCGAATGTCCCTTTGGACAACCGGAGGGAATCAGCAGGGCGGCGGCTCCCATTTCGAGTGCTTCGAGCGCGATCGCTTTCGTTCGTTCGAAGTCGGCCAGCGGCACATAACAGCTCGCCAGCAGTCGATCGTCCACCGAACAGAAGTCGACCATGCCACGATTGTGTGCGCGGGCAACGCCATAGGCGAAATCGAGGTCGTCGGCGTGCTCCCAATCGTGCAAGCGCCGATTATGAAAAGTGTTGAAGATCAGCTGGCTGGCGACGCCGATGAGATCGAGACAGCGCGGTCGATCCTCCTTTACGAAGGCTCCGGTCGCAGCGAAGTTCTTTCGATTCATGATCTCGGCTTCTTCCTCGGCGCGATATTCGGCGGAAGCGTGGCGCTGCTCGATGCGAGCGAAGGCGGTGTCGAGATTGCTCCGCTGGTTGTCGTTGTCGCCGGTCTGGCGCAGCTCATTGACATACCCGGGTTCCACGATTCGTTCGCGTAGAGCGGGATCTGCGTAGTCTCGCAGCCAGTTGGGCGTCTCCATGATATGAGCGTCTGCGTCGTGAACCAGTCGATTTTCGATATAGGCCATGGACAGAATCTAGCGCGGAAGATCGTCTCTGTGTCTCGAGGGATCCTCTATTGTCTGTGTCGTCTGCGACGCAATCGAAGCGAGAGCCCGTGCAGCCAGGGAGGCAAGATGATCACCCATATCCTGAATGGAAATCTCCTCGACACCGAGACCATGGAACTCGTGGGCGAGAGACATCTCACTCTCTCGGAAGATCGCATCGTCGACGTCTCCGAGTCGCCGCCGACCGGGCACGTCGATCTCCGCATCGACGTCCGGGGCAGGCAAGTCATGCCCGGGTTCATCGACGGACATGTTCACCACGTCATCACGACCATGGATTTCGTGAAGCTCCGGAAGATGTCTCCAATCGAGCTGGCCTTGTCGATGGGCAAGCTTGCCGAAGCCAGCGTGCGGCGCGGCTTCACGACGGTTCGCGATACGGGTGGTCATACGAAGGGATTGGTTCGGGCGATCGAGTCGGGTCTCTGTGAAGGGCCGCGCATCATCCGCTCCGGGCGCGCCATCTCGCAGACCGGCGGGCACGGCGACCTGGGCGCGGCCGGAGACGCGGTCGACACCGGACTCTGCGTGTGTCAGGTGTCGACCGACGACTTCAGTCACGTCGCCGATGGGCCGGACGCCGTTCGCGGCGCGGTTCGCCATGAGCTGCGCGATGGATCGCAATTCATCAAGTTGATGACTTCGGGCGGAGTCGCCTCGCCGAGTGATCCTTTTGATTGTGTCCAGTACACGGCCGAAGAAGTCCGCGCCGCGACGATCGAAACCGACCATCGACACACCTATGCGACCGCGCACGCCTATCAGCCCGAAGCGATCTCGCTCGCGATCGAAAATGGTGTTCGATGTATCGAGCATGGAAATCTGGTCGATGCCGAGACGGCGGCGCGCATGCGGGAACTCGAAGTCACGATGGTGCCGACGCTCGTGACCTACCGAGCGATGGCCGAACTCGGACCCAAGGTCGGCTTACCGGAACGGAACGTGTCGAAGAACCGCGGTGTCTTCGAGTCGGGTCAGCAATCGATCGAGATCGCGCGGGAGGCCGGCGTCGAACTTGGCTTCGGTACGGATCTGCTTGGCGAAGCGCAGACCTGGCAGAATCTCGAGTTCCAGATTCGCTCCGAACTCGAACCCGCGCGTGATGTGCTGGCGGCCATGTATCGCACGAATGCCCGACTCTGTGGCCTCGAAGGCGAAATCGGTCAACTTGTACCCGGTGCCTTTGCCGATCTCGTGGTGACGGAGGTCGATCCACTCGAAGATCTCGCGGCTCTCGCCGATCCGGAGAAGACACTCTCGGTCATCGTCTCTCGAGGCAAGCCGATTCGAAATCGCCTCGCCATCTGATATTCAACCACTTCGCCGCGCGCCGACGCACGGACGGGTCAATCCCCGAGCGACAAGCGTGCGAACCCGACTATCTTGTCGTTCATGGACGCGACGACACCCTCGACAGAATCACGAGCGACAAACGCGAGCGCGCCGCAGCAAGTCATCATCTTCGGAGCCAGCGGCGACCTTGCGCGTCGGAAGTTGATACCCGCGCTTTCCAGGCTCGACGCGGATCCGCGCCCGCCAACGGGATTTTCGGTGCTCGGCGTGGCGCGTACGTCGATGAGCGATGAGGCCTTTCGAGCCCATCTGGCCGAGGGGATGCCGGCCGAGCTCCGTCGCGCCTTCGACCGGCTGGCCCCGAGAATTTTCTATCACGCGGCCGACACGAAGAACGCGGACGAACTTTCGGCTCTGTCCGAGAGACTCGACG
>CAWLAJ010000337.1:0-4186 GCA_963854795.1 Deltaproteobacteria bacterium UBA4427 | reverse complement strand
CAGACCCACTCTCGATGATCAAGCCAATGACCATCGGCGATGGCCAATGGAATCATCGAGAGCCAGAACAAGACTTCTCCAAAGTAGTTGGGGTGCCGGGAGTACTTCCAGAGCCCGCTTCGAATGGCGACGCCACAAGCGTAGTCTTCGGAGGCGCGAAATTTTCGCAGCTGCTCGTCCGAGATCAGTTCGATCGCCACCGCCGTCAAGGCGCCGACCACGCCGAGTAGATCGAGTGGGCCCAGGGGCTGCTGTGTCGACGGGGCGGCGATCAAGATGAGGGCGGCCGGCGCAAATGCGAAATAGACGAGCAGTGTCGGAAAGAGATGCATTCCGAGCAGTGAGTTGAGCCAGTAGGGAGCGGGTGCGCTGCGCATGTTTTCGTAGCGCCAATCCTCGTGGACGAGTCCGCTCCGCCAACCTACCCAGGGATACAGGGTGTGGTAGCGGATGGCCCAGATCGTGAGGCAAGCGAAGACACAGAGTTGTCTCGCGCTCCAGGCTTCGAGAAGTCCCCCCTCGCCGAGCGCCTTCGAGGCGAGTGCGAGCAAGGGTGGAGCGATCACCCAATAGGGGTCGTAGATCGACGAATTGCCATTGGCGATCGAGAAGACCCAGATTGCGACGGTCGACGTGCAGGTCACACAGAGGCCGATCCAGAAAGGGTCGACCACGACCGCACGATCCTCGAGAAGCGACCAACAGCCGATCCCTAACAACAGGGCGACGAGGTAGGCCAGATAACATTGCCGAGCCGAAACCGGCCGATGCGGGGCCGACGGTAGATTCATCCTTGGATTCCCAGGTGGTTCATCGTCACGGGAGAATACCGGTGCAATCGGATCCCGGCAGACAGTCGACTGCGGATTCAACGAGCTACCCTCTACTTCCGAATCGGACCTCGACGTCGTCGCGTGTCCATTCGACGAGGAGTTACACGGTGATCAGCGTCTTGTTGAGTCTTCTAGCGGCCACCTCTGGAATCGGACTGGCTTGCTGGCTCGTGGAGAAGAGACGGCGGAAGACCCATGCCGTGCTGCCCGGCTATCAGGACGGCATCGAATTCCCCCACAACGAGCCCTTCGAGCTGTACCACAACGCGCTGTCTCTCTGCTCGATGAAGACGCGTCTGTGTCTGGTGGAGCTGGGGATTTCCTATAAGAGTCATCCGATCGATCTGATCGAGACGGGTTGTTACGAAAATATTCGACCCCGTCTGCTGGCCGTCAATCCGGGCGGGACGGTGCCGGTCTTGTTGCATCATGGCCATCCGATCTATGAATCCCATGAGCAGATTCGTTATGCGGCGAAATGGGCGGCCGAAGGTGCGCCATCCCTGGTTCCGGAAGGCGAGGCGGATCGGGCCGAAATGGAAGCCTGGATCGATCGCTCGTCGTTGACCCACGATCCGATCAATCATGTCGAAGAGAGCGCCGGCAACGCGATCCCCGGGCTGACGCTGCCACTTTTCTGCACGATGATCGAGAAGATCTCGTATTGGCGGATCGCCGAGGGGTTGCTCTTCCACTTCGACAAGATGCGACCGATGATGTTCGTGGCCTTCAAGTTTCAGGGGATCGAGAAGCTTGTGAAGATGCCGCCGGCCGCGAAAGTGATCGCGCGCAGTCGACGCGCGTTATCGGTTCATCTCGATGAGTTCGAGAAACGTCTCGAGAAGGCGGGCGGGCCGTGGATCCTGGGCGAGCGGTTTACGCTGGCCGACGTGAGCTGGCTTGTGATCTTCGAACGATTGCGCCAGGCGAATGCGGAAAGTGCCTATCTCGGAGCCGGTAAACGCCCGCGGACGACGGCCTATTGGCAGCGCTTGAAACAGCGGCCCGCCTACGCGGAAGCCATTCTCGGTCATTCCCACCCCCTGATCGAATACGGCAGACAGCGAATCGAGCAGGTGAAGGCGGCATCGCCAGAACTTCGCGCCTGTCTGGACGGGCGGCCATCGGAATCGGCGGTCGATGAAGCTTGATCAACTTCCGACGCCGGCCCTGATCGTCGACGGCCCGAGGCTGGAATCCAACCTCGGAAAAATGGCGGACACATTGCCAGGGGATCGGTTGCGGCCGCATGTGAAGGCCCACAAGTCGACCTCGCTCGCCAAACGCCAGCGCGCCCATGGGCATGCACTCTTCTGCGCTGCGACGATTCGTGAGATCGAAGGGATGGCGGCGGCCGGGATCGGGGAGGATCTCCTGCTCGCGAATGAAGTTCTCGACGCGTCGCGGCTGGGGAAGGTCGTTGCGGCGGGCGCTCGCGTGACGCTGGCGGTGGACTCCGAAGAAACGATCGAGGCGGCGAGTCGGGGAGGCGTGCCCGAGGTGCTGATCGATGTGAATGTCGGTCTGCCCAGATGTGGTTGCCGGCCGGAGCAGGCCGGGCGACTGGCTGAGAGTGCTCGGGCCCGGGGGCTTCGCGTGCGGGGCGTCATGGGTTACGAGGGGCATATCGTTGGCCTGGCCGAACAGTCCGCGCGCGAACTCGGATGTGCGCAGAGCATGGAGAGACTCGAGCGGGCTCACGCAGAGGTGGGTGGCGACGTAATCTCAGCCGGCGGAACCGGGACCTATCGATGCAACACGACTGCGACCGAGATTCAAGCCGGTTCCTACGCCTTGATGGACACGGCCTATGCCCGGCTGGGCCTGCCTTTCGATCAGGCCGTCTACATTCTGTCGACAGTCCTTTCGGTCTCTTCGGAATTTGCCGTGGCCGACGCGGGGTTGAAGACACTCGGGATGGACCATGGCAACCCGGACCTGCCCGGTGCGCGCGTGCTCTTTTGTTCGGACGAACATGTGACCTTCGTCCCGGGTCGGGCTGAAGACGATACCGGGAAGTCTCCGATCGATTGGGAGAGTCCGGAACATGCGAGCGTGGGAGACCGAATTCGCTTGATTCCCGCGCATGTCGACCCGACGCTGGCCTATCACGATCGCATCTACGTCGTCGACGGCGAAGACGTGGTCGACGAATGGGAAATCGACCTGCGAGGCTGGTAGCGCGCACGCGGGTTCGCCAACGGCGGCTCGCCGAGATCGAATTCGCCGCTGGCTCGCGTCGCTAGAACTATGCGGCCTTCACCAGAAGTGTGATGACGCAGACGATACTGCCGAGAAACGCGCCCGATCGCGCCATTTCGATGTTGGTGAGATAGAAAATCGAATGCAGCACTCGCATCACGACGAACCCGATCGTCCAGGGTGCGGCCACGTCAGCGGGTAGACCTGCGAGATGCGTGACGACGACCGCGACGGTGAAGATTCCGGTGGCTTCCCAAGCATTCTGCTGAGCGGCATAGGCGCGGGCGCCGATCCCATCGAGCTTCGCGGCCTGGAGACGCGGTTCTTTGTTGTCCGCTTTGCCGAAGGCCTTGCCGCGAAAATATCCACCGAACATCGCGAGGGGAACCGGCAAGAACATGACGATGACGAGACACCAGAGGGGAGTGGTCATTGGTTTTCCTTGTAGAGTCGTTAGACAGGTGAATGAAAAGGCGTTCGAAGAAGCGTGACAAGCATAGCGACCGCGTGGCCGCAGGTTTCAGAGATCGAATGCGTTCTGTAAATGCGTCAGTCGCGCCGACCTTGGCGAGAGCTCGGACCAGGGTCGAGAGATTTCGAAGCATGCGAGGGTCGCCGGCGCGAATCCGGCACGTAGCCGGCTCATGTCTTCAGGATCCCGAACCAGCTCCAAGGCGAGACGGCTGATTCCCGGATTGTGTGCGAGCAGAAATCTCGTTTCGAAATGCGCGGACGGCGCTTCGTCCGCTTCGGGCGGAGCGTCGAGAAACGTCGCGGGGTCCGTGAGCGCTTCGAACAGAGATTGCACCGCCGCATTGTAGAGGCGGTCTTCGAATTCGACGGGCGGGTCGGAGCCCAGGCCCGTGCAGAGCGCTTGCCATGTCTCGCGACATCGAATGGCGGAGGAGGAGAGGGCGCGATCGGGTCGCAAGCCTTCACGGACGAGCCAAGCACCGACCCGGATCGCCTGCTCATTTCCGGACCCCGTGAGCGGCCGGGAATGGTCACGACCGTCGCCGGCGGCAGCCGCAGCGTGTCTCATGAGAATCAGGCGCCGTGCGCTCACGCCTCAATTTCTAGCCGATTCAGCCGAGGCACGCCGAGTCGGACACGATCGATCGACATTCGGCTACTCTTCGACTGTCGCTGCA
>CAWLAJ010000336.1:0-4187 GCA_963854795.1 Deltaproteobacteria bacterium UBA4427 | reverse complement strand
CACGGAGTTCGCGCCTGGATTCCAGTCTTCTCGGACCGAACGGCGATCCATACGCCCGGCCTGGGCTGCGCCCTGGACTAGTGGCGGCTGGGACCAAGGCCGGCCGGCCCGATTGCGGTGTGTTCGTACTCGACTCGAACACTCAATGCGGAGACCCTTCCTCTTGACGAAACGCGCACTCAGCCTCTTCACGCTCTTGGCAATCCTGCTGGTCATGATCGCGGCACAATCCCATGCAGCCGCGCTCAGGATCGAGGCCCGAAAGGGCAATCTCCACGAAGTCCGGAGACAGGTCGCAGCCGGCGGCGATATCGAACGCACAGGAGTCGGAGGTGCGGGGCCGCTCTATCACGCCTCACTGAAGGGCCGTACGGATGTCGTTCGCTTCCTTCTGGAATCGGGTGCGAACGTTCAAGCGACAAACGATTGGGGCGTGACCGCGCTCCACGTCGCCAGTGGCGGCGGTCATCTCGATGTCATGCACTTGCTGGCAAAATTCGGGGCCGATCTCGATGCGAGCCTTTGGACCGAAGAGGATGCGAGCGATTCGAAGCCGGACGCCTCTAAATCGAAGCGATCCCGACCCTCCACGCCTCTCGCCACGGCGGCGAACGCGGGCAACATCGAAGCCGTCAAACTGCTGATCGAGTTGGGGGCAACTCTTCCCGCGCCCGATGCCATCAAAGAAGCGAGTCGCCGGGGACATTCCGAAATCGCGACCCACATCACCAAAGCGACGGCCCAACACAAGAAGGAAACGAAGACCGCCCCCGCTTCCGACTCCTCAGACGACTCCCCTGAGAAGCCGCCGGCTCCCGCGAAACCGACCGAAGTCGAATCTGATTGAGCTCGCGAAATCGCGGACGAGAGCGACCGGGCCGACACACATAACAAGCTGACAGCCAAGATTCAGGTGCGTGCGAGTCTTCCGATTCGCCACATCATGGGTCTAGAATCGTCTACCTCGAAATCGCCGCAAGATTCTCGATCGTGCGCGCACAAGCCGTAGCGACTTCGGCTCCCTTGATCTTGAAATGTTCCCGGAAGAACGTCCGGTGCTCGTCATGGTCATGGAAAGTCTGTGGAGTGAGGACGGCAGAAAGGATGGGCACGTCCGTATCGAGTTGAACGCGCATCAGGGCCTCGACGACGGTTCCCGATACGAAATCATGACGATAGATTCCTCCGTCCACGACGAATGCGGTGGCCACGACGGCGGCGAACCGGCCCGTTTCCGCCAATCGCTTCGCTTGAAGAGGGATCTCCAAGGTTCCCGGAACTTCGTAGAGTTCGACTCGTCTTCGTGAAAAGCCGAGTTCTTCGATGGTGTCGAGAAAAGCATCTCGCGCCTGATCGACGATGTCCCGATGCCAACAAGCCTGGATGAAGGCGATACGTTCGCCGCGGATTGGAACGGGACTCCCTTCGGATCGATTCTCGGCGTTCATGGTCGATTCTCCTCCTCGCGTGTTCAGTCAAGTGGTCAGGAAAACGGTCATCGAGTGAATGAGCGGCCGTCACTCTGGGACATCACAAGCCATTTCGTCCGTCAGGGCTGGTCGGGGACGCTATGGCCGCCCTCTCCCTCAGTCTATACTCCAAACGAATTTGATCCGCGCACCGACAGCAGGCGTCTGTGCAAGGAAATCGACGACTCGAGGTCACGCAATGAGCACCCATCATGCTTCCGAAAGCTCTGCCTTTGCCGAAATCGAGCGGTGTTACAACATTCAATTCGATCGCCGTTCTTCATTTTCGAGCGATCGAGTCTGGCAAGCCATCACGAATCCCCTCGACTTGTCGGTGTGGATGGCCTACCCGGCCGAGGTGGACCTGCGCGTCGGCGGAAAATACTTCGTCGACTTCGGCGCGGACTCTGGGGAGAATCTCGACGGCGTCATCGTCGCCCTCGAACCCGGCAAGCTGCTTCGTTACGTCTGGGGACTGTCGACCCTCGAATGGCGGATCGAGTCCGAGTCGACGGCGACCAACGGGAGGGGATCTGGATGTCGATACACTTTTCTCCACCATGGCATGCCGGTGCGCGGAATCGCCGATGAGGAGGGCGTCGCTGCCGGCTGGCATTCATGGCTCGATGCACTCGAGGCCCATTTGTCAGGCATGACGCGCAACAAGGAAACCGACGCTGCGTTCTGCCGCGAGATCAGCCCTCACTACCGCATGGCGATCGAGGCGGAGATCGGTCCGCTCAATCGTTGAGAGGAAAACTCCCCTTGAAGCTCTTCATTTTCCCGGTCGCACCGAACCCCACTCGGGTTCGCCTCTACCTGGCGGAAAAACGCGAAGGCGGCGCGACCCCGGACGTCGAGGAGGTCACGGTGAACCTGCGCGAGAAGGAACAGAATTCCCCACGACATCGCCTTCGCAATCCGCTCGAAAAACTCCCCGTTCTCGAAATCGCTGACGGCGAGTACCTCACTGAATCTTCAGCGATCATCGAGTATCTGGAAGAGTTGGCTCCCACGCCCTCGATGATCGGGACCGACGCGACCGCCCGCGCTCGAACGCGCGAGTGGGACCGCATCGTCGAGATCGGCATTCTTCGCCCGATCGTCGAGATCGTCCACGCGACCGTGTCTCCGCTTGGGCTACCCCCCAATCCCGAAGTCGCCGCTCATTGTCGCGAACAACTCTCCCACCTTCTCGATCGGGTCAATGAACGGTTGGCGGATGGACGCCCCATGTTGATGGGCGACGCAGCGAGTATCGCCGACTGCACGCTGGCCGCTGCACTTCAATTCGGGCGCATGGGACAGGTCGAGATCCCGGCTTCCCATGAACATATTGCGCGCTGGGACAGGACGTTTCGACAGCGCGCCAGCGCGCAGCAAGTCCTGATCATGTAGCCGACGGCGCTGGGATCCCGAGATGCGCGTAGGCGTGGGGCGTCGCCACGCGACCCCGCGGTGTTCGAGTGATGAACCCGCAATGAATCAGATAGGGCTCAACGACGTCTTCGAGGGTTCCCTTGTCGTCGCCGACGGCGGCCGCCAGGGTCTCCAGCCCAACGGGCCCCCCACCAAATTTCTCGACCAACGTCGTCAAGAAGAGTCGATCGAGTCCATCGAAGCCGGCTTCGTCGACACCGAGCCTTCCCAGGGCGAAGCGCGTGGTGTCGAGCTTGACGAAGCTCGCGTCGCCATCGCGAACCGCAGAAAAATCTCGAACGCGCCGAAGCAAGCGGTTGGCGATCCGGGGGGTTCCCCGTGCGCGACGGGCGATTTCATGCGCCGCCTTGGGCTCGAGTTCGAGATCGAGCAGCCCACCGGTACGACCCACGATTCTCTCGAGATCCTCGACCGGGTAATACTCGAGCCGCGCGGACCATCCGAAACGATCGCGAAGTGGCGAGGTCAACAAGCCGGCCCGCGTGGTTGCGCCGACCAGCGTGAATTTCGGCAGATCGAGTCGAATCGAACGCGCGGTGGGACCTTCGCCGATCAGGAGATCGAGCTGAAAGTCCTCCATCGCCGGGTAGAGAATCTCTTCGATGGCCGGCGAGAGGCGATGGATCTCGTCGATGAACAGGACCTCGCCGGGCTCGACGTTCGAGAGCAGGGCCGCCAGATCTCCCGGGCGCTCGATTGCGGGGCCACTGGTCGCCCGAAACTGCGCCTCGAGCTCATGGGCCACGATCCGTGCGAGTGAAGTCTTTCCGAGTCCGGGCGGACCATGAAACAAGACGTGATCGAGCGGTTCACCGCGCTCACGAGCCGCGCGAACGAAGACGCTGAGATTTTCGCAAAGCCGGGACTGTCCAATCATCTCGTCGAGACTCTGGGGTCGCAGCGACTCCTCGGCGCTGCGCTCGTCGG
The DNA here is from genome assembly GCA_963854795.1 of Deltaproteobacteria bacterium UBA4427. GTDB lineage: Bacteria > Myxococcota_A > UBA9160 > UBA9160 > UBA4427 > UBA4427. Next base: position 351 of record CAWLAJ010000336.1, on the reverse strand, counting down.
GCCGCTGATCCAGACTGAGTTCTCCTCGCTCCAACTTCGTCCCCCCTCTCCTGGTCTTGCTTGTCTGATCTTGACGTTCGGGCTGGGCCCTCTGTGTCTTCGTGCTCGGGCCGAACTTCAGCGCGCCAACCGGCGCAGTGCAACTCGGATCAATTCTTCGAGGCTCGATTCCGGCGCCGCTTCTTCGAGAGCGGCAACGACCACTCGCTCCGCCCGACTCGTCGGGTAGCCAAGATTGACGAGCGCCGACAAGAGCTCCTGGTCGGGCTCGATGGCCGACAGCGAGCCCGCGTTCCCTTCGCGCCCGCGCGCGCCGACTCGGCCCGCCAGCTTCTCCGCCTCGTCCCGAAG
>CAWLAJ010000335.1:0-4230 GCA_963854795.1 Deltaproteobacteria bacterium UBA4427 | reverse complement strand
GACAAGAATGACGGGCCGACCTGCTGCGAGTCACGCTCGATCGCAAGATCGATGGCTCGTGCGATCGCGCCGGGAACCGGATAGAGAGGGAATCGTGAATCATTGGGGAAAGATCCTCCTCGGCATCGCTGTGACCGGGGCTCTTCTGTGGTGGACGCTATCCGGCGTCGCGCTGTCGGAAGTCTTCGAAGCGATCCGCGAGGGAAATGCAACGTTGCTGCTCGCGGCTGCGTTCGTAGCCACGACAGGATGTGTCATTCGAGCCATTCGCTGGAAGATTCTGTTGGCGGCTGTGAAGCCCGACACGAAGCTCGGTTCACGAATCGCCGCGATGTTCATCCACTTCATGACCAACAACCTGCTTCCCCTGCGCGTCGGAGAATTCGCCCGGGCCTGGGTCTTCAGCCGACTCGAGCCGGTGAGTCCGAGCGGGGCATTCGGTTCAGTCGTCGTCGAACGATTCATGGACGCCGTCGTGTTGTTGACGTTTCTGGTCGTGCCCGTCTTGCTTCCGGGGTTTCCCGATAGCGGTGCGCTCGCGGATGGCTGGGGCGGTCTCGTGCTCAAGGCGGGAACGTTGGCGGTGTTGGTGATTCTGGCGGCGCTGATCCTGGCGGTGGCGCTTCCGGGACCCTTCGTACGCGTCGCCGAATCTACGTCCGCAATTCTTCCGAGCAGGGTGCGCGCGCCCCTGCTCGGTGCCCTCGGATCCTTTCTGGATTCGCTCACCGTGTTGCGGGATCCAAAGCTCGTGATCCTGGGGTTCGGCTGGAGCTTTGTTTTCTGGGCCTGGCACGCGCTGTCTTTCTGGCTCGGAATGCTCGCGTTCGGAATCGACACCGGGTACGTGTCCGCCCTGTTCACGACCGCGGTCGTCGGATTCGGTGTCGCCCTGCCGGCCGCACCCGGATTTCTGGGAACCTTCCAAGCGGCCGCGCTATTTGCCGTGCGCGACATCTACGGTGCTGCCGCGGCGCCGGCGCTGGCCTTTGCGTTCGGATATTTCTTCGCCAGCTGGTTCCCAATCACCGTGGTTGGATTGGTCTACGTCTGGAAACTCGGCCTGTCGCTGGGTGATCTCGGCTCGTCCGAGGATCGCGTTTCGTGAAGCGCCGCTCGTGTTCCCGTGGCTCAGGGGAGATCACGAATCAGCGTACCGCTGATCACGATCAGGTTGCCGACATCATTCGTTCCCGGGGCGAGCCCTTCGCCTAGCATCTCGTTCACGATCAGGTCGTCGATCCCGTCGCCATCATAGTCGCCGCTTGCAGCGCTGTAGCAAAGAACATCGTGGGCCTTCACGCCATAGACTTCGGTGATGCGTATTTCGCTCGGATTCGGGTTTTCGCCGGCGCGTAGATCCACACGCTCGGGGAAGCGCCCACTCTGGCCATGGGCAATGTGGATGATGCCCGCTTCGTGGCGCCCGGCCGCGTCGCCGTGCGGTGAGCTGAATGCGATGTCCGAATATCCGTCGCCATCGAAATCGCCCTGCAGCGCAGTATCCGACGAGATGGAACCGACTTCTGGACCGATGAAGGTCGTCTGCTGCAGGCCCATCGGCGGCGTGTCGAGATCAAAGGCCGGAGCGTTGCGGAGAGACTCGGCGCGGTAGAGGATATGTCCGCTGCCGGAAAACCGGCGCGTCTGATCCAGGGTCGCATCACCGAAGATGTCCCCGACGAAGAGGTCCGCGAATCCATCATCGTCGAAGTCGAGACCGCCCAGGATTTCCTCGCCGAAGGAGATGTTGCGGACCCCGCCGCCGATGATGCTCGAGCTACCCGGCGTGACATCCATCGAGAAGGAAAGTCCGGCGCTCCAGGGATTTCCCAGGAAGTTGTCGTCCCAGGCGATATAGAGGACGCCGCGCGGTGCACCGCCGGTGCCGTGGGCCGGGCCGCCGCCCGAAGCAAGCGTGGCCCCCGCTCGGTTGAGCGTCGCCGCGATCATCACCTCGCCGCGACCATTGCCGTCGAGATCGCCAATCTGGCATGTCGCGCCGAAATGATATTCGCTCGAACCCGGCGGCGGCGTAATTTTCGCAAGATCGCCGGCGAGCGAGGTGAATCCGAAATTGGCCAGGTCGATCACGCCGCCGACGCCCAGATGGGCTCCGCCGCGAACCAGATAGACCGCTCCGCTATCGGCTTCGCCCGCCGTGTTCTCCTGATCGGCACCGACCAGGACATCCGCAATCCCATCGCCCGTCACGTCCCCGGTTCGAATCCAGATGCCCAGTCGCCCGGTTCTTTCAGCGCCAACCAGCGTCAAGATCGTGATGCCCATCGGAGGCGACCCGAGGTCGATCGGCGTGAAGCTGGCGGCCAGCGTCGCCAGTTCGCTTCCGCCGCTGATGATCGAAAGGGCGCCGGCTCCCACACGCATCGCATCGGCCACCGGCGTAAAGTTCTGGCGGGCGATCAACAGATCGGCCACACCATCGCCGGTCACGTCGTCGATCCAGACTTCGCTGCCGGCGTTTTCGAGAGGAGCCGAGCCGTAAACGTGGAGGATGCGCGCGTCGTCGACGGCCGTATCGAGAGTCCCCGACATGAGACCTTCGCCAAACACGAGGTAGACCTCGCCAGCATTGTTGCGGGAGAGCGGGCTGGCGCGCATGGCGGCGAAGGCGATATCCGTTTCGCCGTCCCCGTCGACATCGTGACCGCCGGCAACCGGCAGACCGAAGCCTCCGTTGCCAGCGGAGCCGTGTACGCGAAGCAGTCCAGGGGTGACAGCGGCGACGTCCGCGAGGTCGAGCGCCGGGGCAGGCACCCCAGGACCAGAGCCCGATGAGTTGTTATTCGGACAACCCACCAGCGACGCGACCAGGATTGAGGGCAGTAGCCAAGAAACCGGGAAGGCCGCCTGGACGAGTCGAGGCGCGTGACGAAGTCGCAGTGTTATTCGGAGGGCCATGATGCAGCACTATCACCTGGCAGGGGCCGTTCACGCATAGCGCGCCGGTGCAGCCTCCGCTGTTCCATCGCCGGCCCGAACCGCCGCAATCGACGCCTCGAGGTCCTTCAGATAGGTGTCGGCTACTTCATCGTGAGAAGGCGACAACATCATGTGGATGCCGTTTGGATTCTGGACGACCCCACTGAACCAACCGCGATCGTGCATGCCCTTCCAGACCCCGAAGATCGAGAGCTCATCGCCGTCGACCGGTCCAAAGGAAATCAATGCCAATCTCGGGTCGCCGAAAACGCGCAGGCCAAGATCTTCCACGCCCTTGCTGATGCGCTGCCGAGCCGCGAGGATTCGACGAGTCCGCACGCGATAGCCCTCGACGCCCAGGTAATGGAGCACCGACCAGGCCGAAGCGATCGCACCACCGGGTCGCGTCCCCGCCACCGTCGGTGTCGTCATCGCGCCGGCTGGCCAGTTGTCTTCGGAAAAGAGCTGATAGGCGTGCTGCTCGGTCGAACGATGCAGAATCGTCGAAGCACCCTTCGCCGCATAGCCATATTTGTGGAGGTCCGCCGAGATCGTGCGGACGCCGTCGACGCGAAAGTCCCATTCCGGCAGCTCGACGCCCTCGAGCTCGGCAAAGGGATTGAGGTAGCCACCGACGCAGGCATCGACGTGAAACCAGATGCCCTGCTCGAGAGCGATTTGCGCGAGTTCGGGAATCGGATCGACCAGTCCATAGGGAAAGCAGGGCGCCGAACCGACCATCATGATCGTGCGCTCGTCGATGGCGGCTTGCATCGCCGCGGGGTCGGCCAGGAAATCGCCTTGGACGTCGATCCGCCGGATCTCGAGACCCAGATAGTGGGCCGCCTTGTCGAAGGCGAGATGCGCGGTTCGTGGAACGACGAGGTTCGCCCCGCGGACATCCACGCCCTTGTCGGAGGCGGCGTCGCGACACGATTTGGTGGCGAGAATGATGCTCTCGGTCCCGCCGGAGGTCATGTTGCCCGCTCCCGTCTCGTCGCCGTCTTCGGGACAATGAAAGAGGTTCAAGGCGATGCCGACGACTTCCTCTTCCATTCGTCGCAGGCTGGGAAAGGCCGCCGGTCCCAGCGCGTTCTCCGACTGGTACAGCGCGTAGGCTTCTTTCGCGACGTCGAGAACGTCTTCGCCGGGATGAAAGACATAGACCGCCGTTTTCTTGTTCCGCCAATCCACATCGTCGGCGCCCAACGCGGTCAGACGTTCGCGCAAATGATCCCAGCTCTCGCTCTTCTCGGGCAGTCTCGCTCGTTGCGATGACATCGGACT
>CAWLAJ010000334.1:0-4268 GCA_963854795.1 Deltaproteobacteria bacterium UBA4427 | reverse complement strand
GGTCGGCTGGATGAATCAGATTCTTTCATCGCGAGAGCAGCTCTGGGCGAAGACGCGGTAGGCGTGTTTTCGACCGTTCTCTCATCGCGCAGAGGACTCCGTCTGCGATGGCGGCGGCGAAACCTGACGGCGCGATGAGATCAAAATAAGAACACGTGTCAAATTTATCGTTCAGGCCAGGCAGAACTGGTTCTCCGGGGCGTTCAGGGGTTCTCCGACCTCAGGGATTCCCTTCAGAATGAATGCGTCTCAGGGCCGCTCAGAGGCCGATCGCCGATTGGTCATCCGGGAATCATTGGAAATGCGAAGAATGGGTCTATTTAACCACGAATATTCGAGTCACTGGCCTGCTGTCGCTCCCAGAACGACTAGCTGCGCCGGTCAAACTCGATCCAGAGCTCTGGGAGATTCCGTAGGATCAAGCTGGGCTCCGGTTTCGGCGCCGGATGTTCCGTCGAAAGGCGGAAATTCTCCATTCGGTCCAAGATGGCGAGAATTCCGCGGTTGAGTTCCTGGCGGGAGAGCGGGGCGCCCGGGCAGTAGTGGGTCCCCGATCCAAAGGAGAGATGGGCGCCCGGGTGCGGTCGGTCCAGATCGATCTCGTCCGGGTTCGGAAATTGTCGCTCGTCGCGGTTTCCCGCGCCGTAGCGCAGCATCAACGTCTCGCCCTTTTTGAGCGGCACGCCCGCGAGTTCGGTGTCACGAGTCACGAGCCGCGGCAATCCCTGCACGGGCGCTTCGAGTCGAAGCGCTTCCTCGACGAAATTGCGGATGAGCTTTTCATCTCCGCGAATCCGGTCCTGGACCTTCGGGTTCCTGCACAGCAGTTCCATCGCAAATCCGAAGGTACTCGTCGTTGTCTCGTGCCCCGCCACGAGGAACTGGGACAAGATGCTCCAGATCTCACCGGGGTTGAAGGCGCGATCCTCGTCCTCGAGCCGGGCAGCGCCCAGCGCGCTGCACAAGTCTTCCTTCGGATCGATTCGCCGCTTCTCGACGAGAGCGATCATGTACTCTTCGAATTCCTTGTTCTGCTTCGCGCGTCGCAGCATCTCATCCGGCGGCGGCGTCTTCATTCGCAGAAGTGAGGCCATGGCCGTCGCGGCCTCGTCGAAGAACTTGCGATCTTCAGCAGGTACGCCAAGCCGATCGGCGATGATTCGCAACGGCACTGGAAAGGCGAAGTTCTGGGCAAAGTCGATTGGAACGTCCTGGTCGATGAAGCCGTCAATGGCCTCCGCGATGATCTGATCCACATAGGGCTGCATTTTCTTAACACGCCCGGCGGAGAAGAGTCCGCTCACCTGCGATCGATAGCGGTTGTGGACGGGCGGATCTGCGGTCAGGAGCGTATTCGCCTGCGGCACGCGATCAGCCTGGAGTGCGATGAGTTCTTTCTGGATATCGGGGGGCGCCGCAAGCAAGCTCTGGATCTGCACTTCTGCGACGAAGGGCGACGCGTTCGAGTAGGTCTCCGGATCCTTGAGCACTTCCATGATCAGGTCGTACCGCGTGACGATCGTCAGCCCGAGGTCTCTTGCGCGAAACACCGGCGCGTTGTCCCTGAGGCGTCGATAGGTTTCCCATGGATCGATCAGCGTTTCCGGGCTGGAAAGCTGGATGTCGGAAAGGTCGGCTCGGTTCTCGGCGTTCGCGGACATGGTTTTCTCCTCATCACTCCCGCGTAGCCTATCCAATGTTGCGGGCGATGCGAGTCGGACATCTGCCGGACGCGATCCGGTGACGTCGACCACTGGTCTGCCGCACGATCTGTGCGGGTGAGGACGTCTGGAATCAAGGTATGCTCGTCGAGGCGCCAGGCGGAACCATGCATGGGTCGGCCACGCACCCGCGCGGGAGGAAAGCATGATCGATCTCGATGTGGCGTTGAACGACGACGAGCGCCTGGCACTGCGGCTTCTGATGGCAATCGAGGATGGCGACTTCGCGACGCGGGTGAGCGATCTCTGTACGAAGGATTTCGTCTGGGCCAATAGCGGTCTGCCGACGCTCCGTGGCCAGACGGAGGTTCTGGCGTTGATGGCGAAAGGAGGGTTCGCGACCGAGTTGCCGCTCTTGGCGGACATGACTCATTTCAGCGTGGACCTGCTCCATATCGCAAGTCGACGCGGCGAGCGTGCAGGCAACGGGGTCGTCTTTACCGAAAGGATCGACCACCACTGGGCCGCCTCAGGCGCTGACTTGATGACGCCGCACATCACGGGGGTGATGGAGATCTGCGATGGGCGAGTGGCGGCGCTGCGCGATTTCTACGACACGGTTTGTTACTCGCAGGAGCCGACGAAGGCCGATCCGGCCTTCACCCTCGAAGCTTTTCGTGAACGCACGACGGCGAGAGCGGTCGCTTTAGTCCGATAGGAACGCGGCAAAAAGCGTCGGGGAGCCTCTCGATGTCCTCGGCCAGGTAGGCGGTCTGGCGAATCGTGCCGAGTCCTCTGGGTATGAGGGGCGTCGTCATTCGCTTCGCACCCCCATCCAATGATCCAACCAATCGTGATAGTGCTGGACCCGGACCTCGTCGTCGCAGAGCCTGGTGTCGCGGAAGCCTCGAGATCGCATGCCAGCCTGGACATCGCGAATGAGATGTATGTCCTGGTCGATGGTGATCGTCATGGATTTTCTTCCGGCGATGATGTCGTCTTGGGTGAAATGGTCGTGTTCCGGGCGGGGCACGTCGGCGACGTCGGCGGGATTGTGCGGCTCGAATGGGACACCTGCCCGCGCGGCGACCTCGGCTTGCGGTTGTCTGCGAAAGGTGAACTTGTGCCAGAAGCATTTGTTGGGATCGGTCGGGTGCGGGAGCGCGCGCATCACGATCGCGTCGTCGGGTTGGACCGTGATCATGGTGTTGGGGAATAAATTGTACTGCTCGATATCGCTCAGCTGCAGGTCCGACATTTCGTCGTAGCACCAACCGAGCCTCGGCCCGGCCTCACGACGCAGACGCGGAATGTCCTTCCGAATATCGAGCACGCGGTCATCGTAGGCCTCGGGGTCTCCGCCGAACATACGCAGCTGTCCCTTCAGATAGGGATTGGGCGTCGTCGGAATCGGCATACGCGTATTGATCGTGTGGCCGTCGATCACGACGCCGGTGTGGCCATGGTCGAAGAGATGGTTCTCGGCCGTCGGGCAATCGAAGAGAGATTTGTGCTGAGGATGGATGTGGTCGACATGATAAAGCTCGCCGAAGTTGTCGAAGACGGCCTTCCAATTACAATCGAGTTCGACGGTTTGATCCTCGTAGAGCGTCATGTCTTCCAGGTGATAGGCGGCGACCGCATCCCAGGCTTCGCCGAGGAAGTCGATGAGGGGTGGCGCTTCCGGGTCCATGCAGATCCACACCAACCCGCCCGCGGCGTCTACGCGAACGGGGCGCAGCGACCGTGCCTTGCAGTCGATGCCGCCGGTGAAGCGTTCGAGATCAGGCACATGATCGAGATGGCCGTCGTAGCCGTAGGTCCACCCGTGATAGGGACACACGAAGCTCTTGACCCAGCCATGGTCATTGACGATCACGCGCGCTCCGCGATGCTGACAGACGTTGAAGAACGCGCTCAGCTCACCGGATTCGGTTCGCGTGATGAGGATCGACTCGTCGGCGATGTTGAAAACGCGATAATCGCCGGCTTCGGCCAGGTCCCTTTCGAGACAGGCGAAGAGCCATACGTGCGGCCAGATGCGATCGGTCTCTCGCGCGAGCCAGTCTGTCGAGATGTATCGCTCCGCCGTGATCGGTCGGGCTGCCACCGGGGCGGGTTTATGAACGACGTTGGCTCGGGCGTGTACACGACTCATCGGCGTCTCCTGGATCGAATGCTCCGGCTAGAGGCTAGCCAGCTGGCCCCCATCGAGCACGATGTCCTGTCCGTTGATCATAGAGGCTGCATCCGAGCAGAGATAGACGACGGCTTGCGCGACCTGCTCGACGGTCACGAATTTGCCTGTGGGATTGAGGGAGCCCAGCGCTGCGCGAACGACTTCCGATCCCTGGGCGACCAGCGCGTCCGAGATTTCTGTTCGAGTCGGACCCGGCGACACGGCATTGACTCGAATGCGATCGCCAACGGATTGCACCGCGGCCTGGCGTGTGAGGCCGAGAACGCCGTGTTTCGCCACGATGTAGCCGGGGCTGCCCCGCGATCGACGCGACGACCGACGAGGATTACGCGCGCACCCGATCGTGCCAAAGCGTGGGCAGTGGCTTCTCCGATTCCCGAGGTCCCACCGGTGACGAGCGCGACGCG
>CAWLAJ010000333.1:0-4275 GCA_963854795.1 Deltaproteobacteria bacterium UBA4427 | reverse complement strand
GTTCCCCTCCCCGCACGATCGCTCGTCGCGATCTACGGATCTGCCCGTTTCGATTGGGAACACGCCATTCTCGCCTACGACATCGTCGGCCAGCGAACCAGCATTACCTTTCGAACGCTTCAGGAAGATCTGCGAAACACGGAACAGGGACGTCGCGTCATGGAGCTTGCGAGGAATCCTCGGATCTAGCGAGAGTCGCGATCGCTTCGGTCTCGCGTGCGATCAACCACTCCTCTTGCGATGGGATGACAAAGACAGCGATCTTCGAATCGGCGAGAGAAATCCGACTCTCACGCCCCGTGCAATCGGCATTGGCTTCCGAGTCGAGAGACACGCCGAGGCCACCGAGCGAACCGGCGATTCGTTCGCGCATCGCGGCAGAATGCTCGCCAATTCCTCCAGTGAATACGATTGCATCTGCGCCGCCCAGAACTCCGAGGGCCGCGCCGATCCCTCGTCGAACTCGATGGGCGAAGATCTCGAGGGCGAGTCGCGCGCGCGTGGAGCCCGATTCCGCTGCGTTCTCGACCGCGCGCAGATCACTCGAGACTCCCGAGATTCCGAGCAGACCGGACTCGTTATTCAGTAGATGAAGGACGCCGTCGACTCCGAGTTCGCTTCGAGAAGCCAGCTCGAGGACGATCGCGGGGTCGAGATCCCCCGAACGCGTCCCCATCATGAGCCCTTCGAGCGGTGTCCAGCCCATCGATGTATCTGCGGCTCGACCATTTCGCACCGCCGCAATCGAACATCCGTTGCCGAGATGACAGGTCACGCCCGTCCACTGATCGCTCGACATGTCGAGTAGCTCCGCGGCGCGTTCGGACACGAAACGATGGGAGGTGCCGTGGAAGCCGTAGCGTCGAATGCGATCGCGTTCATAGAACTCGAGGGGAATCGGATAGAGATAGGCGTGCGCGGGCATCGACTGGTGGAAGGCCGTATCGAAGACGGCGACATGCGGAAGATCGGGGAAGATCTTCTGCGCCTCCCGAATGCCTCGCAGACATCGCGGGTTATGCGACGGTGCGAGGGGAACGGACGCTTCGATCGCCGCGATGACATCCTCATCAATCAGTGCGGATTCGGAAAAGCGCTCACCGCCATGAACGACGCGATGCCCGATGGCCTGCGGACCGAGCCCAGCGAGAACGGACATGATCTCTTGCCAACTCTCATTCGAATCATCGGCCTCTTCGAGGCGCCCTGAATCGAGCTCGCTCTTCGTCTTGCCGTCGAAGAGTCCCCACCTGAGTGAAGAACTGCCGCAGTTGAGAGAGAGGACCTTCACGCAGGACCTACAATTCCTCTCGGATGGCGTTTTCGACGGTCGAGGCGAGCTGATCCGTCTCTTCCTCGGCGATCACGTAGGGGGGCGCCAACATGAGTACGTTGTCGAAGCCCGGTGTCGTGTTCGCCGTGCGGCCAATCAGGACTCCATCGCTCGCGCATCGCGCGACCACCTTCCCAGCCTCGGCGGACGCCATGGGTTCCTTCGATTCTTTATCGTCAACGAGTTCGATCCCGATCAGCAACCCCCGACCGCGTACCTGGCCCACCTTGGGATGGTCTTCCAATCCGCGCAAGCGAGAGAGCAGCGCGTCGCCGACCTTTGCCGTCTGATCGAAGAGTTCCTCGCGCTGCAAGATCTCGAGATTGCGAAGACCCACCGCGGTTGCGACGGGATGAGCTCCATAGGTATTGATGTGGCGAAAATGTCGGAGATCACCCGGCTCTCCTTCGAAGGCTTCGAAGATTTCCTGCGTGGCCACCAACGCGGCAAGCGGCTGGTAACCGCTCGCAATGCCTTTACCAAGGGTCAGCAGGTCCGGGCGAATCGCGGCGCGCTTGTGCGCGAAAGAAATTCCCGTGCGACCGAAGCCCGTCACGACTTCGTCGACGATCAACAACACGCCATGGCGATCACAGATCTCGCGCACTCGGGTCAGATAGTCATCGGGTGGAATCAGGACGCCACCGCCGGCAATGATCGGCTCCATGATGAAGGCCGCAACCGTGCTCGGCCCCTCGCGCTCGATCGCCCGCTCGAGTTGATCGGCACAATCGTGACTCACGCGATAGGAATCGGGCGCGTCAATGTGAATGAAACCCGGTACGAAGGGCCCATAGTCCAACTTCCGCTCGGCCTGACCCGTGGCCGAGAGGGCACCGAGCGTGTTGCCGTGGTACCCGCGGTATCGAGCGATGATCTTGTAACGGCCGGGAGACCCCGTCTGGGCGTGGTATTGGCGCGCGACCTTGAAAGCGGCTTCGTTGGCTTCAGAGCCACTATTCGTGAAGAAGACCTTGCTCGCGTAACCGAGCATTTCGGTCAATTTTCCGGCGAGTTCGGCGCCGCTCGCGTGGGTAAACGTTCCGGGTAAGTAGGGCAAGCGAGCCATCTGCTCGCGCGCGACATCGGCCAGCTCCTCTCGACCGTACCCCACGTTCACACACCAGATTCCAGCGACACCATCCAACAAGCGGTGACCGTCGGAATCCGTCAAGAAGACGCCATCGCCCGATACGATCTGGCGAGGCATGTCCGCGGCGATGCCTCGATGTTGCCGGAGCGGATGCCAGAGGCTCTCTAGATCGAGCCGTGTCAGATCTTCGCTGCGATTCATCGTTGACCTCAATTTCGTGGAGAGAGTAGACTATACCATCAGGGCGCCGGCACCTGTCGAAGGATCATCCTCTCCGTCGTCGCCGGTCGCACGACACCCCTCGATCACGCTGAGGAGACGAATGGCCAACCGCGACGAGGACTCTGATTTGTCGCGCCAAGACCATGCCTCCCTTCCGCGGGCGATCGCGACGACCCGTCGAGATCTCTGATGGGCATCGACGAGTCGATCAACCAGGCCTTCGCGCCGATCGCCAAGGCCTTCGCGGATCTGATCTTCTTCTCGGTTCGCGTCGGCGGGACCGACCTCCAATTGATCGTTCTATGGCTCGTCGCAGGTGCCGCCTTTTTCACTTTCTATCTGCGATTCATCAGCATTCGCGGATTCCGCCATGCGCTCCGACTGGTTCGAGGAGACTTCACCGATCCAGACGATCCCGGCGAAGTCTCACATTTTCAAGCTCTCGCGACGGCAATCTCCGGAACCGTCGGCGTCGGAAACATCGCCCATGTCGCCGTCGCGATTTCCGTCGGCGGACCGGGCGCGGCTTTTTGGATGTTAGTCGCCGGCGCCTTGGGCATGGCCTCCAAATTCGCCGAGTGTACTCTTGGCGTGAAATACCGACAGGAAAATCCGGACGGCAGCATCTCGGGTGGACCGATGTTCTACATGGACCAGGGCTTGCGTGAACGCAATCTTCCGCGACTCGGCAAGGTCATGGCCGTCTACTACGCCATCTGCATCATCGTCGGCACGCTCGGCGTAGGCAGCATGTTCCAATCCAATCAAGCCTACGTTCAATTCGTGACGGTCACGGGTGGGGACGCGAGCTTCTTTGCCGAACGCGGATGGCTCTTCGGACTCGCGATCGCCGCCGTCGTCGGCGTCGTGATCGTCGGCGGAATTCGAAGCATCGCGCGGGTCGCGAGCACCATCGTCCCTTTCATGGCGCTGCTCTATATCTCGACGGGACTTTTCGTCATTGCGGTCAACGCAGAAAAGATTCCCACCGCCATCTCACAGATCATCACCGGCGCGTTCAGCCCGGAAGGAGCGACAGGCGGAATGCTCGGCGTGCTGATCCTCGGCTTCCGACGCGCGGCCTTCTCGAACGAGGCCGGCATCGGCTCGTCCTCGGTCGCCCATTCGGCCGTTCGAACGAATGAGCCCGTAACCGAGGGATTCGTCGCTCTGCTCGAGCCCTTCATCGACACCATCGTCGTCTGTTCGATCACCGCTCTCGTCATCACGGTCACGGTCTATGATCCAACGGTCCCGTTCGAAGGCATCAGCGGAGTCACGCTGACCTCCTCCGCGTTCGCCAGTGTCATTCCCTGGTTTCCGATTCCGCTCGCCGTCGTCGTCATGCTCTTTGCCTACTCGACCATGATCGCCTGGTCCTACTATGGACTCGAAGGTTGGATCTACCTCTTCGGCTCAACGAAAGGGGTGAAGGCCGTTTACAACCTGATCTTCTGCTCATCGGTCGTTCTCGGCTGTACGACGCAGCTGGACGCAATTCTCGATTTCTCCGACGCGATGATCTTCGCGATGGCGCTCGCGAACATGCTGGCCCTCTACCTGTTGGCGCCGGTGGTCCGCGCGGAGCTCGACGACTACTGGGCTCGTCTGGCCTCCGGCGAGATCG
>CAWLAJ010000332.1:0-4327 GCA_963854795.1 Deltaproteobacteria bacterium UBA4427 | reverse complement strand
CAGAAGCTCTCGTGAGGCGAAGGCCAGCTTCTCCTCGCGTGCGATCGCGGCGGCGCGATCGACGACCAGACAGGTATGTACGAAGACGTCGCCTTCCGGATGCCAATGTGGATCCTGTCCGACACCGCAAAGGGCCTCGATCGGAGCGAAGACGCGAAGCTGATCGACGGCTTTCAGGAACCCGAAGGCAATCGAGGGCATCGGGGACTCACAGAGGATGCGACACAACTCCCGCGCGATCCGCTCTGGCGCGAGCCCGTCCAGATCGATCCCACGACAGAGTCCTTCGAGGCCATCGTCGACGCTGGCGTCAAAGCGAGCACACAGCCTGGCCACTCGAATTACGCGCAGCGGGTCATCGGCAAAGGTCTCTTCGGAGACCGCGCGAAGTCGCCGAGCTTCGAGATCCCGGCGCCCCTTCCACGGGTCGATCAATTCGTTTGCGATCGGGTCCCAACCGATGGCATTGATGGTGAGGTCACGATGTCGACTCGCCTCGCGAAAAGCCGACTCGAGTGCTTCGCGAGAATTGGACGGCCCGGGACGAGCGGCCGCTCGGGGAAACGCCACATCGATGCCCTGCCGGGTTTCACGCCAGACCGGAAATTGCCGACCCACCGGCTTCGAGAAGTGGAAAGGTGCGAGCAGTTCGCTGATCTGGTCCCGGCTCAGCCCGAAAATCTCGAGATCGAGATCGTTGCTCGAGTCCTCGTTCAGACAATCGCGAACCCAGCCTCCGACCACGATCAATCGGCCGCCGGCGGCTTCGACTTTCTGAGCGAGCGTCGGAACGATCGACTGTTCCGGCAGGCGGAACGAGGCGGCTTTCAAACGATCTCATCCTCGTCGACTTGCTTGAGGCAGACCGGATGAGGTGCCCACTCCGGGCCACCCAACCAGCCGGGAATCTGTGCTGCCGCAGCCAGCCAGGATTCTGCGATCGAGTCGTCAACGGCCACGTCGTTGTTGTCGAAGGCCTCGGTAATGGACTCCCACAGTTCACGACCGCCACTCTCCCACCACTCTTTGCCCGGGTTCTCGAAGTCGATTGCGAGCTTGATCATCGGGTTCTTCCTCTCTTCCTTCGCGACTTGTCTTGCGACTTCGTTTTCGGCGCTGCCTTGTCAGACGGCACTCGCCCCTGTTTCGAACCATTCTTCCGCCGACCCGGCGCCCACGCGAAGCGCTCGAGATCGATGCGTCCGCGCGGATTGAATATCACTCCTTCGGACTCCAGAAGCGACCGCTGTAGGTCGACGATCTCGGGGCCACCGCGTGGACTGATCTCGCCCTGCGCATTGATCACACGATGCCAGGGTACGTCATCTTCCTCACGGAGAGCAGACAGCGCCCATCCCACCTGGCGAGCGGCACGCGGCATCCCGGAAAGGGCCGCGACCTGTCCGTAGGTCGCCACCTGCCCGGCCGGAATCCGACAGACGACGCGATAGACGGGGCGCCAGCCGCCGGCGGTCACGGCCATCAGCTCGCTTCCGGACTCAAACCAGAATGCCGCAGCAGCGCTTCCGGCGAGGGACCCCGACCTCGAAAGGCCTGGAAGACCTCGGTTGGCGACGTTCCCCCGCCCAGGGCCAGAACCGTCTCGCGAAAGCGCATTCCCGTCTCGGCGACGGCCGCTGCATCGTCGAGCCCCGCTTCCTCGAACGCCGAGAATGCATCCGCCGAGAGGACTTCAGCCCATTTGTAGCTGTAATAGCCGGCCGCATAACCACCGGCAAAGATATGCCCGAAGCTGCATAGAAATCGATCTTCGTCGAGCGGCGGCATCACGGTCGTGGTCTTGGCGATGCGCCTCTGGACCGAAAAGATGTCTTCTCCCGCGCTCTCGAGATCCCGAGCATGAAGCGCCAGATCGATCGATGAAAAGTGGATCTGTCGCAACATCTGACTCGCGGCGCGGAAGGTTCGAGCGGCCTCGATTTTTTCAAAGAGTTCATCGGGCAGCCGATCCCCCGATTCGACGTGTCCTGAAAGTCCGAGCAATGTCTCTCGGTGATAACACCAATTCTCCATGAATTGACTCGGCAGCTCGACGGCGTCCCACTCGATGTTGCGAATCCCCGAGGCCAGGGCGAAGTCGACGCGCGTGAGCATATGCTGAAGTCCATGACCGAATTCGTGAAAGAGCGTCAAGATTTCGTCGAAGGACATCTGTGAAGGCTGACCGTCGACGGGTGGTGTCTGATTGCAAACGAGGTAGGCCACCGGCAGCTCCTGCGTGCGGGCGTTGCGCCCGAGGCATTCGTCCATCCACGCACCACCGCGCTTCTGTCCCGAGCGCGAGTAGGGATCGAGATAGAAGGCTGCGATCGGCTCGCCGCCCTCTCCCAGAACACGGAAGAAACGAACGTCCTCGTGCCAGACCGACGTTTCACCATCTGCGTCAACGATCGAAACGCCGAAGAGTTCCTTCGCCAGGGCGAAGAGCCCGTCCAGTACATGGGGCAGCGGAAAATACGGGCGCAAGGCCTCCTCTGAGTAGTCGAAACGCTGCTCTCGAAGACGCTCCGCGTAGAACGCCACATCCCACAGCTCGAGCGTTCCAATCACAGAAGAGTCATCGCCGCTCTGGGACTCCGTTGCGGCGAACTCCTTCAAGGCGGCAAGATCCCCGAGCGCCCCTGCCATCGAAGCCGATCGCAACTCTTCGAGAAGATTTTCGACTTCCAAGATGCTCGGCGCCATCTTTGAGTCGATCGAGAGATCGGCATAACTCTCGAAGCCGAGCAAGACGGCCATCTCGTGTCGCAGCGCGAGGATCTTCTCGATGATCTTGGTGTTGTCGAAGTCGCCCGTACTGGCACGGGTGACATAGGCGCGATAGAGCTCTTCGCGGCGCTGCCGACTCTGGCCGTGTTCGAGAAACGGAATCAACACCGGCGCATCGAGCGTGATTCGCCACGGACCCTCGCTCGCGCTTGCGCCGTCGGCGCCGTGACTCCGAGCATCTTGTGCGGTCAACGCAAGGAGACTCTCCGGTATTCCCGCCATCTCAGCCCGATCGGTGATCGTGAAGGAGAACGCGTTCGTCGCATCGAGAACGTGATTGCTGAAATTCGTTCCGAGTTCTGCGAGCTCTGCCGCGATCTCGTTGAATCGAGCGCGCGGTGCCTCCGCGAGGCCAACGCCAGAATGCCTGGTTTCACGAAGAAGGTTTTCGATGATGCGGCGCTGGGGCCCTTCGAGAGTGGAGAAGGTGTCGCTTTCGCGCAGGGTTTCGAGGCCCTCGAAAAGCGGGCGGCTCTGCGACTGGCGCAATCCGAAGACGACGAGTTCGCCCTGGACGGCGGCATGCGCCTCGCGCAGCGCGTCGCCGTTCTTCACGCCCATCAGATGGCCAACGAGACCCCACGCATAACCCAAACGCTCGCCCATCGACTCGAGGGGTTCGATCAGCCCCGCCCAGGTCGGCTCGAGATTCTGCTCGAGTTCGTCGAGTTCGTTCGAGAGCGTCTCGATCAGACTTCGAATGCCGTCCTCGACATGGCTCGCTTCGATGAGATCGAAGCGCGGAAGCGCCCCGAAGAGATGCAGCGGATTCGTTTCGGTCGACGCCAAACTCCAGGTCCCTTCCCGAGACGAGCCATCCGAACGACTCGGGGACACTGTCCCGAGCGGACTTCGATCGGCTCATGGATTCGGAACTGAAACTAGCGAAGAGCGGGGAAATTGGAGGCCGGGGTCAGATGATGGAGGTCGCTGTGCGATCCTTCGGGAGTCTTGGGGCGGTGGGGCAGCTCAGCCGTGACCGAGATCATCGACGACAATCGGAGGGCCCTACTCATCCCAGGCTGCAAAGCGCCGCGTGTTCGGATGCCGTCCGTGCGAAGCCGAATCGGCTTCTTCGGCCCGAAGAGCCCGAAGAGCCCGAAGCGCCCGAAGCGAAAGTCGAGTGGCCTGCCAGAGGCGCACCACTTCAAGACCCGTCCAGGCCACACAGGCCCATCCCAACACAGCAAGCATGATTCTCTCCAGCACAGGACGCCCGATCCGAGAGCCCACTTCTTTGAGGCTTGTGGATCTGAGCCGCAATCTCTCGCAAACTCCTTGAAGTCTCTGGGTCTGAATATTTGAATTTGCTGGTAAAAGGCCTAGTCCCGGCGTCTCAGCTCCCGAGCCTCTGCGCCTCGACTGCCGACGCCGGCTCCCGCCGGCTCGTCCATAACGAACCGAGCACGGCCACCAACGCGTTGAGCGCGCAACCCACCACACCGACATGTACGCCTTCGATTCGCGGGATCCCGGAGAGCGAGAGTCCAGCCGAGAAGATCGTCCCGACCAGGATGCCGGCAACCGTCGGTCCGGC
>CAWLAJ010000331.1:0-4360 GCA_963854795.1 Deltaproteobacteria bacterium UBA4427 | reverse complement strand
TATGGCTGGTGGAACCGGTTACCTGGCACTCGCGCCGATGGAAATCACTACGAATTGATGGGATCCAGCTACAAGATCTACGCCGGAGACGGACTCTTCTCCTACCACGAAGACCTCTACAATCTGAAGCATGGGATGGGAGTGATCAAGCAGTGGCACGAGGCACAGACGGGAAAGTAGGAAGCACGGGAGTCCCCATGCATGAAGTCGACCTAAAGGCCGCCTCGCGCACACGATTGCAAACCGTTTCGTTCAGCCTGATCCTTCTGCTCGCGTTTGCCTGCGGCGGGTCCACGGGCAGCGCGGACCGCGCAGCGACGTCACAAGAAGACGATCTAGCTCGGAGGCGCGCGACGATGGTCGAAGACCAGCTCTTGGCAAGAGGCATCCGCGACAAGCGAGTCCTGGAGGCGATGCGAACCGTTCGCCGCCATCGTTACGTACCGGGGCTCGATGCAACGCACGCCTACGACGACCGTCCCTATCCGATTGGCGAAGGGCAGACGATCAGCCAGCCCTACATCGTCGCGCTGATGAGCGAGCTGGCGAACTTGGATCCGCCGTGTCGAGTGCTCGAGATCGGGACGGGCTCGGGCTATCAGGCGGCCGTTCTCGCTGAAATGGGATGTGACGTCTACTCGATCGAACTCATCGAGTCCTTGGGAATTCAGGCGCGCAAGATCCTCGACGGCGAAGGCTATGGGGATCGCGTCCAAACGCGAATCGGCGATGGCTACGCGGGCTGGCCGGAGCACGCGCCCTTCGATGCGGTCGTCGTGACGGCCGCGGCCCCTCGCGTTCCCCAGCCGCTACTCGACCAACTGCGCATCGGGGGTCGCCTCGTGATTCCGGTCGGCGTCTTCCGGCAGGAACTCGAAGTCCACACGCGGCGCAAAGACGGGTTCAAACGCAAGAAGATCGTCGACGTGCGATTCGTGCCGATGCTGGGGGAAGTTCGCGAGGCGCGTTAGTCGGTTCGCGGATGTCGGCTATCAGAATGGGGCAGGTCGATCCTCACGCAGCGTCGAATATCGACGGCTTCTTGTGGATGGGGACCGCCTCTGGATAGAGCGC
The DNA here is from genome assembly GCA_963854795.1 of Deltaproteobacteria bacterium UBA4427. Taxonomy (GTDB): domain Bacteria; phylum Myxococcota_A; class UBA9160; order UBA9160; family UBA4427; genus UBA4427. The sequence goes on along the minus strand of CAWLAJ010000331.1, from coordinate 3,286 downwards.
GTACATCGCGCCGACGCAACCGGCGTCCTCGATGTGATCGAGATGAATCTCTGGCCGCTGCCTCTTTCCTCGAGATCGCGCTCGATGATTCGCGCGATGTCGGGGATCGAGAGGGTGTCGGCCCGGGCGAGTTCGGCGCGCGGCGTCACGAGTCGCGTTCCCTGGTCGAAGGGGCCTACCTGATGGAACATGCCGTGGTTGTCGCCGATCAGTGCGGTATTCGCCATCTTGCCCACGTGCTCCTGGGGCGGTTTGTCCGGACCGTCGGGCCAGTAGAGCAGGCCAAACCACATGACCTGAACTCGTGTCGCGCCTCACGAGTGGGTCGTTGCCGACTCTCGGCGAAGGACAGGGAATTCAATCCGGCGCATGCTCAGAATGCGGGCGGCCCAGATGCCGCCGGGAACCGAGTGCGCCACTCTTCAGTTCCGCGCGAGGATTGGAGACAAAATGAAAGTCATCGTAGATCTATGCATCGTGCCTTTGGGTGTGGGTGTCTCGCTGTCGACCTATATCGCCGCATGCGAACGCGTCCTGGCAGACGCTGGCCTCGAAACCCGCCTGCACGCAAACGGAACCAACATCGAAGGCGAATGGGACGCGGTCTTCGCTGCTATCAAGCTCTGCCACGAGGCCGTGCATGAGATGGGCGCACCGCGAATTTCGACGACCATCAAACTCGGCACACGCACAGACCGCAGCCAGAGCATGGACGACAAGGTGCGCAGTGTGGAAGAGAAGGTCGCTGCCGGGGAGTCCAAATCGTAACGGCGATGCGGTCGCTCCATCGCGATTCTGTGAGGCGTTTGCGCCGATCGTCGATTCCCTATTCGGCCAACGACTGCGCGGCACAAAAGACGCGCAGCAAATTGCCGCCCCGGATCTTCTCGATGCCTTGCCGGCTATAGCTGCGGGCGACCAGGGCTTTGGTCACGTCCGGGGTATCGCTGGCGTCCAGGAAGCCGTCGATTCCACTGCCGTGGTTGAAGTCGCTACCGATTCCGACGTGATCGATCCCGATTCGTTGCACGATGTAATCGATGTGGTTGACCACTTCCTCGACGCCCACGGAATCGAGTAGGCCGCTGACACTTTGCAGGAAGGCCATCTGGACCGCGGTGTCTTCGATCTCCCAGTAGAGCTCGAAGGGGTAGTAGTAGTCTTCGCGGAGGCCGGCCGTCTTGCGCGCAGCTCGAATCTCGAGGACGAGGGCCTCGTCGGAAGAGTCGAAGAGATAGGCCTTGAAGGGCGCCGTGGACAAGGCGAGGACTTGCATCGTCGCCGTCTTCGACAGTTGCGAAACGTCGACCAATCCACCGAGTGCATTGATCCGCGCGATGGCCTGTACGCCGAGCTCCGACAATCCGCCGTGCTCGGCTTCCGGTTCTGAGTTCGTCGGCCGCAACGATGTGATTCCCGAGATGCGCAAGGGCAGGGAACTTCTCGCTCAACACTGATCCACACTAATTGAAGTCGAGAGGCTGCCAGCCCGTTCCCCGATGAGCAATGTCGAAGAGCTCCGGCTGGACGATCTCGGCGAGGATCTCGAGGGAGTCGATCAGACGCGGACCCGGCCGGTTGAAATACTGGTTGCCGTCGGTCAGGTAGACGCGTTGCTCTCGTACAGCCCGTAGCTCCGACCAGCCCGGCTGTCCGAGCAGCGGCTCGAGTTCGGCGCGAATGCGACGGATGTCGAAGCCGCAGGGCATCACGACGAGGATGTCGGGATCGGCGTCGCGCAGCGCGGTCCAGTCGAGCCAGGGGGAATGCTCGCCGGCCTGGCCGAATAGATTTCGGCCGCCCGCCATCTCGATGAGTTCGGGAACCCAATTCCCCGCGGCCATCAATGGATCGATCCATTCGATGCTGGCGACGCTGGGTCGAAAATCCGCATCCGCCGCCCGCGCGGCGATGACGGCCGCGCGGCCTTGGAGTTCTCGACTGACCTCGCCTCCAAGGGTCTCTTCGCCCATCGCGACGGCCACGCGTTCGATGTCGCTCCAGACCTCCGACAGTTTCATCGGGTTCACGGAGAGCACCTGGGGTCGAGCGCCGATCCATTCTTCGAGGGCGTCTTCGAGCTCCCGCAGGCTGGCGGCACAGACCTCGCATTGATCCTGGGTCAGGATCAATGTCGGTTCGAGCTCACGCAAGAGGACCTCATCGATGCGATAGACGGACAAGCCGTCTCGGACGAGTTCGAGGACGCGGTCGTTGATCTCGTGGCTGGGGCGCTGTGCATCGAGCTTCGCGGCCGTGAGAACGGGGAGGGCGCTCACGCCACTGGGGAAGTCGCATTCGTGGGATCGTCCGACCAGTCTCTGTTCGAATCCCAGGCGGCAAACGATCTCGGTCGCACTCGGAAGCAGTGACACGACGCGTTCCATGAATTCCCCTTCTTCGCCTTGTTTCACCTCAGTGCGCGTATCGTAGCGTCCGCTCGCGAGTCGGTGATCCTGCTAATCTCGTGCCATGCGACTCGCGGCAGACGTGATCAACGAACGGCTTACGAATTGGCCGATCGCTCGTCTGGCGAGTCAGGGAGAAGATGGGCGGCCTCATCAGGTGCCGATCGTGTTCGCACGCTGCGCGGGTCGACTCTGGTCGGCGGTGGACGGAAAGCCCAAGGGAGAGGGCGAGCTGGTTCGCGTGCGCAACCTGCTCGCTCGTCCGGAAGTCTCGCTCCTGCTGGACGAATATCATTCGGATTGGACACAGCTCTGGTGGATCCGGATCGAAGCCACGGCGGAAATCCTTCGACCCGACTCGCTTCGCGGTGACGAAGCGAAGAACGCCATCGCTGCGCTCGAAGCCAAATATCCGAACTACTCAAAAGTGCCGGTCCTGCGCGATCCCGCAACCTTGATCGCGTTCTCGCCGACGCGTATCGTGAGTTGGGGGTCGACGAAGTGATCGAGAGCTTGAGTGCAGTGACCTTTGTGACGCGCGACATGGCGCAGGCCGTTCGCTTCTACGAGGCGCTGGGTTTCGAAATGCTCTACGGCGGGGAATCCGCAGACTTCACGAGTTTTCGCGTGGGTTCGAGCTATCTCAATCTCGGCTTTCGCCAGGACCCGGGTTCGTACGAGGGTTGGGGGCGAGCGATTTTCTACGTAGCCGATGTCGATGCGATGTATGCGCGCGCCGTCGAGTCCGGTTTCATACCGGAATTCGAGCCTCGCGACGCCACCTGGGGCGAGCGGTACTTTCATTTGAAGGATCCGGACGGCCACGAGTTGAGTTTCGCGCGGCCCCTTGCCAGTCCTGGCTAGCCGCGACCGGGCAG
>CAWLAJ010000330.1:0-4364 GCA_963854795.1 Deltaproteobacteria bacterium UBA4427 | reverse complement strand
GCCAGTTGTCCAGGTCGCGTTCCGCCCAGGAATCGGCGCCCGTCTTCGCGAGGACGGAATAATCGGAACTCGCTGTCGCATCGACTTGGACGCTTCGCACCAGCGGAAAGAGCGTGGGCTCGCGCAGCAGCTTTGTAATCGGATGTCGGCCATCGTACTCGCCCGCGAGCGGGGTCGTTGCCTGTCCGAAAACCGCCAATGCCCGATCGACGATTACATCCTCGCCCAGATGAATTCCCCAGGCCTCGAGCAGCCCATAGAGATTGGTCTGCGAGCGGGGATCGATCGCCACGAAGAGCGCTCCGCCCCCTTCGACATAACGCTGAACCGCTTCGAGTTCATTCGCCAACAGCGGCCGCGTGGGACCCGCGACCACGAGAGCCGAAGCGTCGTCGGGCACTTCGCCGAGCGTCGCGAGAAGTAGCGACTCGACCTCGTAGGTCTCGTTGCGAAGTGCCTGCGCGGCGCGACCAAAGCTGTCAGGACCGGTCGCGGAGCCGTCCGGGGAACCCGGGCGGGACGGATCGCCCGTTGGCCGCGCCTTGATCTCGCGCTCGTTGTGCCCTTCCAGAAAGTAGACCTTCTTGCCGGTGCTCATGACCAGTTTGCGGATCGCGTTGGTCACCTCGGACTCGGAAAACCCTGAAAGAGAGATCGCCTCGCCCGATTCGAGCGAGAGTCGTACCAGTCCGCGCGCGAGATCTTCCGTGGAAATCTGCAGCGATTCGATCAATCCCGGCGCGGCATTGGGGTCGACGAAGCGAAGCTTGATTCGCTCGCTCGCATAGGCATAGCGATCCAATCGGTCGCGCACCGACGGCGCATCCAGTTCGGTAAAGAACGCGGTGATCGAAACGTCCTGCTCGAGGCTTTCGAGAAGATCCGTCGTTTGCAACGCCATGGTATGAACGCCGCCCTCACTGACATCGAAACGATGCGCATAACGAACCGAGAGAAAACCCAGTCCCGCGAGGATCAAGATGCTGAGAACGGCGTTCGCGATCGCACTGGATCCGTATTTTCCCGCACGCCGGCCGCCCCCCGATCGCATTCGCTCGCGAAGCGATTCGAGGCTCATCACGACCGATGAGCCGAGCAGGACCAGTCCGATGACGAGGTTGCCGAAGATCCAGAGCGGATCCGTATAGGGCTGCAAGATCGCCATCAGCGCAGACAGGATCCCAAAGCCGATGCCAACGACTCCGAGTCCCGCGAGGAGTGCCGCCAATCCCGTCATCTAGCGCCACCTCGCGGATTCGATCACGGTCTTCGAGAGCACCAGGAAGACCGCACTGGCCAGAACGAAATAAGCCAGATCGGCGGTGTCGATCAGCCCCTTCAGCATGCGTTCGACATGACTCCCCGTCGACATCCAATTCACGACCTGCGAGATGGCAGAGTCGCGACCCATTCCACTCCCCGCCATGCTGATCTCCACGATGAAGGGCAACATCATTCCCAGAATCAGGAGCAACACAAACGTCAGGATGAAGGCGATCAGCTGGTTTCGCGTCAGCGAGGAAGCGAAGACGCCAACGGCCACATAGGTCATGCTGACCAGGAGAAGGGACAAGAGGCCGGAGAGGGTCTTGCCCACTTCGGGCTCACCATAGGCGAAGAGAATCGCCGGGAAGAAGGCGATGATCAACGACATGACGGTCACGAAGCCGGCGCCCGCGAGAAATTTCCCGAGCACGATTTCCCAGATCGAGATCGGACTCGTCAGGAGAAGCTCGTCGGTTCCGTTGGCCTTTTCCGTCGAGACGAGCCCCATCGTCACGGCGGGCAGCAGGAAGAGCAGGATCACCCACATCGATCCGATGAAGGGTTCGATCAAATTGTCGTTCAGGTTCATCTGCTCGATCTGTTGAAGCATCTGAAACTGCTTCAGCTGGATCAGTCTTTCTTGAAACCCGATCAAGCTCGCCAGAAAGAATGTCCCCGCGATCACCGACCACAATGTCAACACGATATAGGCGACGGGCGAGATGAAGAGCGATCGCAATTCGCGCATCGCGATGGTTCCCGTATGTCTCACGCCACGGCTCCCGCGCCGGCTTCCGAAGTCTCGTGGTCTTCACGGGTCATGACCTTTGTGAAGACTTCTTCGAGGGAAGCACCGCTCGAGACCATTTCCGAAAGCGGCTGATCGAGAACCTTGGATCCATGGTTGAGCAGGATCGCGCGCTGACAAATCGCTTCGACCTCCGCGAGGATATGAGTCGAAAGCAGAATCGTCTGGCCTCCGGTCGCCGCGAGATCGCTGATCAGCGCGCGAATTTCGAGAATCTGAATCGGGTCGAGTCCCACCGTGGGTTCATCGAGAACGAGGACTTTCGGGTCGTGCACGATCGCCTGAGCGAGACCGACCCGCTGGCGATAGCCCTTCGAAAGCTGACGGATCTCACGACGCGCGACGTCCTGGAGTCCACAGCGACTGAGCGCGCGCTCGACCGACTCCTTTCGCTTCGAGCGCGGCACATCCTTCAGCCGGGCGACGAAGTCGATATAGCTTCGGGGCGTCATCTCTGGATAGAGCGGTGGAATCTCGGGGAGGTAGCCGATGGCCCGACGGGCTTCGAGGCCATCGTCGAAGATGTCCGCACCGGCGATTCGAGCGTAGCCGTCGGTCGGTGGAATGAAGCCGGTCAACATGCGCATCGTCGTTGTCTTGCCGGCTCCATTGGGTCCGAGAAAGCCAACGACCTCGCCGGGTCCGACCTGGAATGACAGATCGCGAACGGCAAAGGAATCTCCATAGCGCTTGGAGAGTCCTTTGACCTCGATCGCCAGTGTCGGCGAGCTTGTTTCGGCGGAATCCCGGCCGCGAATTTCAGGTTCTTTCACTTCCACCCATCCCATTGAGAAAGAGATCGACGACGGTTCGCGCGACCTTTACATAGTAGGCGTTTTCGTCGCCCTCGATCTTGATCAGGTCGAGAACACGGTTGGTTACGACGATGTCGAGTCCGCCGATGAAGATGGAACAAGCCAGCGCGGGATCTAGATCGTCGCGCAGCTCACCGCGCTCCTGACCTTCGCGCAAGATTCTCGTGATCAGCGCGAAGAGCTGGCCGACCAGGCGAACGCGATCGGGGTCTGAGAAGCGCTGGGTCCTTTGAATCTCGAAGACCAGGATCTTCACCCACTCTGGACGCCTTCGGTAGGCCGTCAGCGTGACCGCGGCAATCGAGAGCAGCTTCTCCTCGACGCTTCGACCGTCGTCGGCGATCGCCCGTACCGCATCGATGAATCCGCCCCAGCGCTCGATGAAGATCGTATCGAGGATCTCTTCCTTGTTCTTGAAATAGTGGTAGACGAGGCCGTAGGCAATCTCCGCGTGGCGAGCGATATCGGAAATTCGAGTCGCGTGATAGCCCTTGTCGGCAAAGACCACGATCGCCGAATCGACGATCAGCCTACGCTTGTCCAGACCCTTTGCAGTCTTGTCTCTTGCAGCATCCGACATCAGAGATTCAAAATTCCAGCTATTGTCCGTTGTATTGTCCACAGGCGATCAGCGAGCCACGAAGCTGCCTGCCGCCATGGCCTCCCGGCCTGGTCGCATACGATCTTCGTGGCATGCCGAATTTTACGAACCAGCGGATCGGATGCAATCCCCAAGCGACTGTGATCCGCACTGCGATTGAGGATTTCGTCCTGCGCATCGCCCTCGTCATCGAACGCTTCACGCCCGCCGCCGGCGGCGTCGAAAGTGTAGCGTGGCAGGTCGCCCATGAACTCGACCGGAACGGCGTCGATGTGACCATCCTCACGCGCGAAGCGCACGCCGGCTCGTCGAAAGACACCCGCGCGGGCCCGAGTGTTCAAATTCTTCGAGCATCGACTCTCTGGCAACCGCTTCGGGTCCTCGGCTTCTCGGCTGCCGCTACGCGAGCCGTGCGGGCGGGCGCCTACGACATCGTCCACAGCTTCAGCCGAACCCGGCATCAAGATCTCTACCGCGCGGGCGGCGGAAGTCACCGCGAATATTTGCAGCGCAGTCATTCGCGGAGTGGTCGCCGGCTTCGCCGGCTCTCACCGCGACACCGAGTCCTGCTCTCGATCGAGAAGGCGATCTTCAACGACTCCAGCCAGCGCATCCAATGTGCGTCTCGATTTGTCGCCGACACGCTGATCGAGAATCATGGCGTTTCGCGCGACCGGATCTTTCTATTACCCAACGCAGTCGACGCCAGCCGCTTCGGCACGCCCGAAGCCTCTGCGGCCGGACGTCGTCTGAGAGCCGAAGTCGACGAAAAGGCGGAACAGATCTGGCTCTTTCCCGCCTCCGGCTGGCAACGAAAGGGGCTCATCGAACTCTTCGAGTCCTTCGCCCGCTGCCGCGACCCCGGCATACGTCT
>CAWLAJ010000329.1:0-4369 GCA_963854795.1 Deltaproteobacteria bacterium UBA4427 | reverse complement strand
ATGACGTTCCAAGACGTGGGAAGCGTTGGGGAGCTTGTCGGCGCGATCGCGAGCATCGCAATGCTCGCCTATCTCGCTGTTCAGGTTCGGCAGAACAGCGAGCAACTTCGAGAGGCGACCCGCGTCGCGAAGACGACGAACATGGATCGCACGATCGAAACGTTCTCTCGCTACCGCAGCCTGCTGGTGCAACCAGGGAACGCAGAGTTGTACGCTCGAGGGCTCGAGTCCTTCGCCGGACTCAATGCAGCGGACAAGGTGCGGTTCACCGCGATCCTTCAAGAGTATTTCTTTTCATACCGTGGCTTGCATGTCCGAACAACCCAGGGCGGGTACGAAGGCCTGGCCCCGGAACGGGGCGAATATGCCTAATCCGAAGCGTAGTTGTCAGAACACTACCTATCGGTGGTGCGGTAAACGCAGCTTGAAATTCCTCTGCCTATCCGGTTGGCTCCGCTACCGGTGTGCGGAACCCCTAGAGAGCTCGCCACGAGCACGGCCCTCGCGAGAGCCCGCTACAGGCCGGTAGCCCCTGGTTCAGTGGTTCAGGCGGAGCGAACCGGATAGGCAGAGGAATTCCTATCCGCTCGCGCGCCACAGTTTCCATCCCTCCGGTATGCCGCAAAGAGATCGAGTGCCTACTTCTTCCACGAGCGGGTAGCCACGCTCGGTCAGCTGCGGGACGGCTTCGTCAGTGAACTCGCGGTTAGTCGATGCCGACCATGAGGCTGCTCCCCAGGATCGCCAATTCGATTCAGGGCCTTCCGTTCCAGGCGTAGTGACGAAGTCAAAGACCTGCGAAGCGAGAACCGGGAGCTCAAGCAAGTCGTCGCCGAGATCACGCTCAAGAATCGCGTGCTCAAAAAAAGTCCGACGGGTCATGGCGAGGAGGACGCTTCGTGAGACGAACAGCTTCGGAGAAGAGGGAGATCATCCGCCTGGTAGAGGGCCCATTGACTGGGAATTGGACAGGAAACGAACGAGGCGTCTAGCGACGAACCCTGCCGAGCCCGATCAGACCGAGTCCGATCAGCAGGGCGGAGGTGGGTTCGGGCACGATCGCAGCACCGAAAGCGCTGTCTTCGAAGCCGGGTGCCTCGGGATCGTCGGGACCGTTGACGAACTTCGCTGCTCCCGTGTAGCCACTTCCCTGGGCCACGATGAAGTCGCTTGCGGTGCAACTGGTCGTGCCGGCGCATGTCCCGGAAATCGTCAACAAGAACGTGACCGACTCGCCCACGCCAATGATATTCGGATTCCCCGCTCCGACTCCATCTACTAGACTGAAGTCGAAGGTGCCGAATCCATCGGCTGTTTGGCTCGTGATCACCGGGGTCCAACCGGCGAAGACATCGCCTTCCACGGAGTGTGTCGCCGTCGTCAAGGCGAGTCCGCTCACGACAGCCGAGGCATTCCAGTACAGCTCGGAAATACTGAACTCGTCCGGTGCGGTTGTCAGGTTGGTTGCGATGACCTCGAGGGTGATGCCGCCGAGAACATTGAAATCGAGCGTGGCGTCCAAGGTCGACGCAGGTGTTGCGTCGCTGCTGACATCGCTCAATGTGATTGTCGCGGCTGAAGCCGTAGCGGTGACGAAGGGCAAGAAAATCCAGAGGGCGAGCGATGCTCGTAGACCGAGATGAGAACCGAACAAATCGTCCCCTTCGCAAGGCACATGATGACTGCGGCACCCAACCGAAACCCTTCACGAAGCCCACGAAGGTGCGATTTAGGAGCCTAATCCTCAAGCACCTTAACATGAGGACGGATTTTTGTGTGGCAGAATCCAACACCTCGACACCTCGTCGAAATGTTTTCAACGGGTGCCCTGCGCACCAATGCGACAGGTATCGCTCGCCCGGAGCCTCGGAACGGGGCGATTCCGCCTCGATCGGAACCGGGGTGTCATATCGCTACGCATCGGGGGTTTCAATGGGCGAGTCGCTTGCCCTGGCTGGATGCGCAGATGCTCACCCGCTTCGACGTTCAGCTTTCTCCAGATCCCCTGCTGCCCCTCGAGCAGTATGCGATCGGGGGCCGCTACACGGTGCGCGGCTATCGCGAGAACACGCTGGTCCGTGATCAGGGCTTCAACGCCTCCGTGGAGCTGCGGATCCCGATCTTCGAGCGAATACAACCCGCGATACTCATCGAGCTGGCCCCCTTTGCGGACGTCGGCCGCTCCTGGAACAACTCGCGCGAGGGTTCCTTTGCAAACACCCGCCCCGAGACCCTCGCGAGCGTCGGAGTGGGGGTGCGTACGCTGCTGCTGCGCCGGGTCTTCGGAGAACTCTACTGGGGCCACCTCTTGAAGCACATCCGAGACTTGGGAGATTCGGACCTGCAGGATGACGGCATCCACTTTCGCCTCGGCCTGACTTGGCCCTGAAGCCCGGAGAGACGCTCCCGGCGAAGCGCGCGATTTCCCCTCAAAGCCAGTTGTTGATCAGCGTGAAGGGAGCCCAGAAGTAGGGGTGCCGGAAACGCGCGTCGGCCATCAACTTCTGCTGCGCCTGGCGAAGTGCTCCCGCCTTGTTTAGCCCCGGGATGTCCATGGCGTCATAGAAGTCTGCGACCAGGACCGCCGTGGTCTCGTCCGAGACGGACCACAGGCTGCCCATGGCTCCGCCCTGGGCCTTTTTGCTGGAGAGAACTTTCGGCCTCGTTTTTGATCTTGAGGTCCACAAGGAAATAGTGATGGCGTATTCCGCGCTTCCTTTGGAGCAGCGTTCGCGGCGGCAGTCGGATGTAGTGAGCGTGTTTACGGAGGTCACGGGATGCACGCGCAGCCGCCACTGGGCAAAGCACCCGGGTTTTCCGCCCACGGAGGATCTTCGCGGCTGCAGTTCCGAATATCTAAAGGCCCGAGCCGCAGCCGGCGGAGAGAAAGTAGGGCCGGGCGGGCCCAGTACCGTCGAGTGCATTGAAAATTTTATGATGAACTACGAAGGGACACCTGACGCGGCGGCTTTTCGCGGTCTTCTGGAACTCTGCCAGGATGCCAATGCTCTGAACACGGGCGTTGGACTGGGCTACAACCCGATGCCCAACCCCTTCGTCTGTAAGCAGTGGAAGCATCAAAGTGTGGCCGAGAGATATACAGGGCGTGAGTTCATTGTTCCCAACGGCCCCCTTGATCCCGAGCAAAAGGGAGACAGTTGGGACGTGGTGACGCTCGAGCCGGTGCCGGACGCTCGTTACAACCTGCGCGCGGGCTATTGCCGTCGTCGTTAGGACCTCAGGGCGTTTCGAGATCTGGGCGGTCGAACCCTAAATAGGCCGCCGCGACCGTCCCAGCTCCCACCCCCGCTTGGATTGAGCGCCACGGATAGACCACCTCTGGACCAAAAGGGCGGCTGTTTACACTATCCTCAGAGCACGGAATCCACCGCGAGAATTTTCGTCCATCCGAGGCGGCTTGCCGCCTATAGTTCGAGCATGGCCTACGACCTCAGACCCCTCTTAAACCCCGATCACAGCGCTCTTCTCGTCTTCGAATGTCAAGAGGGCGTGATCGGAGTGCAGAGCCACCTCCCGACGCTCGCTGCGGCGGCCCGCGCGAGTGACATCGTCGAAAACATCGCCTCGCTCCTCGAGGCGGCGCGCGCCGCCGGAGCCGGCCGCTTCTACTGCAAGGTGCGCAAGCGCCCCGACGGCGTGGGGAACCCTTTCAACACGCCGCTCGAGATGCGGATGCGGGCCCAGAGTTCGCAGAGCGGGGGTCCCGATATGGGCGACATCGTCAGCGAACTCGCGCCGCAAGACGGCGATGTCGTAGTGTGTCGCGAGCACGGCCTGACGGGCTTCTACGAGAGCGGGCTCGACAGCTTCCTGCGAAACACAGGAACGCGTACCGTGGTAATCACCGGTGTCTCGGTCAATATCGGTGTGCTCGGTACGGCGATCGAGGCGGTCAACCGCGGCTACGGAGTGGTGATCCCGACGGACTGCGTGGCGGGAGATCCGCCCGAATACGCAGAAGAGGCGGTGCGATACTCGCTGCGCAACATCGCCTTCCTCTCGACTCGCGCCGCGATCGAGGCTCTATGGGGCGTTGGTGCATGAATAGAGAAACGGTGACAGCTCCGCTGCTCCCATGATCTTCGTCACGCCTCCATCGCGAAAGATTCGGGCCTTCCGAGAGCGGTCATCCGGTTGAGGATGTTGCCCGGGACGGGGCTGATGTGCCTAATCCGAAGCGTAGTTGTCAGAACACTACCTATCGGTGGTGCGGTAAACGCAGCTTGAAATTCCTCTGCCTATCCGGTTCGCTCCGCCTGAACCACTGAACCAGGGGCTACCGGCCTGTAGCGGGCTCTCGCGAGGGCCGTGCTCGTGGCGAGCTCTCTAGGGGTTCCGCACACCGGTA
>CAWLAJ010000328.1:0-4373 GCA_963854795.1 Deltaproteobacteria bacterium UBA4427 | reverse complement strand
GGCCAACGCTCCCGTGTCGGTCGAGCACGTCGGCATCCGCGAGCACCGTGGCGGAACCCGTCTCGGTCGAACCGTAGAAGATGCGAAGCGACGCGGTCGGGAAGTGCTGCTTCAGACTTCGTACGAGTTCGATCGGCGTCGCGGAAGTACCCGTGTCGATTTCATCCAGGCTCGAAAGGTCGTATGCATCGAGGTCGGCCTCGAGGATTCGTCGCCAGACCGCGGGAATGCAATAGAGCCGATTGGCTCGACGACGTTCGACCGAAGCGAGCAGCGCTTCGGCGGTTGCTCTTGGCACGATGACGATCTCGCCGCGCGTCTGCCATGCGGCGAGCGCGAGGGTGAAGGGCGCCATGTGGAAGAGAGGGAACATGCAGACCGAGATCTCGGGACGATCGCGAAACACGCCTTGGAAAGTACGCAGGTAATTGGCGCGGTGAGACAGTACGACGCCCTTCGGCCGCCCCGTGCTGCCGCTCGTGAAGAACAACATGTGGGGATCGGTCTCTTTGAGTTCTGGATCCTCGTAGGGTTCTGGATGAACGAGTTCCGGTTCGACCTCGATGTCTCGCGCAATACTTCGCGCGCCGATCGACTGCGCGACCGGCTCGCCGACATCGCTCTTCTGATCGTCGACGATCAAGAACCCGGGTTTCGCGACGCTCGCGACATCGATCGCCTCTTGGGGAGTGAATGCGGAATTCAGTGGAGCGAAGACTGCGCCGAGTCGTGAGAGTCCGGCGAACAGCGACAGGACCTCCAGGTCCGCATCCATCCAACCCACGACACGATCTCCGCGTCGCACGCCCTCGGCATGCAGTCGCCACGCCCAGCGGTCGGCTGCGCGGTCGAGTTCCGCGTGGGTGATGGTCTCGTCTTCAAGGGAAGCGGCGACACGTGTGGGCACGGCGGCCGCGTTCGTGCGCAGCAGATGGCCAATCAAAAGCGACCCGCTCCTTCCCTTCATGACTCTGCCCTTCCTCGCGCAGCATTTGCGGCAGATCGCCGCTGTGCGCGGACCAGGACACTTTACGCCCATGGGCGGCCGGCGCACGGGCGCACGGTTGCGCGATCATACAATCGAGAATACCATTCTGTATATGCAGAACAAGGATCTGATGATTGAGAACTCGACTCCTGAGGCGATTTTCCAGCCTACTCACGCCTCTCGCGCAGTCGAGCGCACGCTGGCTCGACAGCGCGCCGCCTACGAATCCGAGGTGCGCCGGCTCGTCGAAGCGACACTCGTCTTGATCGAGCGGACCGGTCATCTAGAGCCCACCGTCAGCGCGATCCTGCGAGAGTCCGGACTCAGCAACCAGGCGTTCTACAAGCATTTTCGCTCCAAGGACGAGCTCTTCGTCGCCGTCCTCGACGAAGGCATGCGAATTCTCGCGAGCTACCTCGACCACCGGATGCGGGCCGAAAGCGAGCCGACCGCGCGTGTTCGCGCATGGATCCGCGGACTCCTCGAGCAAGCGCTCAACCCGGAAGCGGCTGCGGCCACACGACCCTTCACACTCTCGCGGGATCAGTTGGCAACCCGCTTTCCGGATGAGGTCGCCGAATCGGAACGCCAGTTGACCGGCCTCGTCGCGGCGGCCATTCGCGAGGGCCATGACGCGGGCGACCTCGCCACGACGACGCCCGAGCGAGATGCGGAATCGCTCTACCACTTGGCGATGGGTTGGATCCACGCGCGACTGCGAGAACCCGAGCCGCCCGACCGAGACGACGCCGATCGCCTGATCGAATTCGCGATGGCCGGACTGCTTCGCCAGGCCACCGCACGGTCCTGACGCGCAGGAGTTGATCGTTGGAACACGAAATCACCATCACCGGGATCGGCGGCCAGGGCATACAGCTGGCTGGTCAGATCCTCGCGCGCGCCGCGATCGCCGAAGAGCGTGAGGTCATGATGTTAGGCACCTACGGCGGAACGATGCGAGGCGGAAATACGGAGTCCACGATCATCATCGGCGACGGTCCCCTCATCAGCCCGCCGATCGTTTCCCATGTGGGAACGGCGCTCGTCATGCATCACCAATTCTGGACGACGACCCAGGCGAAACTTCGCCCACGAGCACTCGTCATGATCAACTCGAGCCTCTTCGAGGGGGAACTGGATCGAGAGGCCCATCGCGTCGTCGAAATTCCGGCGACGCAGCTGGCCGCGGATGCGGGCTCACCCCTCGCCGCCTCGCTCGTTCTGCTCGGGGCCTACGCGAGGGTCACGGAAATCGTCGGCCTTCCCGCACTCACGCAGGGCCTTCGCGAGTCACTGCCGAGCTATCGCGCTCAGCACCTTCCGCTGAACGAGCAGGCCCTACGGCTCGGATACGACCAATCGCCGGAGACGTGCCTTCCGGCCTGGTCCGTGGACGCGGAGGCCGAAGCTAATCTCGGTTCCGCAGTCCGACCATCCGGCCCGTCTCCACACGCCCATGAGGCCAAACCATGAGCGTCGTCTCGCGAGGCACCGTCCGGATTGCGACCGAACGCTGCAAGGGCTGCGAACTCTGCATCCCCGCCTGCAAGCCGAATGTGCTGCGCATGTCGACACGGAGAAACGAACAGGGCCTGGCCTATCCGGAGCTGCTCCCCGGCTGCACCGGATGCAACGCCTGTCTGCTCGTCTGTCCCGATTTCTGTTTCGAGGTCTATCAATTCGATGAACCCATCATTCACGATGGGGTCGTAGAGGAAACCAGCCCATGAGCCGTCGCCTGATGGAGGGTTCCGAAGCGATCGCACACGCCGCCATCGCTGCAAACTGTCGCTTCTTTTCCGGCTACCCGATGACGCCGTTTACCAAGCTACTCGAAAATTTCGCGAAGCACCTCCCCGAGCATGATGGCGTCTGCATCAACGCCGAAAGCGAGATCGAAGCCATCGGCATGGCCTGGGGCGCGGCGGCGACCGGTGCACGCGCCGCCACGGGTTCGACCGGCCAGGGCCTCGCGCTCATGCAGGAGTCTCTGTCGGAGATCTCGCGAGCCAGTGTGCCGCTCGTCATCTTCAACATGGCCCGCGGCCAGGGCGACTACTACCAGGCCACTCGCGGCGGGGGTCACGGCGACTATCGATTGATGGTGCTCGCTCCCGTGGACGCGGAAGAGGCCATCGAACTCACACAGCTGGCCTTCCATCTGGCCGATCAGTGGCGTCATCCGGTGCTGGTCTACGGCGACTATCTACTCGCGCACACGAGTCAGGCCGTCGAGATCACGTCCTCGAAGTTCGGCGAGCTTCCCGACAAGGATTGGGCGGTCGACGGCTCGCTCGGGGGAACCGGGCGCTCGCGCAATGTCAATTCGATCGGCATGCGTAAGGGCGAAAAGGGGATCGATCCCGAGGCGTTCTGGGGAGAGCTCCAGGAAAAGACCGAGCGCATCGCGGCGACCGAAACACGCTTCGAAGCGGAGGGCTGTGAGGACGCTGAGATCGTCATCGTCGCCTTTGGCACGCTCGCCCGCTTCGCTCGCTATGTGGTCCGCGAGTTGCGCGCCGAGGGCGTGCGCGTCGGGTTGTTCCGTCCGATTACGCTCTGGCCCTTTCCATCCGAGGCGCTGGCCGCGGCGACGACGGGAGCGCGACGTGTGGCCGTGCTGGAACAGAATGCCGGACAGATGATCGACGATGTGCGGCTTTCCATCTTGGGCCGCGTTCCCGTGGTTTCGATCGGGGGCATCTCCACCGATGCCGCCGGATTTGGAATCGGGCCGCTGCTCGACGCGAAGGTCATTCGCGGTCGAGTCGAGGGTGTCTTGAAGGAGGCGGCAGCATGAGCGACCAATCGGATCTTCAGGTTCTGGAAACGACGAACCCGCCGTCGCAGCCGGCGCGACAGACCGGCGAGTTCCATCCTGGACTTCAGCTCACGACCGATCACGATCTATGTCCGGGCTGCGGCGAACCGATCGCGCTGCGAATCCTGCTCGAATGTATCGAGGAACTCGGTCTCGCCGAGCGCTCGATCGGCGTGATTGGAATCGGCTGTTACACGGCGCTGACTTCGATGATCGACGTCGACCTGATCCAGGCACTCCACGGCCGCGCACCGTCGGTTGCGACGGGGGCCAAACGGATGCAGCCGAACAATCTTCTCTTTACGCTCCAGGGCGATGGCGACATGGTGAACGAGGGACTGCAAGAGGTTCTCCACACCGCCGCACGTGGAGAGCGCGTCACCTGCATCCTGCTCAACAATGGTGTCTTCGGAGAAACCGGGGGCCACATGACGGCCACCACGGTTCTCGGCCAACGCACGAAGAACACGATCGAGGGCCGCGACGCCGACTATCACGGTTACCCCATTCTGATCACCGATCTCATCGCACAACTCGGCGGAACGGGATTCGCCGCTCGCGGTT
>CAWLAJ010000327.1:0-4387 GCA_963854795.1 Deltaproteobacteria bacterium UBA4427 | reverse complement strand
GATTCCCGACCGTGGCGCCCCACAAGCCGGAGCCGAGTCCCAGCGTGACCACGAATCCCCCGAGCCACAGAATCCCGATGTCGCGCGCGTCCTCGGCGGCGAAGATCCAGCCTCCGCTGTAGAGCAGCGCGAATACCGTCGCCAGCATCATGCCGGTCAACAGCGCGGCCACGCTTCCGAGTATCCAGACGCGACTGAGCACGAGGCCGAGGCCCTTTGCGTGAATGCGACTGCGGGCGACCGGGAAGAGCGCCATGTTGAGGGCGCCGATGGCGAAGATGACGAGCGATCCGACCGCCCAGTTGAATCCGCCTCCCCGAAACGCGAGGCCGGTCCAATGCAGGATCAGACTTTCGCTCAGCGTAACGAGAAGAATCGCCAACAAGAACATGCGTGCCATGCGTGAGTTCATTCCTTGCCTTTTTTCCGGGCGGAGGTTGAGTGGGAGAATTGTACGCGGTCTCTCGAGAACCGGCGTTTCTCGATTTCATGGTAGCTGGAAGATCACGGACGCGGGGATAGCATCGACCGGCTATCGAATCTGCGACGCGATCGTTCGAATCTGAGATTCTCAGTAGTCTGGCGAGTCGATGTCATCGCGACCGCGGTCTACGCGTACAAGGGCATTGATTTCTACGCGCTGCTCTACGCGATCTATTTCGGCATGGCGATCATGGGCTGGCGAGCCTGGCGACGCAGTATGGAGTCGATCGAAATCACCGATTGATCGGCAAGATCCATCAGACCTTCCCCTGCGAACGCAGATCGGCGAGCTTGCGCGAGGATGTTCGGAGCTGGTCGTGGATTTCGTCGCGGTCATTTCCTTGCGTAAGTTCTGCGTGCGCCCAGGCGTACTCTCGAAGCCAGAAGGCGTTCAGGCAGATCCGCAGGCGTTCTTCGGATAGGGCGTCGCCGAGAAGCGACTCGCTCAGCTCTTCGAGGATGTCATCGTCGAGAAAGAGTCCTTGGTGGAGCGTCACGAGATCGAAGAGCGGATCGTTGACGGCCAGCCATTCCCAGTCGAGGGTCATCCATTCGCCACTCGGTGTACGAATGATGTTCCAGGGATTGAGATCGTTGTGGCATACGCCGGTGTCCGGGGGATTCCAGACGAGTGCAGCGGCCTGCTCGACGATCGCATTTTCGGGATCGCCGATCGACAGCTGCTCTCGGGCGGATGCGACCGGGTCGTAGCACCTCGTGCAAGGGGGCAGAGCCCTGTGCAGAGACTTCAGGTAGGGAACCAGCAAGCTGGGATCCACCTGGGTCTCGCATAGCAGCGCACCCGATTGCCAGTGGCTGATCATGACGCCGGTCGATGCGTCGAACGCTTCGATCCTTGGAACGAGAATTTGTGCAGAAAATTTGTAGAAGGACTGCTCGAGTTCGCGATCGATGAAGGGACGAATGCGATCGGGAACGCGCAGGACGAAGAGTTCATCGCGATGTCGGAACTGATGGTTCTGGTTGCTGTAGCCGCCCGGTAGGAATTGAAAATTCGTGAGGTCGCCTGGATCCCAGCTTGGACAAAGCGCGATCACGCGGCGCACGAGTTCGGTCGAATCGGCCATCCGTTCGCTCAGCGTCCGAGCCGAAGCGCAAGATTCGACATCTTGATGCCGCGCATGAAGGGACTGATCGGATCAGGGTCGCCGTTTTGCAGGAAGGCGAAGGAGATTCCGGTTGCGGGCTCGGCAAAGCCGATCTGCCCGCCGACGCCGGGCCATCCGAATGCGCTCGGTGATTCGCCCCAGGTCGTCCCGAATCCGGCGCCGATGACGACACCCAAGGTCCGGTTGGCGGGAAGATTCATCAGTGGATCGGGCAGGGTGCAGCGGATGTTCCCGATCGCGTCGGCGAGGATATTCGAGTCCCAGATCTTGTCTGGATTGTGGAGCAGACCCTGGTAGAAGAGAGCGAGGGTGGCCGCGGTCATGACGCCCCCGCCCCCGGGTTCGCCGGCTTCGATCTTCGCGGCATGGTCGATGGCGGGTGCGGAGTCGGAATCGCTCGCTGAATCGGGGAGGGTGCGGAGCTGCGCGATGTCAGTCTGTTCGGCGCGCGGGATGCCAAGCAGTCGTGGCAATCCGAGCGGTCGCGTGACTCGATCTTCGACGAAGTCGCGAAAGTCCTGGCCACTGACCCGCTCGATCAGCTCGGCCAGCACCCAATGTGCCGACGATCCGTGATAGACGTATTTCGTGCCGGGCTCGTACTCGAGGGTCCAGGCGGCGAGTTGCGCGATTCGGCGCTGGGGGTCCGCGCCGTCTGCCGAATCCATCGCGGCGGAGGGAAATCCGCAGGTCATGAGTAGAACCTGCTCGATCGTCACGTCTTGCTTTTCGTTCTCCGCGAACTCGCGAGCGTAGTGGGCAACCCGACGTGAGAGGTCCAGCTTGCCCTCCGCCATCAACAGCCAGATTGCGGACGCGACGATCGGCTTCGTCGCGGATGCCACCCAGAATCGTGTGTCCGGCCGAGCATTGCCGAAGGAGCCCGTCCACAAGATCTCGTTGTCGCGGGCCACCGCGACCTGGCAGGCGCTGAGACCGTGCTCGATCTCGTGCTGTGCCGCTCGCTCGATGGGTCGGATGTCGACGTCGCGCCCCAAGACGGACCCTCCACTGGAAACGCCGTCGGGCCAGTCGATGGCAAACGAAGAGCGCAACCCTGTCGATCGCTGATTGATTTCGAACAGACCTGTTCGGAAACTCCAACCACTGATCCGACGAATCTAGTGATCGATCTTATCAGACTACCCTGATCCCGATTTGTCCAACCCCGCGCGCGGCTGCGTACGAGAGAGCTTCGCGGCTTCATGGTCTATTCGTGATCCGATGAAGCATCGTCCCTCCTGCATTGGGATCCCGTCCTATCAATCGACGAATCGAATATTGAAGTCGCGGCGCTCTGTCGCGTTCGCCTAGGACCGCCCATGTCGACTGAACTCCTCTTCCAGGGTTCGGCCATCGCAGTCATTCCGTTCTGGATCGCAATGATCTTCTTTCCCCGGAGTTGGAGGACGCTGTGGAGGGTGGGCTCACCATGGATCATTCTTCCGCCCATCGCCGGAGAAGCTCGCCGGGATGATGGCCGAGCCCTGGGCCGCCAGCCTCTTCTGGGCATACGCCGGAGCCTTCGATCTGTTCGTGGGTCGCTGGATCTTCTTCGACGCACGAGAGCGGGAAATCGGGGCGCTCTGGGTCTCGCCGATCCTCTTCGTGATGATCTTCTCGGGTCCGCTCGGATTCGCCCTCTACGGGGCTGCGCGGCTCGCATCCAAGCGAGCCTGACGGAGCGCCGATCAGAGCACGACTTCGAACCCCTCGAAATTGGGATGCCCGAGGTACGTGCCTTCCGGTGCGCGCGCGTTCGCGTGGGCCTTCCGGAAATTTTCCGATCGGGTCCAGTTGTCGAAGTCTTCCTTCGAGTCCCAGACCGTATGGGACGCGTAGAGCGCGGCCTCTTCGTCAGTGGGTCCCTTCAGGAGATGGAAATCCTTGAATCCCGGGACCTGGTCGAGTTGGGATTCGCGGGTTCGCCAGAGTTCTTCGAAGACCTCTTCACGGCCAAGGGCAATTCGAAAGCGATTCATTGCGATGAACAAAGGGCAGCTTTCCTTATCTCAGTGGATGGTTGGACCGGGCCTTCAGCGCTCTATTCGAACCTGGACAGGCTCCAGCGGCGGCCCGGCCATCGTAGATCTCCGGTGAAGCTTCGGCCAGCGAGCGAGAAGCCATTGCGCGGAGAGGATCCAACTCGCGGCTCGTTCCATATCATGCCTTGCGCCGCTGCGCGTATTCGAAGAAACGGCTTGATCTCGGAAATGAAGCGGGAAGAAGAGAAGAGGAATGAGTCGATATTTCGGCGAGATTCGTCAGAACGGATATGTGGTTCGGGATATCGCTGCCGCGATGAAACACTGGGTCGAGGTGCTCGGGGTTGGCCCGTTCTTCTATCTCGAAGAGGCCCCGATCGAAAATTTCAGATCTTACGGCGAGCCTTCGGACATGGTGGCAAGCATCGCCCTCGCGAACTCCGGCCCACTGCAGATCGAATTGATCCAGCAGAGGAACGACGCCCCTTCGATGTATCGCGACTTTCTGGCCGCTGGACACGAGGGTCTTCAGCATGTGGCGTATTGGACGAAGAAATTCGATCGGGACTTTGCCCGCTTGCAAGAACAGGGATTTGTCGTCGCCCAATCCGGGGAGGTCGGAGGGCCTGACGGGCGAATGGTCTACTTCGACACCGAAGCCCATCCCGGAACCATGATCGAGCTCTCGGAAATCAGCGGTCCCAAGGGCAAGACCTTTGAGATGATCGCCGAGAAGGCACATGCTGGGACGGATCGAATCCGATACGCACGATTCGGACCTGACGTCGA
>CAWLAJ010000326.1:0-4412 GCA_963854795.1 Deltaproteobacteria bacterium UBA4427 | reverse complement strand
AATCAGTTTCGTGACTCCAGACCTCATCGACCCCTCTCCGGCGACCGATCGCCGGGCCAGGCGCCGCGCCGAGACCCGCGCGCGCTTGCTCGCCGCCTCGCGCAAGATCTTCGTAGAACGCGGCTATCACGCGACCAGACCTCAGGACATTGCCCGCGAGGCGGATGTTGCTGCCGGCACCTTCTACACGCATTTTACGGACAAGCGGCAAGCCTTTCTCGCCTTCGTTGCCGAGGCAGGCGCCGAGCTCATGCAGCGAATCGCCGAGCATTCGGCCCCCGCCGACTTCAAGGGCAGACTGACCATGTCCCTGTACGCGCTACTCGAATACGACGACGAGAACCCGGGCGTGTTGAGCGCAGCGTTCACGGATCCTGCGACGATCGATCGCCAGTCGAAACCAGTTCGCGGCATGCGCGAAGCCCTGGCGCAGATCTTGGCGCTTGGTCTCGAGCGAGGGATCAAGGACGGCCAATTTCGCTCTGATTTCGATCCCGACCTGATCGCTCATGCGATCGTCGGACTGATTCATCAAGGGTTGATCCACGGAGCAGCCAGCTCCGTCGACCGCGAAAATCTCGTCGAGCAGATCACACGCTTCTGTGAACTCGCTCTCATCGCACCAGCGCCCGAACGAAGTTCAACTCCCGCGCCGCCGTCAAGAGAGGATCCATCATGACGAAGCTCATCTTCAGCGAAGACGAACTCCTGCAATCAGATGACTATGCCGCCCCACAGATCGAAGCCGGACACCGCCTTCACGGCGGTTTCGATGAGGACGGCAACTACCAATGTCCGCGAATGAAATTTCGCGCCCCGGCATTCGAAGCCTGGACACGCAAGCTCAAAGAAGACGGCGGGGAAATCATGGCCGCAGACTCTTCCCTGCTCGCGGGAATCCGCTTCCCCAGTCAGGCCCAGTCGAAGCTCATGTTGATGGAGGGTCTAGGCCAATCGTTCTGGAACGGCCTGACGATTACAGGTCGAATCGAGGCGCGTGGTCGCGTTCTGGCTGAAATGACCTTCCCGGACTTTCGGGATGTCGTCGTCGAAGACATTTCGGAGATGGCGTTGGGCCACCTCGGCAAAGGGCTCCTCAAGGCGCACGGACTCGATGAAGGCGGGGAGCCGGAAAAAGGCATCGGTGGACACGACACCATGTGGTTTGCGCTGCGAGACCTGGCATGCGGCGATACGGATTATCCCGAGCCCGTGATCCCCGACAACATCGGCCGACCAGAACAGGATCAGAAGGCGAAGCCTCCCATATCCGCGCCTCATGCGAGTACGATCTATTTCCTGCTCAACCTGCTCTTGATCGAATTTCGCGCAGAGCGGGGATTCGCTGCGACCGAACAGACGCTTCGTGACCCCGAGCTCTTCATGGACCGCCGCGATGAGGCCGAGCGCGCAGCGAAGATCGTCGATCGCATCCGGCTCGATGAAGAAGTTCACGTGCACTCTCTTCGTCTCTACCTCGGGGAGATCCGAAACCTGACCTTCAAGACCACGGACGGTGGAACCCTTTTCGGCAAGGACATCGTCGATCCCTTCTGGGCCGAAATTTCCAGGTGGGCGACCGATGAGCAGCCGAAGCTCGCCGCCGAGCAACAGCGGAAGATCTACGAGTCGCGCATTCTCGCGCATCCGGATGGCGAGCGAATTCTTCGCGACTTCAACGCGCTCGAAGAAACCGAGTACGACGGGAACTAGCCAGAAGAATGGGAAGTACGCGCTCGAGGCGTATTCGATCGCCGAGCACGCGCGCACCCAGTGCGTGGATCTCGACGCCGGCGCTCGCCGCTTCTCGTAGCGTTGCGGCGTATTCCGGGTCGATATCCTCGGCGGGTGACACGGTGTCAGCATCGGCCCTCTGCACGATGTAGAGGAGAGCGGCACGATCGCCGTCTCGTTTGCGCGCAATCAGATGTTCGAGGTGTCGCCGTCCCCGAGTCGTGACCGCGTCCGGGAACGCGGCTTGGCGGCCTTCACACAACGTCACGCTCTTGACTTCGAGCCAGCAGGGCTCGTCATGCGTGGCGTGTCCCGTGAGCCGGAAGTCGAAACGCGACCCCTCGGCGACGGAAACTTCAGATTCGATTTTCTCGTAGCCGGCAAAGGGGGAGTAGGCGTTCGCTTCGAGCGCGCGCTTTGCGAGCGCGTTGGCTCGGGCCGCGTGCAAGCCGACCCAAAAACGCCCGACGCGAATCATTTCGAGCGAATGGCGCAATTTCCGCTTCGGGTTGTCATGCGTCGAACAGCGCACGGGGGAGCCAGGTTCCTGGGTTCCCAACATTCTTCCAGGGTTCGGACAATGAACGGTGATCTCGCGGCCGTCTTCGAGTCTGACGTCCGCGAGAAAGCGCTTGTAGCGCCGGATCAGCGTTGCTCGAAGTCGCGCTTCGATGGGCAGTGAAACGGGTGTCAAGTCGGCCATGAGTGTCTCGATTCTATCGGATGTGTCGAGAGTGTTTCCGGTCGGCGTTGGTCAATCGTCGTTGACGATTTATGACCCTCGCGCCACGCTCCATTCCATGCTCGATCGATTGTCTCGACTCATTCTCGTCCGTCACGGAGAAACCGAGGGTCAATCCAGCATTCGATATTACGGAGTGACCGATGTTCCCCTTTCGGAGGTCGGGCGGGAGCAGGCACTGCGTGCACGCCATCGGATCCCCGGAGAGACCTTCGAGGCGGTTTGGGCGAGTTCCCTCTGTCGTGCCTGGAAAGCCGCGCAGATCATTGCGCCGGGACATTCCGTCCGGATCGAGTTCGATTTTCGCGAGATCGATTTTGGCCGCTGGGAGGGGCTTACTCTGGAGGAGATCGAGGCGGTCGATCCCGTGCTCTTCGCGGAATGGCAGGAGAAAAAGCGGGGATTCGAATTTCCGGATGGCGAAACGCGTCCTGATTTTCGCAGACGAATCGAGCGTGGGCTCGCGAGGCTTCGCGCGACAGGGGCTTCGTCCGCCCTCGTCGTCGCTCACAAGGGCGTCGTGCGGACGCTTCTCGAACTCGTCAGCGGCCAGACGCTCGGACCGGAAATGCCCGAGCTCGGTGGGGTCATCCACGTTTCGCGTAACGCGAGCGGCGACTGGTCGACTGGACGACGCGGGAGTGACAGTTCCTGTGGTGAGGCGCCGGTCGGTATTCCGATGATTCAGAGCACTCCGTAGGCGAGCATCGCGTCCGCCACCTTGATGAAACCGGCGATGTTCGCGCCCTTCACGTAGTTGATGTAGTCGTCGTCCTTCCCTTGATCGACGCAAGACGTGTGAATCTTTTTCATGATGCTGAGCAGTTGTCTATCGACTTCTTCTCGAGTCCACGACAGTCGCATCGCATTCTGGGATTGCTCGAGGCCGCTGACGGCGACACCGCCCGCGTTGGCTGCCTTTGCAGGACCAAAGAGAATCTTGTTGTTGAGGAAGATATTGATCGCCTCGAGCGACGACGGCATGTTCGCGCCTTCGGCGACGAGTTGGCAGCCGTTCGCAACGAGTATCTGGGCTTCATCTTCTTCGAGTTCATTCTGGGTTGCGCAGGGAAACGCGAGATCGCAAGGCACGCCCCACGGTCGCTTGCCGGCATGGAACTGCCCGCCCCACTTTTCCGTGTACTCGCTGATCCGGCCTCGCTTCACCGTTTTGAGGTCGACGATCCAAGCCAGCTTCTCCTCATCGATTCCATCTGGGTCGTGAATGAAACCTCCGGAGTCCGAGAGCGTGAGAACCTTGCCGCCGAGTTGGATGATCTTTTCTGCGGTGTATTGCGCGACGTTGCCGGCACCCGAAACGACGCAGTTCATTCCCTTGATGTCACCGCTGCGGGTCGCCAGCATTTCGCGAGCGAAGTAGACGCAGCCGTAGCCGGTCGCTTCCGTGCGAATTAGCGATCCTCCGAAGGCAAGTCCTTTGCCCGTGATCGTTCCGGTAAATTCATTTACCAAGCGTTTGTACTGGCCGAATAGATAGGAGACCTCTCTGGCACCGACACCGATGTCACCAGCGGGGATATCCGTATTGGGACCAATATGCCGGTAGAGCTCGGTCATGAATGCCTGACAAAAGCGCATGACCTCGCCATCGCTCTTGCCGTGTGGATTGAAGTTCGCACCTCCCTTCGCGCCACCCATCGGCAGGGTCGTCAGTGAGTTCTTGAAGACCTGTTCGAAGCCCAGGAATTTCAGGATCGAGATATTGACGTTCTTGTGAAAGCGAAGGCCGCCCTTGTAGGGGCCAATCGAGTTGTTGAACTGTACGCGTGTACCCCGATTGACGCGGACTTTGTTGTCGTCGTCGACCCAGCACACGCGAAAAACGATGACTCTATCTGGCTCGGTCATGCGATCGAGGATATGCGCGTCTTTGTAGGCCTGTTTGTCTTCGAGGTAAGGCACGACGTCCCGCGCG
>CAWLAJ010000325.1:0-4453 GCA_963854795.1 Deltaproteobacteria bacterium UBA4427 | reverse complement strand
AGCCTGGCAATCTCTTCGCGAAGCTCGGAGTTCTCCGCGCGAAGCTGATTCATCGTCGCATCGGCCGGTGTCCCCGTCGGCGACGCTTCGCGCCTTGCCCAGGCTTCTTCGTAGGGCGCCAGATCCATGCCAAAGGGTCCGAGCCTTGCCTGAACGGCATCGAGACTACCGCGCGTCCAATAGGCATGTCCGGGTTCCGGAAAGCCCAATACGCCGCGCTGCTCGACCGAGCTCTCCGCCAGCAGCTTCACCATCACCTTCGAAGGCCGATACATGGCCCAGGCCCAACCCTTGTGAACCGTACTGATCCATTCACAGTCCGCGCGTCGAAACGTCATGTTATGCATCAGACGCATTGCCCCGGGGTTGATGGGTGTCCCGCGATGCCAGACATCCTGCCGATAGAAGAGCACTGTGCCCGGCTGATACTGGACCGACCGCGCTTTGGGGTAGAGATTTTCTTCTCGCCATTTCGCCGTCTCGGGCGACGCTTCGCGCAGATACGCCTCGGCCTTCGTCTTGTCATTGACGAAGTCGAGCCCCGCGAGACCGGGCGTGCGTACCAGGGGACCCTGATAGGCGGAGTCGTCGGGACCCGAGCGAGGCACGAATTCCGTTGCACCCCCACACTCCTCCACCCGGTCGTAGTAGAGCAGGATCGAAACCGCCTCGGGCCGATCCCAGTCGGCCGGATGCGTCAGCGTGTGGTTGGGATAGTCGACATGCATTCGCTGATCCTGATTATCGAGACTCCCCCCGGCCCGGCTCTCCCGTCCGTATTTCACCCAGGGTTCGCTCTGCGTGAGACGCAGGTCGAGGACTCGAATGCCGAGCAACTGCGAAGCGGCGCCTAACAACCGAGGATGCAACGTGATCTGATTGATCGCGTCGGATTCCGTTGGGAACTCCAGCTCACCCCCGCTCCCGTAGTCGGTGACGGCTTCACTCTCGGCGCTTCCGGGCGCGGGGAAGAACTTCACGCTCTCTGCGCGTCCACGCTCGATCAATTCCGAGGGGAAGACGCCATCGACCAGGGCGAACCCGTTCTCGCGCCAGGAACGAACTTGTTCATCGTGCAGCGTGAGATCGTCGTTGGTGTCGGCCCGAGCGGCCGGAGTCGCGTAAACGGAAGGAGTGCTTGGCTGTTGAGACATCGAAGGACCTTCTCGTGCGGATCGGTGTGAGTCGAGGGCGGCCGCCCGGTCGAGGCGCCGACGGCCAGGCGGTTCAGGATCTTCATGGGACGAGCCGAGCCCAATCTAGCGGCTGTCCCGCCCGGACGCCGTGAGCCGTGCGCGCGCAGCCATGAGTCGGAAAGATGAAATCGAGGCATTGCGCCCTCGGTCTCCGACAACAGGGGATCGTGTTTCGCGGGTCGCGCGGTCAGTCGCGTTCGCGGTGTTTGCGTTTGCCGCGGTCGCGCCGCCCGTGACGATCGTGACGATCGTGACGATCCAGTCTGTTCTTCCGTGGTCCGTGCCCGTGTCCTTGCCTCCGCCCGCGCTGGGAGGGAAAGGGACCGCGCACTTCGTAGGTGATCCCGTCGCCGTCGAATCCGCGCTGCGAACTGAAGTACAGCCGCCGGCCCGAAGGATCGAACGCTGGACCGGTCAATTCAGAGCCCGCTTGGTCTTCGACTCGAAGCAGCGCGAGCGCCGTACGGCCCGGGCCTAACATAACCAATTCCATATTGCCACCGTCCTCGGCGACGAGGATGTTGCCCTTCGGTGTCACGAGCAGATTATCGACACCACTGAGCTGCTTCACCTTGTCCGTCTCGAGGTCGTACAGGATCCCCAACTTCTCGATCTCGAGGTCCAGATCCCAGACCCGGTTGTCGCCCTTGGTGGTGAAATAGATATGTCCGTTCGCGTAATCGATTCCCTCGCCACCGCTGAACGCGGTGCTTGCCGGTACCTGATAGCGGGTGGAAAGTCCGAAGCGTCGGGGATTCGGATTGGGAACCGTGTGCCAGTGAACGCGTCGATCGAGGTCGACCTCGGCCACCTCGAGGAGGCCGCTCGACAGATGGCCCCAACGATTCGGGGTGTAGCGGTACAAGCGTCCCTCTGAACGGTCTTCGGTCAGGTATAGGCGGCGACCGATGGGATCGACGGCGACGGCTTCGTGACTGAAGCTGCCCATTGCGGGCAGCGGCGTCTGCGAGCGAACTCCGTACGGATCACATTCATAGACGATCCCGCGCGAGACTTCCTCGCATGAGAGCCAGGTTCCCCATGGAGTCATGCCACCGGCACAGTTTCGGAACGTGCCCTGACAGATCGAGTAGGCATCGATCGGCTCGCCGTGACGATTGAAACGCAAGGCGCCGACGCCGCCACGGGACGAGCGCTCCGAGTTGGACACATAGATCCAACCGTCGATCGTCTCGAAGATCGCACCACCGTCCGGTGCGGAATGCCAGATGTGATGGGTGCCGGGGATCGTCTGTCCACTCACCGCCACGATCCGGGAGCGAAAGCCGGGCGGCAGTCGGATTCCGTTTTCGTCCGGCGCCTGGAGCACACCGAAGTGGGTGAGATCGCAGCCGAGCGAAAACAGCGATGAGCCGACGACGGCCCGTCCCGCAAGCCCGCCGACCGCCTGGATGAATTCGCGCCGGTTCCACTCAGATTCCATCGTCTTCACCTTCAGAGTGATCATCCTACTCGAAACGACGTAGCCAATGGCGAAATTCGTTGGACGATTCCCGAAGGCGGGCCGCGCGCGAATTCCGAGGTGGACCCACCGATCGGCAACTCGCTCGACAACTGCGTGCATGGCTTCTGGCAATCGGCTCTCGTCGTTTCGATCGAACGGACGCGACCGCGCGAGTCGTCTACCAATCCTCCGAACCGGGATCCCCCTTGAAGGGACCCACGAGTTCCCGCGTGATCCAACCGCCGTAGAATCGCCCGGGCTGTGGAGTCACGGGCTCCCCTTCCACGAAGCAAGCGACACGACCGGGATAGAAGGCAAGGCAATCCTTGAGCACGGCATATTCGATGTTGGGCTCGGGATAATCCCAGGCGATTGCGACCTCGGGTTCCGACGCCAACGCCCAGTAGTGGGCCGTTCCCTTCCACTCACAAAACGAAGTCCCCGTAGCGCGTACCATTTTCGAAAGCGCTACGTCTTCGGCTGGCAGATAGAACGTGGGCGGCGCCGCGGTTTCCGCAATCTTCCATGCTCGACCGGTTTTCGCGATCGGTACCTCGAGGAGAGTCTCGACGTGAATGGTTCTCGAGTCGCGGTTCATCGCCGGCGGACGCGGGTAGTCCCATACCGATTCCTG
This sequence comes from Deltaproteobacteria bacterium UBA4427, assembly GCA_963854795.1. Classification (GTDB taxonomy): domain Bacteria; phylum Myxococcota_A; class UBA9160; order UBA9160; family UBA4427; genus UBA4427. The sequence goes on along the minus strand of CAWLAJ010000325.1, from coordinate 1,158 downwards.
GTCGGGTCCCACCGGATCGGCAAAATCGGGCCGAAATTCGCCTCTGTAATGCCACTGCTTGATCACGGAGCAACTCTAGTGTGCTGGCGGCTTGATTGCGGGGAAGCCCGCGTCAGGGCGCGAGCGGAAGTCGAATCGTGACTCGCGTTCCCTCACCGACCTGACTACGGATCTCGAGGGTCCCATGAGACAATCGGGCGATGCCGCGTGGCTGAGGGGCTAGGAGCCTGACCCAAGACTCGTCGCGACGCCCATGCGCCGATCCATCACCGCTGCGTGCGTTGCGAGACCTTGCTGTAGCTCGCGATAGCTGCGGCCCCGCGCCGCCTTCCCAGCGGCGCGTCTCGACACCTGGGCTTCCCACGAGAGTCTTGGGTCAGGCTCCTAGTTGTCGGCCGGGCCGCCTCAGTGTTGCGACCGCAACCGTGCACAGGCCGAGCGCCAGCCAGGCCAACAGTTGCGGCGATATTGCCGGGACGCTGCTGGGCAGGGGCTGGCAGACACCCGTTGCGCAGAGGAAGCCCTCGGAGCAGTCGGTGTTGTTCAGGCATTCGACACAGCTGGCCAGCATGTCGTCGCAGAGCAGGGTCGAGCCGCTGCAGGTGAGAGCGGTGCCCGGGCCACACGCTCCACCCGCGCAGATCTCCGGGCCGTTGCAGAAGCCGCCGTCGTCACAGTCGAGGTCCACGAGACACTCGGCGCAATTTTCGAGCACCTCGTCACACAAGGGTGTCGCGCCTGAACAGCTAGGCGGAGTACCGGGCTCGCAGATGCCCGCATTGCACGTCTCCGTGCCATTGCAGTAGGTACCGTCGTCGCACAGCGCCGGATCGAACAGATCTGCGGGGCAGGCATCGGCCAGCCCGTCGCAGGCCTCCGCCAGGTCGCAAGCTCCCACCGCTGCCCGGCACTCGGCCGTGCTCTTCAGGTCCGCGGGGCAGGTCGCGGTCGATCCGTCGCAGAACTCGGCCACGTCGCACACGCCTGCGGCCGGGTTGCACTCGGTGGTGGCCGGCGCGAGGACGTCGGCCGGGCAGCTGGCGGTCGATCCGTCGCAGAACTCGGCCACGTCGCACACGCCTGCGGCCGGGTTGCACTCGGTGGTGGCCGGCGCGAGGACGTCGGCCGGGCAGCTGGCAGTCGATCCGTCGCAGAACT
>CAWLAJ010000324.1:0-4478 GCA_963854795.1 Deltaproteobacteria bacterium UBA4427 | reverse complement strand
ACGCCGCTTACCGCCCATGGTCGCGATCAGGCCGCTGCCGCTGCAGCCTTCATCAAGGCGAACCACGATCCCGTCAGCTGCGTCTACGCCAGTCCCCTCGATCGTGCCCATCACACGGCGGCCGCGATCGCTGAACCACTGGGCCTGACCCTGGAACTCGACGAGGATCTGGTCGAATACGACCTGGGCGAATGGGAAGGGTTGTCTTTTGCCCATCTCTTCGAGGACAAGAAGCTCTTTCACAACATGCGCCTCGACCACGACTATCGCCCCCACGGCGGCGAAAGCCCGAAGCAGGTCGGAGACCGAATTGCAGGCGCCTTGCGTCGAATCACGGACCGACATCCGGGCGAACGCGTCGTCGTCGTCAGCCACGGCGGGGCACTTTCGATCGCCTTCGGCCTGATCCTGGACAATGACTATAGCCGCTGGAATCGCATGATGGACAATTGTGCGATCACGGAACTCGTCCTCGACCCCGAGCCCCATCTCGTCAGCTTCAACCAGGTCGGCCATCTCCCACCCGAGCCCGACTGACCCCAGCCGCACGTCGCGAATCGCGTCGACTGAAGAATGCGCCGGAATATTTCGGTCGCCTTCTTTACGGACCGCCCGGGTCGCGCGACTCTTCTGAAAACGGTCCGCAATTCGTACGAGCATTGATGGGGAGGGCGTGCCCATGCTGGTTTCGTTCGTCGAGGCGACTCGCCAGTCGTTCCGATTTGTTTCTCGCCGAAAATCGACGAGCCCCAGGCAGCGCCGAATCGCGCTCGCCCAGATTCTGGCGTTCTCGGTTGGCCTGGCACCGAGTCTCGCGTTCGCCCAATTCTCCGCCCTCGATGACCCCGCCGCCCGCTTCGAATGGCGCGGACAGCTGCGCTCGAAATTTCAAGCGGAGTTCAAGACCCGAACCGCGGGCGGAGACAGTTTCGAATCCTGGACGACCACGATCGCCGGCGATTTCGGTGGGCCGATCAACGAATCGATCCTGGTCGGCATCGACGCGGCCTATCAATATTCGAACTACGAGTTTCGACTCGACGGAGCACCCGGCGTACCGTCGGTCTATGGATCCGCAGAGTTGCCTCGCGATCCCTGGGGTCCAATCAATACCGTCGACATCACGCCGAGCGCGACGATTCTGATTGGCGATCGATTCTCGCTCGCCGCCGCCATCCCGATTCGTTATTCCGGCGAAACCGGATCCCGGCGAAGCGCCGTGACCGGCGGTGCGTCGGCACTCGTCCGCTGGCAGATCACCGAAGGAATCCGCATCGGCGCCGGCCTCGGCGTGACGAGCCAGCTCGAGGAAAACGCGGAGACCTTCCCGATCATCTCCTTCGATTGGACGATCACGAGCGATATGCAACTGCGAACCGAAGGCAGCTGGACTCAGGGCGGACTGGCCACCCTGCTCTGGGGCCCGAATGAAGCCATCCGGATCCGCTTCTCGGCCGGCTACGAGCGCAACCGCTTCCGACTCGACGACAACGGCTTTGTCGCCGATCGAAACGGAATCGGCGAGATCACCTCCGTTCCCCTCGAAGTCGGTCTCCGCTTGCGCCTCTACGAAGACGCCTACTTCGACTTTCACTTTGGTCTCGCGTTCGCCGGCCATATCCGCGTCGAGAACTCGACCGGAGACAAGCTCTACGAACAGAGTTACGACCCGGCCCCGCGAATCGGGCTGGCGATCACGCTGCCCTTCGGATTATCGAGCCGATCCGCGCCTGGAATGTAGGAAGCACGGCGAAGCGTTCGCGCACACTCGCGGTCTTCGAAGCCGAGCAGGGAACGGCTACGCCTTCGTGGCCCGCTTCGGGAAATTGGGCATCACGATCCCCGCCAGTTCCTCGAGACAGCGCACGACCTGCCGGCTATACCCGAACTCATTGTCGTACCAGACGTAAAGCACGCATTGGTTGTTCTGGACCAGCGTCGCCTGAGCATCGACGATCCCGGCAAATCGATTCCCCACGAAGTCGCTCGAAACCACTTCCGGCGAATTCGCGAAGTCGATCTGGTTCTGGAGATCGCCCTCGAGCGAGACTCTCCGCAGGTAGTCGTTGAGCGACTCCTTCGAGACGGCATCGCGCAGACTCAGACTCATGACCGCGAGCGACACGTTCGGCGTCGGAACCCGAATCGCGTTGCCCGTCAACTTGCCCGCCAACTCGGGAAGACACTTCGCGACGGCCTTTACGGCTCCGGTCTCGGTGACGACCATGTTGAGCGGCGCAGCGCGACCTCGGCGTGCCTTGCGATGGTAGTTGTCGATCAGATTCTGATCGTTGGTGAAGGCATGGATCGATTCGACATGACCGTTCTCGATAAAATACTCCTCGTGGACGGCCTTCAGAACCGGGACGATCGCATTCGTGGTACAGCTCGCGGCGGAGAGCACATCGCCCGACTCGATCATGCCGTGATGATTCACGCCGTAGACGATATTCGGGATGTCGCCCTTGGCCGGCGCGGTCAGGATGACCTTCGAGGCGCCCTCGACGGCGATATGCTTCGAGAGCTCCTCGCGGGTCCGCCACATACCCGTGTTGTCCACGACGATCGCATCGCGAATGCCGTATTTCGTGTAGTCGACATCCTCGGGGCCGCTGGCGTAGATGACATGGACGACGTTGCCATTGATGATGAGCGTGTTTTCGGCTTCATCGATCGCGACTTCGCCCGTGAACGGGCCGTGGATCGAATCGCGCCGGAGCAGGCTCGCGCGTTTGGCGAGATCATCGTCGCCGCCCGGCCGCACGACGATCGCGCGCAGTCGAAGATTGTCGCCGCCGCCGGTCTTGCCAGCGAGGATTCTCGCGACCAGACGACCGATTCGGCCGAATCCGTAGAGCACCACATCCTGCGAATTCGGGCGGATCGAAGCCTTTCCGGTCGCAATTCCGGCGAGTTCGTCGCGTACGAAATCGCCCACAGAGACGTCGCCCGCGAGAACCCGCCAATGGCTGACGAGGTTGCCGGCGTCGATGCGTGCTGGACCAAGGTCGAGTTCGGCCATGGCGGCCAGGATCGGATAGGTGTCCGAGACGCTGGTCGCCTCGTCGACGTTGACGCGGGCGAGGCGATGGAGATCGATGATTTCGAGCGGTGACTTGTTGACGAGCGAATTGCCGAAGAGCGTCACGATGACGCCGTGCTCGCGGTAGAGCTCGCCGATGATCGGCACCATGGCTTCCGCCGCGCGCTGCTGCGTCGACCATTCCTGGAGCGTCTTCTCGGACTTCGAGTTCTGGTCTCTCTTCTCGGTTTTATCGAGGGCTGAATCCGTCACAATGAGCCTCTCCTCCGCTCCGGAACTTGCGCCAAATTAGGCAATTCAAGATGTTGCAGCAACGAAACGCATCGTTGCGGCGATGATCGGCCACTCGCAAATCGACCTTGAGAATCGAGCCCACGGGACGCACCGAGCGACGCTGCTAGCTTGCCGCCTCAGGTGAGTGGCCGGAACCCCCATTGGAGTGACGAGAATTGAGCGAATCGAGCGAGTCGAGCGAGTCGCCGAGTCCCGCCCGGATGGGCGTCCTGGGCGTTTTGTTCAGCGTGATCGTCGTCGACCTGATCGGCTTCGGCATCGTCGTTCCGATCCTGCCCTTTTGGGCGGATCATTACGGCGCCAACGGCGCCCTGCTCGGCCTCCTGCTCACCAGTCATGCCGCGATGCAGTTCCTCTTCTCGCCGCTCTGGGGGAGGCTCTCGGACCGCATCGGCCGCCGCACGGTCATGTTGATCACGATTGCGGGAACTGCGATCTCGCTGCTGTTTCTGGGGCTTGCCGACTCGCTTCCGCAGATTTTCCTGGCGCGACTGCTTTCGGGCATCTTCGGCTCCAATATCAGTGTCGCGACCGCCTATCTGACCGATGTGACGGAGGAAGCCGACCGCACCCATTGGATGGGCATGATCGGCGCTTCGTTCGCCGTCGGATTTACGCTGGGTCCGCCGATCGGCGGACTGCTGGCGCGAGCCGGCCATGGCGTGCCCATGCTCGTGGCCGCCGCGATGGCGGCCGCCAATTTCATCTGGGCGGCCATCGCGCTGCGTGAGCCCGCGCGCCATGAGAACCGCCCGGTCGCAAACATGACGAGTCGCCTCGACGTCCTCCGCAATCCCGTGATCGGTCGAATCTGCTTCGTCTATTTCCTTTTCAGCGTGGCCGTGACACAGCTCGAAACGACCTTCGCCTTCTTGATGCTGCATCGCTTCGGCTTCGATGCGCTCGGCGTCGGCCTCATCATGCTCGGTATGGCCGTCGTCATGGGAGGCATCCAGGGCGGCGCCATGAAGCGGCTGGCGGCCCGCTTTCACGAGCGGCGGCTCATTCTGGTTGGCTTGAGTCTGATGGCGGTCGCCTTCTTCGCAGTCCCCCTCCCGCAGACCGCGCCCTTTCTGCTGCTGCCGCTGATGCTGGCTGCCGTCGGTCGAGGCATCTCGCAACCGCCGATGATGAGTCTGGT
>CAWLAJ010000323.1:0-4594 GCA_963854795.1 Deltaproteobacteria bacterium UBA4427 | reverse complement strand
GCTCGGCGGCGCCCCAAAGTAGTTGGTCGCCGACGGTGAAAGCGCCGAGAAAATCCTCGCCCAGACGGAGTTTGCGGACGCGACCGATCGGGATGTCATGCGTGCCAGTCACGGCGGCGGGCGAGAGTTCGGCACGGGTCGATTCCGCGTCATTGCGGACCAGGCGGACCCAGTCGTTGGCGCTGTCGAGAATTTCCTCGATCTCGTCGATGGGAACGTCGCGGCGAAGTTTGATCGTGAAGGCCTGGCTATGACAACGCATGACGCCGATCCGAACACAGATCGAATCGATGGGAATCGGCGAATCGCTGCGACCAAGAATCTTGTTGCCCTCGGAGAACGCTTTCCATTCTTCGCGGGTTTCACCGGCTTCCATGCCGGCGTCGATCCAGGGGATCAAGCTCCCGGCCAGCGGCACGCCGATCTGATCGGTCGGAAAGTCCTCATCGCCGAGAATTTCGCTGATGCGGCGATCGAGGGGCAGGATTCCTCCGCTTGGGTCCGCGAGAAACTCACTGCTTCGGTCGCCTAGCATCGCCATCTGACCGACGAGCTCGCGCATGTGTCGCGCGCCACCGCCGGAGGCCGCCTGGTAGGTCATGCAGGTCATCCACTCGATGAGATCCTCGGCGAAAAGTCCGTCGAGAGCGAGCAGCATCAGGCTGACGGTGCAATTGCCGCCGATGAAATTGCGAACACCGGACTCGATTCCGCGGTCGATGACGGCGCGATTGACGGGATCGAGCACGATGACCGAGTCGTCATCCATGCGCTTTTCACGAGCGGCGTCGATCCAATAGCCGTCCCAGCCCTGCTCGCGAAGTCGGGGCAAGACCTGCTTCGTGTAATCGCCACCCTGGCAGGTCACGATGGCGTCGTGTCCGCGCAGTGAGGCGATGTCGTAGGCGTCGGCCAGCGCACGGGTACCCGCTCCCACGTCCGGGCCTTGCTGGCCGACCTGGCTGGTGGAGTAGAACGTCGTGGACAGGCCGGTGAAGTCGCCCTCAGCGCGCATGCGCTCGAGCAGGATGGAGCCCACCATTCCTCGCCAACCAAGGATTCCGACGTCTTCGAGTTTCATGATTCGATATTCATTAGCAAAAACGGAAAGATAGAGCGACTTTTCGAGGTTCGAAGTCGGCCGTACCGACCGTTTGATTGAGTGAAACCCGGTGCCGATCGCCTGGCACGAGCCCACCGTGCTCGTTGCGAAACGGGTCGGCGAAATCGCTCGGGCCTTTCGCTGCCGTTGAACCCCGCGGGCTGTACTCTCTGGCTCACTCGCCGACGCATCGCGTTTGGGTGCAGGGCGGGGTCGGTCGGAAAGCTCGGAAACGTCGGAAGGAAGAGTGTCTGAAATGCAGAGGTGTCTAGAGAGAGTAGATCGATGGGGAAGTGCACGGTTCGGCAGCGGACGTGTACACGGATCCTGGGCGCGGATTGCGGTCATGGCTCCGGCTCTTGGCTTTTTGTTGATGGGCTCGGGTTGTGTCACGTCTCGGGTTTCCAACCTCGACGCCTATCAAGAGGTCCCGATGAATCGCGTCGTTCCGTATCCGGAGGTCGAAGAGTTGCACAAGCGCGCCTTCGAAATCGTCATTCTGGATCGACCGTCGGCGGGAATCGACGACCAGACTCTCGAAACCGCACGCGCGCAGATGAGGCGCGGAATCGAGAAGATCTCGGAGAACGCAGGCGCCTCGATCATCGATCGATCGCTCCAGAATCTCGGGGCGCTGCGCACTGAAGGCGTTCTCTTTGAACTCGAGGGCAAGAGCAATGAAGTCGTGACCGGCGCCGACTACGTGCTCGCTACGCGCTTTTCAACGTATCGATACTCGTCGACGTGGAAGAAGCCCTTCAAGTTTCTCTGGCAATCCGAGCAGGACATCGCCGGCAAGCCGGGGACCTGCCGCCATGTCGCGGAGATCGAGGTCGATGTACAGGTCATTGAAGTCGGCACGAATGATCACGTCGAGAAAACCTTCGCCCTCGAGCATGAAATCGAACAGAAGAACAAGGACCTGGACTCGGCTTGTACGATCACGCCCGTGACGCTCGGTGTTCTCTTCGAGACCGCGATCGATGATGCGCTCAGCTGTCTGACCCTTCCGCTCGGAAAGCACTTGTCGCCGCGCGGCCACGTCTCGGCCCATCGAAAGGCACCCGAGGCGGATCGACATCTCTATCGTGTTTCGCTTGGAACCAATCAGGGCATTCTGCCGGGAGACACGGTCGAGATCCGCCGCGAACAGCGATCGATGAGCCCGAGTGGTGTCGAATCGCGTTCCGAGCGAGTGCTGTCGCTCGGCCGGGTCAGCGATCAGGTCATGGAGGAGTATTCCTGGATCGCGCTCGATCCGGCCAAAGCCCTCAGCGAGATCCTCGACGGCGATGTGGTTCGGCCGATCGAAGAGGAGAGCCTTCTCTCGAGTCTCACAGGGCCGAATTGTGGCTCGATTCTCGAGGAGCGTTAGGCGGCTCGAGTCGGTACGCCGCCTCTTGCCTTCAAGCTCCTAGGGTTCGATCAGACTGCCCAGCATGCTCGCCGCCTCGAAGTTCTTTCGAAGGTCGTCCAGAGCCATGCGTTTCGCGCGTTCGGAGTCGGCCGTTGAATTGCCGCGACCACTGAAGTCGACCTCTCGAACCACGCTCCCGCCCGGTTCGAGGATGGGAAAATACGATCGAATCCGGGCGACACGCCGGCTGGCGATATCGGTTTCGACAATCTCCGATCGGATATCGATGCAGAGGCTATTTCCGGCGAGGCAGCCTCCGGGACGCGTGGCGAGCCGTTCGGAGGCGAGCTGGGATTCCAGCCAGTGCGCGATCTCTCGCGACGCCGGGTCGGCGCGTACTTCGAAGATCAGCGAGCGCCTCGCGGATTCGTCGATCGCTCGCCAGCCCGCGCGCCGACGATCCCAGTCTTCGCGATCGAAGGTCGGGTCGAGCGTATCGATCAGCGCGACCCGACTCGAGACTCGATCGCGATCGGCCGCCGTCGCGCCCGGTGCGATCAACCGCGCCAGCGCGGAAGGCTGCGGGCCGTCCAGGATCCGATCGACATTGGACGCAGCCTCGGCTAACGCGATCCGGGATTCGCGAACCAGTCTCGATCGCTCGATCTGGACTTCGACCCAAAACACATCTTCGATCCGCACCGATCGCGTTCGTTCCCAGGCGCTGAATCGCGTGCCGAGTACTCAAGTCTCGATCACGTGTTCGAGCGAGGCCGTGCTCGTCCCGTCAATTTCTCGGTAGACGTCCCGAAGCCGACTCTCGACCGAGACGGAGAGCCGCGAAGCGACATCCGACAGCGCATAACGCGTCGCTTGATCGAGCGAGCTGCCCGAGCCGATTCCCACGAGTTTCCCGTCGTATCGTCGCTGCGTACTCGCGAGCGCCCAGGTCGGGACGGGTTCGAGGAGGGGTGGTGGAGGAGCCGCCGATACCGCCGACCGGGTCCGTGGGAGGCCGGTTACGCCCGCGCATCCAAGTGGAAGCAACATCGCCACCAGGACGACGATCGCGACGAAGGGGGTGTTGAGCGAACCAGTGGAGTCTGTTCTATCCGGGGGGATTCGACGGGACATGCCGCCAGACGATATCACAAGGTCGGGCCGCTTCCGCTGCACACTTGGCCCTATACTGACGCGTCCTCCCCGAGATCGTGGCTGACGAGTAAGGAAGAAGATGCTTCTGCAACTCGCGCGCAACCGCGCCGGCGAAATCGCCGTCGACGATGGAACGCGCCGACGAACCTTTGGCGACCTGCTCGACCGCAGCCACCGCTTCGCTGATTTTCTTCGCTACGAGGTCGGACTACCCGTCGGCAGCCACGTGTCGTTTCTGATGGGGAATCGAGTCGAAGTCATCGAACTTCTGCTCGGCGCGATCCTGGCTGGCCAGTGGGTGACCCCTGTCAATTGGCACCTCGCGGAGGAAGAGATCGACTATGTCGTAGGCGATTCTGGATCCCGCATTCTCGTCGTGGATGACCGTTATGCGTCGGTGGCTGCTCGCGTGACCGAGAAGCAACCCGAAACGCGAGTGATTCGGGTTGGAGAGGAACTCGATCGACTTCTCGATGACGTCACCCTGAGGCCGCTCGATCTCGACGCTCCGGCCGGTGGCAACATGATCTACACGAGCGGAACGACGGGTCGCCCGAAAGGCGTGAAGCGCAGCCCGGCGCCGAGTGTCGGGGCGGCTTTGGCAAATCACGCAAAAATGGCGAGCGCCGTCGGTCTCGACGGGAGTGGGCCGCATCTGATTACCGGGCCGATGTACCACGCAGCACCGCTCATGTTCGCGATCTATGACAATGCGAATGGGGCGCCGATCGTGATCATGCCGCATTGGGATGAGGCGGATGCGCTCGAGTTGATCATGCGCCAACAGATCGTGCACGCGCATTTCGTTCCGACCATGTTCGTTCGCTTGCTTCGGCTGTCCGACGCCGAGCGTTCGGCATTCAAATGTCCACTGCGAGTGGCCTTGCACGGAGCGGCCCCGATTTCCGTCTCGGTCAAACGTCGGATGATCGACTGGTGGGGCCCCGTACTCGTCGAGTATTGGGGCGGCACCGAAGGTG
>CAWLAJ010000322.1:0-4622 GCA_963854795.1 Deltaproteobacteria bacterium UBA4427 | reverse complement strand
TTTGGTCGTCGACGAGGCCGATGCACCGGTCACAGGTAGCCAAAAGCTCCGAACGGATGCCTTGCGTGCGCTCGCGATCGAACGGCTGGCGGCGACGAGGACCGAGATCGCTGGCCATATCTTTGGAGCCGATCCGATCCGCTAGCCGGTCGGCTCACGACGGGGTGTGACGGTTCGCGCGAGCCCGCTTATCATCGGTACTCCCACGGGGTCCCTTCGGCTCGATGGTTGCGGGAGAGTGAGATTGGACCTCCGGTATTCTGAATCCGATCAGGTTTTTAGGCATGCGCTGCGCACATGGCTCGCCGAGGCGGTTCCCGCGCACGGAAATTCGCCCTCTCGGCACGATTGGGAAGCGCGGCGTGCGTATGACACGGGCTGGCAGCGGAAGCTTTTCGATGCAGGCTATGCCGGAATCAATTGGCCGAAGGAGTTCGGAGGGCGGGGCGCTTCGCTCATGGAAGAACTCGTATACTACGAAGAAATGTCGCGCGCGAATGCTCCCAACGTTGCGATGAATTTCGTTGGCGTGCGGCACGGTGGACCGACCTTGATCGCAGAGGGCACCGATCAACAGAAGGCCGACCATCTGCCCCGGATTCTGCGCGGCGAGGAAGTCTGGTGCCAGGGATTTTCAGAGCCGAACGCTGGCTCGGACCTCGCGGCGTTGCGGACGAGCGCGGTGCGCGATGGCGATCACTATGTCGTGAATGGCCAGAAAATCTGGACGTCATTCGCCCACATCGCAGATTTCTGCGAACTCCTCGTTCGCACCGACCCCAATTCGAAGCATGGCGGAATCAGCTGGCTGGTCATGCCGATGGATCTCGACGGCATCGAGATTCGCCCCTTGCCCACGTTGCTCGGTGAATCGGATTTCAGCGAGATGTTCCTCGAGAACGTGCGAATTCCCATCGAAAACCTGGTCGGCGAGGAAAATGACGGTTGGCGCGTGACGAACGTGACGTTGCGCTTCGAGAGGGGAACGGCGTGGGCAGCGGACATCATCCACTTGCAACAGACGCTCGTGAGTCTGTGCGAACTAGCGCGTGCCATTACCCGGGACGAGGCGAGCGCTTGGAACGATCCCACGCTTCGCAGAGAGATCGGTCATTTGTCCGCTGAGGTCGAATCCCTCTGGGCCATGGTCAAACTCCAGGTCTCCGAACTCGCGAAGACTGGAGTTCCCGGACTCGGTGGCTCCGTCATCAAGCTTGCGTTTACCGAGTTGAACCAGCGAATCTTCGAGTTCGGGACCCGACTTCTTGGTCGAGCTGGCCTGTCGCGAGACGACGTCGATGGATTGCCGAGTTTGGGCGTCGTCGACCGATACCTCTCGACACTCTCGCTCACGATCGCAGCGGGTAGCTCGCAGATCCAACGGAACATTATCTCGGAGCGGATGCTGGGGATGCCCAAGGAGCCGCGTGCGAATTAGCTGTCCGCACGTGAGCTGAACACTCACTTGTAGAGAAGAGGGGAAATCGGCGATTGGATTTTCGTGTCACGGAGGATCAAGAAGCGCTGCGCGCTGGGATTCGTAGTTTCTGCGAGGGGCGAATGCCCTTCGAGGCGGTCGTCGAACAGGCGATCAAGCCCTTTGACGGAGCGCTCTGGCGAGACTTGGCCGAACTCGGCGTGCTGTCGTTGCGGACGCGCGAGAACGATGGAGGGCTCGGACTCGGGATGGCCGAGGCGGTTTTGGTCTTCGCCGAACTCGGGCGGCGACTCTTACCCGGACCCCTCATCTGGTCTGCCTTGATCGCAGGTCTGCTGCCCGAGGTGGGTGAGGGCGGGCTCGTCGTGACCGGGCTCGACCAAACGCGGCCCGCATCGGGTCCGCTGATGATCGAGCACTGGGAAGGCAGCAATACGCTGATCGTGCTCGATGTCGAGGGGGTGAGAAGGATCGAGACCGATGCGTTGCAGGCCCGGGCGGTCGAGACACCTTTGGATCCGCTTACACCGGTGCACCAGGTTCAGGAGTTGCCGCCGGGCGAACGGCTGGCTGATTCCGCGACGTGTCAGAGGCTATGGAGCGAGGGGGCGCTACTCACGGCAGCGCAACAGCTCGGCATCGCGGTGGCCACTCTCGAATACGCGACCTCCTATGGTCTCGAACGTGAGCAATTCGACCGACCGATCGGTTCTTTCCAGGCCATCAAGCACATGCTGGCGGATATGCTAGTCCGAAAAGAACAAGCGATGGCTGCGGTTTACGCGGCTGCTGCCACCATGGATGGCCGTGGCGTCGATGACCCACAGCGAATGATCTCGACGGCCAAGTTGATCGCAGGCGAAGCCGCTCACAAGAACGCGCGCAACTGCCTCCAAATTTATGGCGGAATGGGTTATGTGTGGGAGATGCCGCCTCATTTCTATCTGAAGCGCGCTTTTGTCCTCGAAAATGGTTTCGGGACCATGGATGAACACGCGGATCGGATCGCCGATCGGCTTGGCGCGTCGGCTTCTGGCTAAGTGTTGAAATCAAAAGCGCTCTATCACCGAGCACGCCTCGGTCGGGGCCTTGACCAGGAACGGAGAGGACATTGAAGAGCCCACAGCTCTTTGACCTGACCGGGAAGACCGCGCTCGTGACCGGAGGCGGCCGTGGCCTCGGCAAAGGCCTGGCCATCGGTCTGGCAGAGGCGGGCGCGGATATCGTCCTCGCCTCCCGCAACGCCGAAGCGTGCCAACGAGTGGCGGCGACGATTGAGGGGATGGGAAGACGGGCGTGGGCGTTTTCTGCCGACGTCTCGAATCTGGACGCGATCGATCGCTTAGTTGACGAATCGCTGCGCGTGGCGTCGCGGATCGACATTTTGGTCAATAACGCGGCGTTCGCTTGGGGCGCGCCGCTACTCGAGCATACGCCGAAGGACTGGGATCGCGTCTTCGATCTCAACTTGCGCGGGCTCTTCTTTCTATCGCAGCGCGTGGCGGCGCACATGATCGAAGCGGGCGGCGGCAACATCATTCATATTAGTTCGATGGCGGCGCTGCGGGGCGCATCGGACGCGCTCGAACCTTCCATCGCCTACACGGCCAGCAAGGGCGCGCTTCACACCTTGACACGCGACATGGCAATCAAACTTGCTCCCCATGCCATCCGGGTCAACGCAATTGCGCCAGGTGCCTTCGATACCGAGATGCTGAATTATCTCAAGAGCGAGCCCGAGCGGTATCGCGCGTTTCTCGACCGTATGCCCCTGGATCGTGTCGGACAGGACGACGACGCCAAGGGGGCAGTTGTCTATCTTGCGAGCGCGGCGAGCGCGTTCGTGACGGGGCAGATTCTTGTCGTGGATGGGGGCTGGAGCGTACAGACCTCGTAGCGGCTGATCTCAAAGGGAGAATCCGAAATGGAAGTGGGCGTATTTCAGGGCGCGAGCGTCGGCCTCAGGCCGTGGGATCAATCCGAGCCGGCGCGAATTCGACGTGATGTCGAGATCGGCGTGGCGGCCGATGAGGCCGGCTTCGACTATTTCTGGGCTCCCGAGCATCACAGCCTCGAGGAGTACTCCCACAATTCCTCGTCCCACCTTTCTTGTTTGACCGTCGGTCTGAAGACAAAGAATATCCGGCTCGTGACCGGCATCTTCAATCTGTGTCCGGCGATCAATCACCCGGTCAGAGTGGCCGAACAAATCGCCTACATCGACATTGTGACGGACGGTCGTATCGAACTCGGTACCGGGCGAGGTTCGGGATCCACCGAGGTCAATACCTTTGGGGTCGATGCCAACGAGACGCGCGGCATGTGGGAGGAGGCGATTCGCGAGATTCCGAAGATGTGGACCCAGGACCTCTACGCCTACGAGGGAAAATACTTTAGCGTCCCTGAACGTTGCATTCTTCCCAAGCCGATCAGCAAGCCGCACCCGCCTCTCTGGGTCACAGCTTCCAACCCACCGACGGTCGAAGCGGCTGCACGAATGGGTATCGGTGTGGCGATGTTCAGTTTCGGCAGCCCAGAGGTCCTCCGGCCGCTCGTCGAAATCTACAAGGAGACGATCGAAAACAAGTGTGATCCCGTCAGCGACGTCGTGAATAACAAGATCATGGCGATCTGCCCGCTGATGTGCCTGGAAGACGGAGACCGGGCGCGCGAGATCTACGCCAAGAGCATGGGGCTGATCGCGCCCCACTTTACGGTCTACTTCGATACGATTCCGCATAACTACGAGAAATTCGCCCATGAGAAACGGCCGATTCCCCAGCGGCGACTTCGGGAAATGGTGGCCGAAGCAGGAGCAGATCCCGAGCTGCGAGGTCCTATGGCGCTGGGCGCTCCGACCCCCGAATTTTTCCATGACAATGGGATGGCTGTCGGGACGCCAGCCGAATGCCTCGAGACCATGAAGCTCTATCAGGAGATCGGCCTCGATCAGCTCGTGACGACGCCCGGTGCGGGTTGGCACGATCCCCACGAAGCCGTCCTCGAGTCGATTCGGCTGTGTGGAGAAAAGATCATCCCGGAGCTGCGCTAGGCGGACTAGGCGGATTAGGTGGAGTAGGCGGATGAAACTGGCGATCACCCTCGGAATGCTTCACCCAGCCGCCTTCGAGCCCGTCGCGATCGAGGCGGATCGACTCGGCTTCGAGTCCCTCTGGCTTCCCGA
>CAWLAJ010000321.1:0-4662 GCA_963854795.1 Deltaproteobacteria bacterium UBA4427 | reverse complement strand
TGCCCCGCGCGTCCTCTCGAGTCGACTGCGCGAGCTGCGATCCAACGATTTCGTCGAAACCGAACCCCATGGCAACCGCTCGATCTATCGCGTGACCCAGAAGGGCCGGTCGCTCGAACCGATCATCGCCTCGATCGCACGTTGGTGGGTTCGCGATGGCATCAGCGTCCTCGATGTCGATGCCTCACGGTTTACCGAGACTTCGGCCCTCTCGGTTCTCGAAGCCCTTCCCAATCTCTTGCGCGACGAGCAGGCTCACGCCGCGAAGGTCGTCTTCGAGATTCGGCTGACCGGCGAAGGCGGAGGCGTCTTCACGGTCGCGATCGATGAAGGACGTTGTGAGATCCGACCCGAGTTCGCGGAGGGAGCGGACGTTCGATACACGGCCACGGCGCGCGATTGGTGTGCCGTTGCGTTGGGCGTCCTCGACGCCAAGGAAGCAGTCAAGAGCGGACGCCTTCACAAGGAAGGCGGCCCGCAAGCCATGGACGAGTTCTTTCATCAGATCGCTCGTCCAGACCGAAACCAGAAGCAGAAAAAGAACGAAAAGGAGTGACCCCATGATTTCATTCGGGTTGTCTGAAGAGCAGGAAATGGTGCGCGATGTGATGCGCGAATTCGCTGCAGATGCGATTCGACCGATCGCGCGTGAATGTGATGAGGCTTCGGAGATTCCGTCCGATTTTCTCGACACGGCCTGGACGCTGGGCCTGACGAGCACGCAGATCCCAGAGCAATACGGCGGCGCCGGCGAAGAACGCTCGCTCGTGACCAACGCCATTCTTCTCGAGGAACTCGCGCACGGCGATGCGTCGCTCGCAATGGCTGCGGTCGCTCCTTCGCTCTTCGCGAACGCAATTCTCGATCAGGGCAGCGACGATCAGAAGCAGGCCCTGCTTCCGCTCTTCTGCGGCGAGTCCTTCGCGACGGGTTCGCTTGCCGTTGGCGAGCCAGGTGCTCTTCGTGATGCGAGTGCGCCCCAGACCGTGGCCGAGCCGAAGGGTGATTCGTTCATTCTTTCCGGGCGCAAGACAGGCGTCGTGCTCGGCGATCGTGCGAGTCATTTCCTGATCACCGCTCGAAACGGCGACGATCTCGGCGCTTTCATCGTTCCCCGTGATGCCGCCGGTCTCACCATCGGTGAGCCGGAGAAGAACATGGGCCTTCATGCGCTGACGACGAACTCACTCGAGATCGAGCGTGTCGAAGTCGGAGCCGATGCGCTGTTGGGCGGAGCCAGCGGGGCGGATATTCAGCGTCTGCTGAATGTCTCCCGAACCGCGCTTTCGGCGGTCATGCTCGGAGTCTCGCGCGCGGTGCTGGAATATTGCGTGCCCTATACGAAGGATCGAGTGGCCTTCGATGAGCCGATCTCGAAGAAGCAGTCGATCGCGTTTCGACTCGCGGAAATGCATATCGAACAACATTCGTTGCGCATGTTGGTCTGGCAGGCAGCGAGCCTGCTCGAGCACGGTGAGGACGCGACGAAGGCCGCATGGCAGGCGCGTAGCTACGCCGCGGAGAAGAGCATGTGGATCGCCGACAACGGCGTTCAGATCCTCGGTGGTCATGGCTTCATTCGTGAGCATCCCGTCGAGATGTGGTTCCGCAATGCTCGGACGCTGGGCGTGGTCGACGGCATGGTGGCGATCTAGGTCGCGCGGGCGTGACCTGACCCATTCACTTAATGCGCGACGGAAGACCGAACGCGCTGGAGAGAAGACATGATCGATTTTCGATTGACTGAAACAGACAAGGCGCTACTCGCGCGCACGCGCGCTGAGGCGGTGATTGCGCGCCGATATGCGCATCAATTCGATGAGAACGAAGCCGAGATGATTCCAGATACGCTGCCGGAAACCGAGGACTTCTACGCCAATCGCGAAGCTGCGCCGAAGCCGGGACCCGAGGATACGCAGGGCCCGGTCATGATGATGCTGCAGGCGATGGGCGCCTTCTGGGGTGACTATTCCGTTCGACTTCGGCGCGCCGATCGTGGTGGCCTTGGCAACGCGGCGCTGGCTGCGGCGGGAACCACCGAGCAGAAGGAGAAGTGGGGAGAACTGCTCCTCTCGATGGCGATCACCGAGCCGGGCTGCGGTTCCGATCCCTCGCGCGTTTCGACCACGGCCGCCCTCGACGAAGAAACGGACGAATGGGTGATCAACGGAGAGAAGATCTTCGTGACCACCGGCATTCGGGCAACCGGCGTCGTCATCTGGGCGACCATCGACAAGAGCGCGGGCCGCGCCGGCATCAAGTCCTTTTTGATCGAGAAGGGAACGCCCGGTTTCGATGTGCCTCACAAGGAAAAGAAGCTGGGCATTCGTGCGGATGACACGGCCGCCTATGTCTTCACGGATTGTCGGATTCCCCGAACCAATCTCCTGGGACTCGACGAATCGATTCCGAAGAAGAGTTCGGGTGGATTCCGGGGCGTGATGAAGACCTTCAACATGACGCGACCGCTGACGGCGGCCATGGGTCTCGGAATCGCCGAAGCTGCCATCGATCTCACACGTGATGAACTCGAAGCGGCCGGGATTGCCCTCGACTACTCGACGGGTCCCGGCGGCCTCGGACGACAGAACGCGGCGGCGGAGAAGTTCATGCGACTCGAGGCGCTTTTCGAGGCGTCGCGACTCACGCTTTTGCAATGTGGTTGGATGGCCGGACAGGGAATGCCCAACAATCTCGAGTCATCGGTTTGCAAGGCCCACGCAGGATCGGCGGTTCGTCAGATTACGCAGGGCTGCATCGAGATCGTCGGGTCGATGGGCATCGCTCGAGAGAATCTGCTGGAAAAATGGATGCGCGATAGTCGGATTACCGACATCTACGAGGGAACCGGTGAGATCCAGCGCCTGATCATCGCCCGCGGACTGCTCGACTACACGAGGGCCGACCTCAAATAGCAGCGAGTTCGTACAAGCGAATGGGTTGACGACCCCGTCCCGAAAGTTCGGGGCGGGGTCGTTTCTCTTTCGACTCCGGACGACGTCGAAAGCAGAACCTCGCGCGCTACGCTGGCCCGCATGGACATTCAAGTATTCACGACCTGGCTCGAAGCCACGAAAGACGAGTTCGTCTTCCAGTTGGCGATCTCGGTTCTGTGCGGCGCCGTCGTCGGGTTCGAGCGACAATTGCGCGGAAAGGCGATCGGAATACGCACGGCGATCATGATCTGCCTCGCGACCCAGGTCTTCATCCGATTGAGCACGACCCTGGACATCGAAGGTGCGGTCATCGATCCGACACGGGTCATGGGTCAGGTCGTGACCGGCGTCGGCTTTCTCGGGGCCGGTGTCATTCTCGCACGGGGCGGCGCGATCACCGGCGTGACGTCGGCGGCTGTCGTTTGGATGCTGGCCGCGATCGGGAGCACGATCGGGGTTGGGCGCCCGCTCGAAGCGCTCGCACTCGCCGTGACGGTCGTCGCGATCTTGATCGGCGTTCGCGCGCTCGAGAAGGCGTTCAATCGCCTGGCGGGCGGCTACGACGAGTCCGACGATGATCGGCCTGCAGCCGAGTCGAACGACTGAGAAGCGCGGACAGGCCCACCTTCCAGGCAATCGAGTGTTCTTTTCAAGGAGCGATCGATCTCAGCCTTTTCTTGATCCGATAGCTTCGTCAGCAGCCGGCTCGATGCGGCTGCAAAGGCCCGAAAGACGCGATCGTGGAGTGTCAGGCCCCGAGCGGTCAGAACGACGAGCGTTCCTCGGCCATCTTCCGGGTCGCGCGTGCGCTCGACGAGAGCGGCTTGCTCGAGTCGCTTCAGGATCTTGGTCATGCCTCCCGAAGAACGATGCAAGCGCCCATAGAGCTGGCTCGGATTGAGCGCGAAGGGTTGTCCCGCTCGGCGCAGGGTTGCGAGAACCGCGTAGTCGGCGGGCGTCAGCTCGAAGGGTTCGAGCACATCAGCCTGAAAGTCGTCGATCAGCGTGCCCAGTCGGGCGAGTCGGATGAGCGGCGGCAGGCTCGAGAAATCGAGCTGCGGATCTTCGTTCGTCCATTCCCTGACCAGTTCTTCGATCCAATCCACGACAGACCCCCGATCGCCGGGACAGGATTCAGTTCCGCAGGGCGACGGGCGCGAAGGTAGTCTTCTAGATAGCTTTCTCGCAAGGAAAATTGTCGATCGCGGGCAAGGCGCCGCAGGTCAGTTCAAGGCACGATTCGGATCATCGCTCCAACCGTCTGGCGTTCGAAATCGAAGAGGTCGACATGGGCGAGCGGACTCCGAGCGCGCCAGACGATCCCGATCTCGACCTTGTCCGTCAGCGATCGAGTCAGCGCGAGCTGGCTCTCGAGCGATTTGTCGTCGCGCAGGCTCGGCCCCGAGACGGTCACATAGGGGCGCGCGAGGGCGTCGCTCTGGTAGACGTCGTCCACATAAGCGATGTCGAATCGCGCTCGAAGCCGCAGCGACAGATCGATGTAGGCGAGTCCGGTTTCGCGGTAACTGGATCGCGAGGGTCGATCGAAGGTTCGCTCGTCGTCGCGATCGAATGCCACAGCTGCACTGGCGCTGCACAGGCATATCAATACGGTTGCCATCAAAGACATAACAAGCGTCGAGAGGAATTGGCGTAGCAGGTCGGGGGCCATTGTGGTCATTGAGAGATTCGATCGGCATCTTCGCCGGGCGAACCGGTGAGTCGG
>CAWLAJ010000320.1:0-4669 GCA_963854795.1 Deltaproteobacteria bacterium UBA4427 | reverse complement strand
GAGTCGCGTGCTTTCGACGCTCACGGTTCCATCATGAGGCGGCGGCAACCAGATCGGCCCCGCCGGATTGATCCATTGATCGCCGGCGATGACACCGAAGGGGATCGAGGGCCTCGGTAGCTTCTGTTGAAAATCTTCCGGTCGCCTGCCCAGTTGGGCGGCAAGCGGACCCCAAACGCGATTCACGATTCGAATTCCTCGGAAGTGATCCGCGATTTCGCTACCCGAATTCGGCGCTGCGAGCATGACCGCGCGCCCAGCATGCGGAAGCGTGCGACGCGCTAGAAGTCCGCGCAGAACGATCCCGCCAAGCGAATGCGTAACGAAATGAACGCGGGAATCACTCGGCACGCGCTCGGCGAGTTCACGTTCGACCGCGTCGATGGCGCGATCGAGAACGTCGACGCGCGTTTCATAGTCGACGTTACAAACACGATACCCGCGAGCCTGAAGGCGCCACTTCAGGATCAACATATTTCTCGAACTGCGGCCCTATCCATGTAGCAGCACGACGGTCTCGGTCGTCTGGACGGATTCGTGAGAGCGCGCGGAAGAAGTCCCGGGGGTCCCAGACATTCGAAGAGAGGCCGATCAATACACCCACGCCCAGCCGGGTGACTCGTTTGGCCGTCGCGATCATTCGCGCCCTCCTCACGAAAAAGAAAACCCGAAAACGAAGCTGCCAAGAAGATTCGTGAAGAACGATCGGCCCGATCGATCAGCGATCAAGAAGTCGCCTTGGCGACACTCTTCTTCCGCGCGGAATTCTTTTTGGCCGACTTCTTTCTCGAAGACGCCTTACGGGCCGCCGCCTTTTTCTTGGCGGCACCCTTCACCTTGGCCGTGCGACGCTTGGCTGGCGGTATCTCTTCGATCCACTTTCCATCACGATAGTCGGCGCGCCAACCCGTCGTCTTGCGATCGACTTCCGACGTGACGTATTGCTCCTTCGTCTTGCGCGCAAACCGAACGAGGGTCGGTCTACCCTTGTGGTCTTCGGTCGGCGCATCCGCGAGGAAACGATATTTGGGATCGAGTTGATCCTTGACCGCGACGATCTCGGCCACCGTCGGAGCTCGCGTCTCGCGATGCTTGGGAAATTGACTCGCCGCGAGAAAAATTCCGGCGGCGCCATCGCGCAATAGATAGAAATCGTCACACTTTTCACATAACAAGTGCGGCATCGGAATCGGATCGACCTTCGGAGGAGCGGGCTCGCCGTTTCGGAGCAGCTTGCGCGTGTTCTTGCATTCTTCGGCAGTGCAACCAAAGTACTTTCCGAAGCGACCGGATTTCAGCTGCATCTCCGCACCGCATTTGTCGCAGTCGAGAACCGGACCGTCATATCCTTTGATCTGAAACGTCCCCAGTTCGACTTCGGTGCCCGTACAATCCGGATTGTCCCCACAGACATGAAGCTTGCGCCCTTCGTCAACGAGATAACTATCCATGGTCGTCTTGCACACAGGACAATGGCGGCGGGTCAAGAGCTGTCGCGCTTCATTCTCCTCATTCTCGTCCGCACTATCGACTTCCTCGACTTGATCTCCGGAAACGAGATTGATCGTGCTCTTGCAGCGTTCTTTGGGAGGCAACGCGTAACCCGAACAGCCGAGAAAAACGCCGGTGCTCGCCGTTCGAATCTGCATCGCTCGCTCGCATTTCGGACACCGGATCTCGGCATCCGTCGGCGAATTCAAGCGCATACCCGTCTTGGCATCCTCGGCCAACGTCAGCTTCGCGCGAAAATCCTTGTAGAAATCTCCGAGCACGGTCTTCCACTGCTTCTTCCCGATGGCGACTTCATCGAGCGCCTCCTCCAGGTTGGCTGTGAAGCCGTAGTCCATCAGGTCTTCGAAATTCTCGACCAAGCGTTCGGTGACGATCTCGCCCATCTTCTCGGCATGGAAGCGGCGACCGTCCAGTCGGACGTAGCCGCGGTCCTGGATCGTCGAAATGATCGACGCATAGGTCGAAGGCCGCCCGATCCCCCGCTTCTCGAGTTCCTTCACGAGACTCGCCTCGCCGAAGCGCGGGGGCGGTTTGGTGAAATGTTGTTTCGGGTCGAGCTTCTCGAGATCGAGCCGCTCGCCGACCGCGACGTCCGGCAAGGCGACGTTGCTCTCACTCGTCCGTCCGCCCGGAGGCTGGACCGCCGTGTAGCCATCGAATACAAGGATTCGGCCGCGAGTCTTGAGCTCGTAGTCTTCGGCCTTGACCGTCAGATTCGTCGACAAATACTCCGCCTGTGTCATCTGGCAAGCGACGAATTGACGCCAGATCAAGTCGTACATCCGCTGCTGATCCCGTTCGAGCCCCTGAACATCACTCGGCTTCACTTCGACGTCCGACGGGCGAATCGCTTCGTGAGCTTCCTGCGCGCCTTCCTTGGCCGAATAGGACAGGGCCTCTTCGGGGAGATAGCGGTCTCCGTGACTGGATTGAATCAGTGCGCGACAGGCTTCGACGGCTTCCTTGGAAAGGTTCGTCGAGTCCGTACGCATATAGGTGATATGACCGGCTTCATAGAGACGCTGGGCCAGCATCATGGTCTTCTTGACGCTGAACCCCAGCCGCGTACTCGCCGCCTGCTGAAGAGTCGACGTGATATAAGGAGCGCCGGGGCGCGTCTTGGTCGGCTTGTCCTTGCGTTCGACGACTTCGAGGTCGGCCCCTTCGAGCACTCGCAGCGCAACATTGGTCTCGTCTTCGCTCGTCGGCCGAAAGTTTTCACCTGCGTGTTTGGCCACTTCGAGACGAAGCGCTTCTTTCGCTTTCGTCCGGGTGTCTACGTGAATCTCCCAGAATTCTTCGGGAGTGAAAGCGCGAATTTCCTTTTCTCGTTCCGCAATCAGGCGGACGGCAACCGACTGAACGCGACCCGCCGATAGCCCACGTGCCAACTTCGCCCAGAGCAGCGGCGACAGCATGTAGCCGACGACGCGATCGAGAAACCGACGCGCCTGCTGGGCATTCACACGGGCGAGGTCGAGTTCGCCGGGAGATTTGAAGGCCTGCTGAATCGCTGACTTTGTGATTTCGTTGAACACGACTCGCTTGAAGCGAGCCTCTTTACCGCCGATGACTTCGCGTAGATGCCAGGCGATCGCTTCGCCCTCGCGATCGAGGTCAGTTGCGAGATAGATGGTGTCGGCATCTTTGGCGAGCTTGCGGAGTTCGCCGACCACCTTCTCCTTGCCGGGAAGAATTTCGTAGTTGGCATCCCAATTCTTCTCGGGATTGATGCCCATGCGAGCGAAGAGCGCCTTCTTTGCCTGTGCCTTCTTGTGTTTCTCTCGCTTGGCCGGGGGCATCTTGCGCGTCTTCGCCGCGGCGGCCGCCCGGGCCTTCGGATCGACCTTCTTGCCCGAACCGCTGACGGGCAGATCTCGGATATGCCCAACGCTCGACCGCACCACGAAATCTCGACCGAGATATTTGTTGATGGTCCGCGCCTTGGCCGGCGACTCCACGATGACGAGCGATTTCCCCATGCTGCCTCGAAAGTTCTCTTCTCTTCACTGCGAACGGGGTAGCCGGGGGGGGAGGCGCCCATTCAGCTCAATTCGTTTCGATTCATGCCAGGACATTGCGGGGATCGGACACAACATCGATTTTCTTGAGACCCGTCGCCCGCCCTTGCCCGACCGGCTATCCGCTTAGCACAGGTCCCCCGGTGTCTGGCAAGCCCCGGTCCTTTCCTCCGCGTAGGCTGAACCACCCAATTTTAGAAAAAAATGTTGCGTGAACGCAGGGTTGGAAAGTTTCGAGCCAACCCCAGCAAATTTTCTGGACCCTGGTCGCGGGCCCTCGAGCCCTGGCTGCCGATTCCCCGATTTCCTTGGACCCCGCGGGCTCTGCATCATCGCGTCCGTGTGAGAAAGACAAGACGTTATGCTCGCCAGCGATGACCCCTCCCGTCTCCACTTCGTCCGTCGGTCCTTCATCTTCCCCGGCCGGACGTCCTTCCTTTATCTCCGAGTGGACGGTCATCGCGTTGGGTGGCGCGCTCGGATCCAGTCTGCGCTACGCGATCTCGCTGCTGATCGCGACGACCCCATTTCCGGCGCATCTTGCCGCTGGGCTCACCAACGTCATCGGCTCCTTCCTGCTTGGCGTCGTCGCCGGCTATCTGGAATCGAACAGGGCACACCGACTCCTTCGACCTTTTCTCACGATCGGCGTCTTGGGTTCGTTTACGACGTTCTCGGCGCTCGCGATGGACAATCGCCGGTTAGCGGGACAATCCGGCGAATCCAGCGCAGCGATTCATCTGGCTGGCTTGGTCCTGGTCGGTCTCTCCGCATTTATCCTCGGGGACCTGCTCTCCGCGCGCGCGTTCGATCGAGATCCGCAGTGAACGATGGGTCGATCTGGATCGCGATCGTCGGCGGGGGCGCCACGGGGGCACTGCTGCGGGGTGCCATCTTCCGGGCCATCGAACTCTGGAGCCCAGGGGACCCCCATGGCGCGTGGGCGAAATACGGATCGGCTCGCTCGACACTGGCAGTCAACGTCCTGGGATCGCTCCTTCTCGGACTACTCGTCGGTGGAAGCTGTGCGCCTCTGGTCGAATCGAGCGATCCTCTCCACACTTTCTGGGCCGCGGGGATTTGCGGTGCGTTCACGACGTTCTCAACACTTTGTGCCGATGTAATGACGTTCGCTC
>CAWLAJ010000319.1:0-4674 GCA_963854795.1 Deltaproteobacteria bacterium UBA4427 | reverse complement strand
TCGTTTGCTTCTTTGGGTTGGTCATCTCGACACGCTCCTTGGGGTCATGGACCCCGGATTGTGTCTCTTAGATTAGAGCCTCTGAATGTCCGAGTTCTGCTGACGGGATACACGAGATCACTAGCGCTCTCCAACTTGAGATCGGTCGACGGCTCACCGCGGTACTGCTGCTATCCATCCCAATGAACGAATCACCGGGGCCCGTGACTTCTGATCGTACACGATGCGCCGGCTCTCCGACTCGGGCGCATGTTAGAATGCACGCTTCAGCTGCCGGACCCGCTCATGGCGCGCTGGGCTCCGATGCCCTCCGCCCAAGGAACCAGGCTGACGTGAATACAAAGCTGCACAAAATACCTCCCCTGATTCGGCCTGAACACGATCCGACAACGCTCAGGACAGCTCCCTGGGGAGGGCGGCGGCTCGCCTCGATGAGAGCCGGCCCGCTTGAAGGTCCGGCGATCGGTGAATCCATGGAATTCTCCACCCTGCCCGGCTCCCAGTCACGCGCGCTTGGCTGTGAACTTTCCGAGCTATTACGGCAGCCGCTGCCCTTCGTGGCCAAACTCCTCGACACTGCCGCACCTCTTTCTATCCAGGTCCATCCCCAGGACGACTTCACGGTTGGACGGATCGGCAAGGAAGAGGCTTGGGTGATCCTCGATGCAGAGGAGGACGCCTACGTCCGCGCGGGCGTCGTCGACGGTGTGAGTGAAGAGATGCTCCAAGACGCGATGGACCACGTCATCGAGTACCCGGACCACGTCCAAGTTCTCACCGACGCGTTGCGACGAATCCCTGTCTCGCGCGGAATGGTTATTCTCGTTCCCGCTGGAACGGTGCATTCGATCGGTCCCGGGATCCTGCTCGCGGAAATGCAACAGCCGATCGACTCCACGTTTCGCTTGTTCGACTACGGCAGCACTCGTCCGATCCACCCTGAGGCGGCGCGAGCCGCATGGCTCATTGACGCATCCCCTCTAGTTTGGCATCCAGGCGACGCAACGCGCCCAATCGATGGCCGGCACCTATCACTTTGCGTGCGAGAGCGGGGAGACACGACCATTCCCGCCGACGGAGTAGCGCGTCTGCTCGTCGCGGTTGGGGATGGCATACGCGTTTCGGTCGACTCCGAGGACGAAATAACCATGATGCACGGTGATCTACTACTTCACACGCACAGTGAGTTGCGTGTGCATGTCGGTGATGGCGCCACTCTCGTAATGGGGACCGTGAACTCCCGCCCCACGTGATCCGCGCGCTGCCCGACACTCGCTCCATTTGCGGGAGTGCGGAACTTCACTCTACGCCGACCGTGCAGAGCGCGTGAGGCGGAACTGAAAAACACAGTGTCTGCCCCTCACGACGGACTGAGTAGTCTGCCGCCGATTCGTCGAGGCGGAGCGGCTCCGATCGCGCGAATGGAAAGCCCAGAGTCACACGCGCCTCTTGGGGCTCAGCCGTAGGGTTGAGTACCCGGAGCACGACGCCGCCGGCGCCACTCTCGGCAGGCTTGAACGCCGAGAGGGTCAGCCCGGATGGCTCGAGCTGAAAGAGCGGTTCGCCCTCGGGCACGAGCGGCTCCTCTCCGCATACGACCGCCCGCAATCCGACTTCCACTTCCCGAGCACGAGCAGGATCGAGACCACCGAATATAGACAGCCGAGCCTGCAGGGTTCCGATGCATTGCGCCCCAGGCGTATCGGTCCCAGGTCCGGCCGGACCGGGCCGACTGCGGAGGTCCAGACGAGAAATCGAGCCAACACATCGCAACAACGTGATTGCGATTTTGCTGTTCTCACCCGGGATCAACTCGGCTTCCGGCAATCCTGGTACGACTACACTGAGGCCGTTCGCGTGTACGAACCCTTGATGTGCAAAGGTCGCCGGCGCAGCCTGCATCCAGCCCTCCTCTGCATTCGGACCCGGCGTCCGCTCTGCCGTGTCGAACGTGGTTGCGGCATCAAAACATTCGACGGCCCCGTTCACCGGAAAGAGCAGTCGCAAGCGATGATCCTCTGCCGCATTCTCGACACGCACATCGACATCGACGCGCTGGCTCCCAGGAAAGACTCGAAGGAGCGTCTCCACTTCAAGTAAAACCTCTTCGGCGGAACGTGCCTCGCGCGTGTCTGCGAGGCCAGCTGGCATCCGCAGACGCCTAACCACCTGCAATTCTTGGACACCGCCCGGATGACGGCGGCGCTCCACGAAGACCGACTCGAGCCGCAAGCCAGGACCATCGCACACTTCGTCGTAGTCGTAGCTATCACCGCGATCACCCGTGTTTTCGAGCTCGCCGAGACCAACGAAAGTGCGACCCGCAACATCGAGATCGAATCGACCGTCCTCCCGAACCGTCACTCGAACCCCGTCTGACGAGATCATGGCTTCAGCGGCTCCGGCCTTTACTTGCTCGACTTCATCAAGAGTATCAAAATCGTCTGGCGCACGACGAATCTTCACTCTCCGAAAGCCCATCGCGGGGATATCCCGAGCGACGAACTCCAGATCGAAGCCTCCTCGTTCCGGCGCGAACTTCATGCGCCCCGTCTCCGCCGGCACAAGACGAGCGGGCTCTCCGTCGACCGTGAATCGCATCGCGCCCAAGTCTTGAAGAACGGTCGGGTGAATCGCCTCCATTGGATTCAGGCTGGGAACGACATAGGGGTGGAAGTCCAGCGGGAAACGCACAACGTCGGTCCGACTGCGAGGGGACGGGTTCGCGACAAAGAGATCGAACTCATCGCTCCGCTGCGTGACCCGATCCATGCCCAGCCCAGCCATTCGCTCTAGACACCGTTTCGCCGTTTGGTCCGCTAGCTCGCGTGCCGCATCGAAGCGAGGGCGCATTTGTTCGTGGACTTCGTCTCGCGAGCAACCGCAGATGGAATCGTGCGCTTGATTCTTGAGCAGTTCTTTCCATGCTAGGCGAAGCGAGGGCATCTCGTCCTCCAGGCCGAGCCTTCTCGCAAGCGCCGCAAAGGGCTCCGCCCAGCCCTCTAGCGCAGCCTCCGCCCGCCGGTTCTCGAGTTTGATCCACGTGCGCGTCGACCAGACTCCCGGCAACAGAGGCGCGATCTGAGCGCCAACGAGTTCGCCATTGTGGCAGGGCCGGTCAACCGCTGCCCCTCGGACGAGCGAGACGAAGTCTTCCAACAGACCGCGCTCGACATCAAAGCCGGTGGCACGCGCGATTTCCTTGGCGAGAATTCCCGTTCGTGCTTCGGGAGGCGCGTGATCCAGCCCGTTGAGCAACAAGACAGCGCCGGACTTCGTTCGCTCTGCCATCTGTTGGGCGCGTTCTCCTATCAGATCAGCCATCAGCGCGAGATCGACTCCCGGTGCTGTGGCGGCCGAGAAATAGCCCTTCCCCAGATGGCACGCGACGACGCGGCTCCCGTCGGGTGCTTGCCAGTCGTATTCCGACGGAAGCGCATCAATCTCGTTTCCGTTTCCGCGCCAGTACACGAAGCTATCGATCCCGAATCCAGCAAAGATCTGAGGGAACTGGGCCGGGTGGCCGAACGAATCGGGCGTGTATCCCACGCGTGAGACCGGGCCCATCGTCTCGCCCACCCATCTTCCAAGGAGCAGATTGCGCACGTGCGCCTCGCCCGAAGGCAGGAGCGAATCCGGCTGCACATACCAGGGGCCGATCGCGACTCGCCCTTCGGTGCATAGCGCCCGCAACGCTTCGGCTCGGCTGGGCCGAATCTCGAGATAGTCCTCGAGTACGACTGTCTGACCGTCGAGCAGAAAGCAGTAGCCGGGATCCAACGCGCAGAGCTCGATCACCCGATCGACAAGGTCGACCAGTCGAGAACGGAAGTCCTGAAAAGTTCGGTACCACTCGCGATCCCAGTGGCTGTGCGAAACGAGAATGGCCTTCATGATCGAGTGCTATTTCCTTGTCTGAGCTGGGAGGCGATTTGCATGCCGATACCTTCGACAGACCACATAGCGTGACTGTATGTATCGAAGATCGAACGTCGTCACGATGTCGAGCGCGGGGTCACACACCGCAGGAATCGCATTGAGCGCGCGTAGCGCGGTTGCTTGGACGCCACGCGTGCGGTGATCACGATCTTCGCCTTCGATGAAGCATCCAGCTCCACCGACGAGATGCCCTTACGATACAACGACGCACACCACGTCGCCCGTCGGGCAGGTTCGGCCACTCCGGAGCCAGATCGGCACGCAGCCGGCGTACGAGTGCAGCGACGACCACAAGTCGGCCATCGACTCTCCCCTTCAACACGAGCCACACCGCGGCGCCGGTTCCCTTCGCGACATGAATCATCGGCGTGTCGAGCGCTTTTGACGCATAACCCCGATCGTGCCTCTCAGAGTTCTCGTCTAGCTGGATCCCGAGTTCATCCGCGATGACTTGAACCATACCGCCCCAGCCCGTCCGAATGGCCCCGCCCTGGGCGTTGTTGCATGAATCCACCCACCAGCGCCCGAATATGCCGATAAGCCTCCTAGCATTCGCAGGAGGCCCACCAATGTCCACCAAACGATCTCGCGTTCATCCACCCTACAAAACCAAGTATGCGGATAGGAATTTCTCTGCCTATCCGGTTCGCTCCGCTCGTGACCGTCGTTGTCACGGCCGTGCCTCACAATTATGGCTTCCTAGGAGGAAGTCAGAATGCAGTTTCCGCGCACGCT
>CAWLAJ010000318.1:0-4674 GCA_963854795.1 Deltaproteobacteria bacterium UBA4427 | reverse complement strand
GAACCGCGTGGGGGTCCGGGTTGGAAGGGCGAGTCCGGGCAACCGCGGTCGGACTCGAGCTCTCCGAGCTGGTTCCGAGCGGCTTCGCGCAGCGGGCTGGAATGGTGTCGGGCGACCTGCTTCTCACCCTTGGCAAGATCCGTGCACACGACTTACAGCAGCTCTGGACGGTGTTGGCTTTGACGGAGGCCGGGACGAGTCTCGACCTCACGTGGGCGCGCGGTCGTGAGCCGATGAGCGGCAAGGCCATTCTCGGCGGATAGCGCACCGATCGCGAAAATCGCTGAACTCCCAGGGCCCTGACGCCCGAATTGCGTAGTCGAGAAGCGGTCCGCGAGCTCCACGAGAGGCTGAAACGGCCTCCCCTCGTCTCGTCTCAAGGAAGCGGCTGAATCGGTCGAAACAGGAGGACGTCACCAGATCAACAGAGACCCCAAATTCCCTTTGTTGTCAGCGGTTTTCGAGGCGCGGTATGGAACTCAACGAGATCTTGAAGGTCGCCATCAAGGGCGGTGCATCCGACATTCACCTGAAGTCGGGACTGCCTCCGATGTTCCGAGTCGATGGTGCACTCGTGCCGCTGAAAAACGGTGAGCGCATTCTTCCCGGCGAACTCCAGAAAATCGCGTTCTCGATCATGAATCCGATCCAGAAGGCGCGTTTCGACGAAAATCGAGAAGCCGACCTGGCCTACGGCATCCCCGGTCTCGGGCGCTTCCGCGTCAACGTCTTCCAGCAGCGTGGAACGGTTGGCATCGTTTTTCGGGTGATTCCGTTCGGCGTCAAGACCATCGAGCAACTCTGCTTGCCCAAGATCATCGAAAAGATCGCTGGGGAACAGCGTGGCCTGGTTCTGGTGACGGGAACGACCGGCTCCGGTAAGTCGACGACTCTCGCGGCGATGATCGAACACATCAATGCGGAACGCACGAGCCATATCATGACGATCGAAGATCCGATCGAATTCCTCGTGCGTGATCGTCGATCGATCGTGAATCAAAGAGAGATCGGCGTCGACACTCATACGTTTTCCGCCGCTCTTCGCGCCGCGCTTCGCCAGGACCCCGATGTGATTCTGGTCGGCGAAATGCGCGATTTCGAGACCATCGAAACGGCAATCACCGCTGCCGAAACCGGCCATCTCGTCATGAGTACGCTCCACACACTCGATGCGACGGAGACGATCAATCGAATCATCTCGGTCTTCCCGCCCTATCAGCAGAAGCAAGTGCGACTGCAGCTTTCGACGATCCTCAGGGCTGTGATCAGTCAACGGCTCGTGCCGCGGGCCGACGGAAAGGGTCGCGTACCCGCCCTCGAGGTTCTCGTGACGACGTCTCTCGTCCGTGAATTGATCGCCGACAAGGATCGAACCAAGGAATTGCCCGATGCCATCTCCAAGGGGCATACGACCTACGGCATGCAAACCTTCGATCAGTCGCTGATGAGTCATGTGAAATCCGGGCTCATCTCCTACGAAGAGGCGCTCAAGCACGTTTCCAATCCCGACGACTTCGCACTTCGCTTTCGAGGGATCGAGTCGACCTCGGATTCCGAATGGACCGACTTTGCCGGAGACAAGGAAGAGTCGGAGGAGAAGCCCGAAGACGATGGTGCCGACGGGCTGTTGGACGACGATTTCAACATCGATCGTTTCTAGCGCCACCGCCCTGTCGAGTACGAGACTCCTCGCATCGGCCCGCTATATTCCGCCCCTCGATCCATGACCACACTGGACTAGAGGTGCACCATGTCGCTCCCTTCGCGGGAGATCCGCGAGACCTTCCTTCGCTTCTTCGAAGAGCGCGGTCATCGGCGTGTGGCGAGCGCCTCTCTCTTGCCGGAATCCGACCCGACGCTGATGTTCGTGAACTCGGGAATGGTGCCCTTCAAGCGGACTCTGCTCGGCGAAGAGACTCGCGACTATGTCCGGGCGACCACCTCACAGAAATGTCTGCGCGTTTCGGGGAAGCATAATGACCTCGAGCATGTCGGTAGAACGTCGCGACACCACACCTTCTTCGAAATGCTCGGAAATTTCTCCTTCGGCGATTATTTCAAGGAACGGGCGATCGAGCACGCCTGGTCGTTGTTGACAGAAGACATCGGCTTCAAGCCGGAGAACCTCGTCGTCTCGGTCTTTCGTGACGACGACGAGGCCTACGCTATCTGGCGAGATCGCATCGGACTTCCGGAGTCCAAACTCTATCGTCTCGACGAAGCAGAGAACTTCTGGTCGATGGGGGAAACGGGGCCGTGTGGGCCGTGTTCGGAGATCCACTTCGACTGGGGCGAGTTGGCGGACCATCCGGATGACGATCCCTCGAGTGAAACCGGTCGTTTCATGGAGATCTGGAATCTCGTTTTCATGCAATTCAATCGTGACGCGACCGGCGCCATGGAGCCGCTCCCGAAGCCCTCGATCGATACCGGCTGCGGCCTCGAGCGCCTGGCCGCGCTCGTTCAGGGAAAGCGCTCGACCTGGGATACGGACGTCTTCACGGAGCTGATCGCGCGGGCGGCCGAGCTCTCGGGCGTTTCACCCGGCGAGAATGAGGAGATCGATGTCTCACTCCGTGTTGCCGCCGATCATGCCCGGGCTCTGACGTTCCTGATCGGTGATGGAGTGCTGCCTGGCAATGCCGGACGCGGCTACGTACTCCGGCGAATCCTGCGACGCGCCTCGCGTCATGGAAAATTGCTTGGACAAGAGTCGCCCTTCATCCATTCGATTGCCGATGCGGTCATCGACCAGATGGGGGAGGCGTTTCCCGAGCTGGTGGACCGACGCGCCTACATCACGGATCGAATCCGTCGAGAAGAAGAACGCTTTCTCGAGACCCTTTCGAGAGGACTCACACTGCTCGAAGGTGAGATCGGTGAGCTTCAGGCGAAGGGCGTCGATCAACTCCCGGGCGAAACGGTTTTCAAACTCTACGACACCTTTGGTTTTCCGATGGATCTGACCGCCGACATTCTGGTCGGACACGACATGACTCTCGACCAATCGGGCTTCGACGAAGCGATGGCGGGTCAGAAGGCGCGCGCGCGCGCGGCCTGGAAGGGAAGTGGGGATACCGCTGTTCAAGAGATCTACGGTCGAATCGCGACGGACGTCGAGACCACGTTTCGTGGCTATGAAGC
This sequence comes from Deltaproteobacteria bacterium UBA4427, assembly GCA_963854795.1. Taxonomy (GTDB): domain Bacteria; phylum Myxococcota_A; class UBA9160; order UBA9160; family UBA4427; genus UBA4427. Next base: position 1,530 of record CAWLAJ010000318.1, on the reverse strand, counting down.
GCTCGATCTCGAGGCCCCGATTGCCGCGATCTTGAAGGGCGGCGCGATCGTGACCGACGTGCGCGCCGGCGACGAGGTCGAAATGGTCTTTGAAGAGACGCCCTTTTACGCGGAAAGCGGCGGGCAGATGGGCGATCGCGGTCGAATCGAAACGGACTCGGGCGTCCTCGAGGTTCGTGACGTCCAGAAACCCGTGACGGGACTCTTCGTCCATCAGGGTGTCGTCGTCTCCGGGGACCTGCACGTCGACCAGGAAGCGCGCTTGATCGTGGATGCCGATGCTCGCAATGCGACCGTTCGAAATCACAGTGGGACCCATCTTCTTCATGCTGCCTTGCGCGGAGTACTCGGTGAGCAGGCCATGCAGAAGGGCTCGCTCGTCGGCCCGGATCGACTGCGTTTCGATTTTACGCACGACTCGCCTCTATCAGACGAGGAGCTCGACTCGATCGAGGACCAGGTCAATGTCTGGATCGAAGAGAATCGACCCGGTTCGACTCGCGAGATGGATTATAAGTCGGCCATCAAAGCCGGGGCTATTGCCATCTTCGACGAGAAATACGGCGAGGATGTTCGTGTTGTTTCCTTCGGCGACTGCAGCACGGAGCTCTGCGGGGGAACCCATGCGCGCGCGACCGGGGATCTCGGCCTTCTGAAGATCGTGTCGGAGTCGGGCATCGCGGCGGGCATCCGTCGCATCGAAGCGCTGACCGGCCTCGGCGCGCTCCAATACATTCGCGGGCAGGAGCGACTGGCGCGAGAAGCCGCGACACAGCTCAAGGTTCCGCTGACCGAGTTGCCCGGCCGCGTCGAACGGCTCGTCGAAGAGCGCAAGCGCGCCCAGCGAGACCTCGACGACCTTCGCGCCCGCAAGCAGAGCGGTGGGGCAAGCGATCTGTTCGAGTCCGCGCGCGAGATCTCCTCGATCCCGGGTGCGAAGGCGATCGCAGGTCGCGTCGAGGACGCCGATGCGAAGGCGATGCGTACGATGGTGGATGACTATCGAAATCGACTGGGATCGGGGGTGGTTTGTCTGGCCGCGGCGAGCGGAGACAAGGCGCTACTGGCGATCGGTGTGACGAAGGATCTGACCGGGCAGTTGAAGGCCGGAGATCTGATTCGCGAGGTCGCGGGCGTGGTCGGCGGCGGCGGCGGCGGACGCGCGGATTTCGCCCAGGCCGGCGGCAAGGATCCCAGTCGGATCGATCTCGCACTCGAGAAATTCAATGAATTGGTTGGTGACTGATGTCGCTCCTCGAAATCGATCCCTTTCGACCCATTAGGCGTCGAACGAGGGTCGTGCGGATCGGCGACATCGAAGTCGGCGGGAACAACCCGATTCGCATCCAGTCGATGACGACGACGGATACGATGGACACGTTGGCCACCGTCGAGCAGGTGACACGCCTTGCCGAAGTCGGCTGCGAAATCGTTCGACTGACGGCCCCGTCCATTCGCGATGCCGAGAATCTGGGCGAGATTCGTCGCCTCCTGCAAGAACGAAAAGTCGAAGTTCCGCTCGTTGCCGAT
>CAWLAJ010000317.1:0-4696 GCA_963854795.1 Deltaproteobacteria bacterium UBA4427 | reverse complement strand
ATCCGGCATCGATTTCCGCGATCGCTTCGCGCAGTTCGGCGAATGCCTTCTGAGATTCCCCGGCCATGCCCCCGGACGCTTCGTGATGAGCGGCGCCTGCGACGTCGGCCAGCAGTCCGGCCGTGGTCACGGCACCGAGACTCGATCCGAGGGCCGTCGTCTTGAGGAAATCTCTACGGTCCATGTTCATGATTCGTTTTCCCTCTTGTTCGGCATGGCAGGAATTCTTGATTTCGGTTTCCGCCGACACTCGCTCCGCCCTGCCTTTTCATGGCCTGCGTCAGTCGTAGACGACTCGACCTCGGCCATCGTAGGCCTTTTGTAGGCGACGGGCGGTGCCTTTCGGGAACCCATCGATGCTCTCGGAAAGCATTTTCTCTGCGGGAATGACGACATCGGCCCAGTCTCTTGGGGACAACCACCCCGGATTGGGGCTGATCTCGACATGCTGGCCGGCGACGGGATGCAATGCGGCCCAGTCCGCGACGGCGCGGCCCAGCGTTGCGACCAACTCGGGATGTCGGCTGGCCAGGTCGGTGGTTTCGCCGGGATCGCTCTTGATGTCGAATAGAGAGGTCTCAACACGCTTTGTGTAGAGATCCTCATGAATCACTTGTACCAGCTTCCAATGCTCACGGATGACCGAATAGAAGTAGGGCGTGGCCGTACTTTGTTCGGCGACGAAGAAGACGTCGCCGTTTCGCGCCTTGAATTCGAAGCCTTCCGCGATCGGCCAGACATTCCTACCGTCGAGCGGTTTGGCATTCTTCATCTCCACGCCCGCCGCGCTCGCGAGCGTTGGAAAGACATCCATCACGGAGATCACTTGATGACTCTCCGTGCCGGCTGGGATTTGTCCCGGCCATCGGATCACGGCGGGTACGCGGATGCCGCCTTCTTGCACGGTCATCTTCTCACCGCGCAAGGGTGCGTTGTTTCCGCCGAAGCCATTGAAGCCGCCATTGTCGGAGAAGAACAGAACGATGGTGTCGTTCGCGATCCCTTCGTCGTCGAGGGTCGCGAGGATTTTCGCAATGGCCTGATCCATCGAGTCGACCATGGCGGCATAGACCTGTTGGACCTGCTTCAGCTGGCGCGGCGAAATCGATCGGCGCAGGGGATTCGAAGCGGGAAGCTCGATGGTGGGGCGGCCCGAGTATTTCTTGATCAGCTCGACGGGCGCTTCCATCGGACTATGGGGTGCCAGAAAGGGCACGTACAGGAAGAAGGGTTTTGAGCGGTCTCGGTTCTGGATGAAGTGAACGGCTTCTTCACCATGTACATCCGTCAGATATCTCCCGTCCCTTCGGACCGAGCGACCATTTTGCTGCAGATCGTGGCCGCCGGACGTGGTGTGCGCATAGTAGAAGACCTGCGTGTGGAGGTGGCCAAAGAACTCATCGAACCCACGCGCGTTCGGCGTTTGTGTCTCGAGCGTGTGACCGAGGTGCCACTTGCCCACCATGGCAGTCTGATAGCCGGCGGCCCGGAAGGTCTCGGGCATGAAGTGCTCGGTGGGGGACACGGCCTTGTTGCTCCATGCCAGAATGGGAAAGTACCCAACGCCCAGCCGCAGGGCGTCGCGGCCGGTCAGCAATGCGGCGCGAGTCGGTGTGCAGATGGGATTCGCGTAGAAACGCTCGAGCCGCATGCCTTCCCTTGCCAGGCGGTCGATCGAGGGTGTCTCGATATCGCTGCCGTGATAGCCGACGTCGGCCCAACCGAGATCGTCCGCCAGGAGCACGATGACGTTGGGGTTGGCCGCGAAGATCGGTGCGGCCAGCGCGGGGCCGAAGGTGAGCAAGATGAGAGAAAGTCCCGCGTAGGTCGCGAGGGGTTGCCGGCGACGTTTTCGTGTCTGTGTCGGAATCATCGATGGGGACCTCTACGGCATCAGCCGTGTTTTAGGGTACAAGAACTCGCGGCGTCGGACGAGATTTGCCTAACACCAGATGTCCATCAGGTGATCACGTGTCGCGTCGACGTCGACGTCGGTTGCGATTCGCACATTCGCTTCGCCAGCGCATTCTTTCTGCGTACCAATCTCGTCCGCTTCGATTCGAAGCGATCGGAACGGGCATAGCTCCGGACGAACCAGGGTCGCCGCCGTCAGGGGATCGTGAAGGGCGACGATGCCACGCTTTGCGCCGAAGTGATCGACTTGAAAGCGTATCCATTCCTCGCAAAGAAGTGAAATCGATCTCGCTAGCGGATCGCCTTTCGCGAGAAGGTCTACATCCCCGTCCAGTAGTCTCGTTCGAAACGTCACTTCCGCCGGGACGATTCGCGGCAGCGCGTCCTGCTCGGCGGCGATCACCTTCTCCACGGCGAGCGGATCACAGAACCAATTCCACTCGAAGAGGCCCTTGGCCAGACCCGGCAGCTTCACGTCCTTGAATTTCCCGCCCATGATCGAAAGCGGTGGCAATCGCACCCCTTCATCGGCGAGTGCGCCGAGATTCGAAAGCGGGCCGATCGCCAACACGCAGTCCGGGCTCGCCGATTCGAGCCCTTCAGCGATCGCGTCGACGCGCGCATCGCGATCGTCTTCTTCAGTGGTGCGAAGGCGCGGCTCGGGGTCGGACAACAGGCCGATGCCTTCGTGACCGAACATCACGCCCTTCTTGCCGGGGGTCAGCGGGAGCCCCAATCCGCTGATCACCGGGACAGCGGTTGCCCCCGCCTTCTCGAGTAGGACTCTCGTAATTCGCGTGCGAAGTTCGGTATCGCCGAACACGGTCGATATCCCGACGAGTTCGAGCTCGGGGTGTCTCAGCACATAGGCGAGGGCGAGCGCGTCGTCGACGTCGCTTCCAATATCAGTATCGAGCCAGATGCGCATCCATCCTCGTTTCCAGGCCGCATCACCTGGGCATGATCCTCGTCGCCTGGACGATCGTGCTCGCCGCTGCCGTAGACCCGTTGTTTCCCGACGCAAGAGGATTGTCCATGGGTGGCAACGCGGCCAACAGCGTTGCCTTCCTGCTCTTCTCCGTCGGGATTGTAACGGTCATCTGGGTCGTCGGTGTAATCGCCTACAAATGCCTGGTCGTACAGCCGGAGACCGAGTCGTAGCTCGAGTCTGCTAGTCGAAGACGATCACGCTTCGCGCTGCGGTTCCCTTGCGCATGGAATCGAAGGCTTCGTTGACCTGATCCAGAGGCAATCGCGCCGAGATCATCTCGTCGAGCTTGAGCGTGCCGTTCAAGTAGAGCTCCACGTAGTTCGGCATATCGACCCGGAATTGGTTTTCGCCCATCATGGAGCCGAGGATCGACTTTCCGCGTAGCACGATATCGGCGGCGTGGAGTTCGACGTTTTGACCGACGGGAACGATGCCGACGTAGACGGCGGTGCCGCCGACACGCACCATGCCCACGACCTGCTTGGCGGTCGTGACGGTGCCGATGGCTTCGAAGGCGAAGTCGACCCCGCCTCCCGTCAATTCGACGACTCGCTTTCGCGCGTCGCCATCCCCGACGAGAACTCCGTCGGTCGCCCCCATCGTCTTGGCCAATCCGAGCTTCCACTCGGCCGTGTCGACGGCGATGATCCTTTGCGCGCCGGCGATTCGGCATCCCTGGATGATGGACAGGCCGACGCCTCCGCAACCAATGACGGCGGCCGTCTGGCCGGGTCGAATCTTCGCGGTGTTCAGCGCGGCTCCGAGACCGGTGGTGACGCCACAGCCGATCAGGGCAGCGCGATCGAGCGGCATGTCGTCGCGAATTTTCACCAACGCGTTCTCGTGCACCAGCATCTGTTCCGCAAAGGCGCCGAGGTGGGTCATCTGATCGATCCGTTCTCCGCTCTTGGACAGCCTTGGTGTTTCGTCGCGCTTGCGCATCGTCGCCGCGCCGCCGCAGAGATAGGTCCGGCCGCTCGCGCAATAGTCGCATTGACCGCAGAAGACAGACAGGCAGCCGATCACGTGATCACCTGGCGCGAAGGCATGAACCTCGGAACCGACGGCTTCGACGACGCCAGCAGGCTCGTGCCCCAACACGATCGGGAGCTGCACGGGAAGTGTTCCGTCGACGATATGCAGATCGCTATGACAGACGCCGACAGCGGCGGTTCGCACCAGCACTTCGCGTGGCGCCGGGTCGGCGATTTCGATGTCTTCGATGACCAGCGGTTGGCCGGTCGAGCGCATCACGGCAGCCTTCATGGGGGTCTCCTTTTGCCTGGCCTCGTGAATATACGGCTTTGGACTGGGACATGCGCACGTCGATTTCGCGAAACAGCCCGGGGCGCGGGAATGGCTGCTCAGATGACGATTCAGGAGGAGCGTTTGCGGATTGGCTTGAATTCCCGCGGCGAAAGCTTCGTCGAACCATTGCTTGACGAGATGGCCGGGTTCACGGGAAGGGGGTCTCTTTCGAGCTAGCGATCGGGAGATTCTTGATTCATGGCGGAAGGTTTGCCGGAAAACGAGCGAAAGGCAACCGGGGACAGGGCTCTAGGGCGACTCGCCGCCCGCCCGGATCACAGATCGACTTCCCCGGCGTCCCGCGCACGCTGCAAGCGTGACGATTCGTCACTCGGCAGGAATTTGAAAGACGCCAACAGGATGACGGTCGCAACGCCCAGCATCGCGAGTGCGTAGAGCATCGCACGTTGCAGGGCCTCGCCCGATTCGACACCGGACGAAGCGATCCGGTCGCTCACGTAGCCGATGAGATAGGGACCGAGA
>CAWLAJ010000316.1:0-4730 GCA_963854795.1 Deltaproteobacteria bacterium UBA4427 | reverse complement strand
CGATCCACTACTGGGATCGACCGCCAGGCCGGCGATCTCTCCGGCGCCCGCCGACTGATAGTCACCCACCGTATCGACGTAGCGAGCCGGAGGCTGCCGACTCAACTCCTGCAGCTGACCCTGAAGCGGGTCCCAGAGGAGGTATTCGCCATTCGAAATAACGCTGAAAACTCCCGCGCGGGTGACTTTTCTGGTCTCGATCCCGCCGGGCGTGTAGACCTTGGCCTCGAACTCGACGATCTTGCCCTGTGCGACCATCTCTCGCACCAATTCCATCCAGAGACGTTCGAGTTCGGAAATCGACGGAAGCTCCTTGTTCTTCCCGAGGTTTTCGAGGAAATCGACTCGCTCGCGACCGTATTGCGCCGTCGTGATCGACGCTTCGATATTGCCGCGCGTATCGCCGGCGATCTGCCGCGTCACACCGAAGAGTTCACCGAGGTTGCCCATTCGCAGTTCGAGAGCTTCTTCGAGTTCAGCAATCGTGACTTCATTCCCCTGGTATTCCTTTTCGAGAGCTTGGCTCCTTGCTTCTGCCCGGGCTTCCGTCGCCTTGGCTTCGGCCAACAGCCTTCGCTGATCCTCCCGCGCATTGGCAAAGGTGCGTTCTCGCTCCTTGTCCTCGCGCCTTTCGACTTCCCAGCCCTTCAAGACTTCCCGAAGAAGGTCATCCGCCGTCGTCGGCCTTGGGCCTTCGATGACGAGAGGCGTCGGTTCCGGGGCGGCGTCCTGTGCGGCCGCGGGCGCGGCCACGAAAGCGAAGAGCAGGCCGGCTGTCGCCGTTCCCGCCAAGACATTTCTCAATCGCTCGAAGCGAATCAGGCGCGACATCAGCTCTGACCTCCCTGCTCCGGCTGTGCAAGTGGAATGCGAATCAACTGAGGCGCGGACTGCTTCTTGGCAACGCGCAGCCCTTCAGAGACCCAATTGAAGTAGCTCGAATCGAGGGGCTCGAAGCCCTTCAATTCATGATTCCAGGCGCCGACCTCTTCGAGGTCACGGGTCTGATAGATCAGGCCGATTCGTCCAACCCGGAGATAGTCGACCGGCACGTCGACACCGTTGCGATTCAGAGTACCCGCGTAGGCCTCGATCGTTCGCCCGAAGTCGCTTTCCACCTGGTAGGCCTCGAGGATCCGGCGATAGCGTTCGGCGTCGGCCACGTCCGAGCGGCGCATCAAGATACGCAGGCCGTCGACTCGAGCCCTCCGCTGTTCCGAGAGGAAGGGAATGTCGACCTCGACGAATTGGGCGAGGGAATCGATCATCTTCAGCATCAGCGGCGTCACAGAACGGCCGACCTCTTCGACGTCGTCGATCTGGCGCTGAAGTGAAGCCAACTCCTCGTTCTGGGATCCGATCACCACCGACAACTGGCGATTGAAGATATTGAGTGACTCGATCTTCTTGTTGGTCAGCCGATACTCGGCGATCAACTCATCGGTCGCGGTCGCCATGACTTCGACGCGTTTCTGCGATTCCGCGCCTGTCTCATTCGCCTCGACTCGTTTCTCGATCGGTTCATCGAGCTGCTGAGCCGAGACCGCCCCGACGGCCAGAACAGTCACAAGTGAGACTGTCGCAACCGTCATTCCGGCATGGATCCCGGCATGGATCCCGGCATTGACGAACCTTTTCGCCGTCGCCCCAAAAATCTTCATTCAAACTCTCCTCGGTCGCAAAACGACCAGATCGACTCCGCTTCCTTTTCGCATCCGAAAGGTGGTGCTTCGCGCCTTGCGATGCCGACGCCCGCCTAACGCCGGACACCAGACACCGTCCGGGTCCATCCTCTGTAATAGGAAGGTCTGGGAGGGATTCTCCAAAACAAGGCCAGACTCGCCGGGTCGGCTATCGGGCAATCGGTTTAGAGCGTCTGGGGCGCGCCCTGTATTCTTTCGGATCTGAATGGAATTTCCAACCGCTAATTTGGCATTTACTCGAAGTCTTGCGAGTTTGTCGCCGACTACGAAGGACAAAGGAGGTCCCGTTGGCTGACGGTCCGTGAGGAAATTCGGCACGCTCTGTGGTCGAGATCCGTCGTAGCCCTCAGGTCGTGCGAAACCGGTTTCTGATGCAGCCCGCCTCACGCCCGGCACACGGCCAAGGCTCCATCTAGGTCACTTGAAATACCCGCGCTCATCTAACTCGTAGTTTTTTCGCTACAATCAGAACGACCGATGTGAACGGCTCCGGCTTCGAGGAGTCGGACTCGGCCGGGTTGGATCGGATTGCACGCCTCTACTCAGCACGAGAGACTCAGCATATGCTCGGCCGAACCCGCCGGTCGAGACCTCTCTCGAATCGGATCCTCGTTGGCCAGCGCGCGCCGGAGTCGCCCGAGATGCGTATCGCCCTGTTCGTGCCTTGCTATATCGATCAGCTGAAGCCTGCGATCGGCCTGGCCGCACTCGATGTACTCGAGACGTTCGGATTCGAGGTCGATTTCCCCGAAGCCCAGACCTGCTGCGGACAGGCCTTTCTGACCGCGGGCGAAACCCGCGCCGCGGACCGCCTCTTCGATCGGTACCTGGATGTCTTCGACGACTTCGATCAAATCGTCGCACTCTCCGGTAGCTGCGCAGCGACAATTCGCCGCCATCTCCCCAGTCGACGGGCCAGCTCGCGGGCGGAGGGGGTGGCCGGACGAACGCTCGAGTTCTCTGAGTTCCTGGTCGAGAATGGGGTGGCAATGCGGAATCTGGGGCGGTTCCCGCATCGCGTAGGACTGCATTCGAACTGTCATGCGCTGCGTGAACTGCGACTCGGCACCGCCAGCGAAATCCGAGAGCCCGAGCGAATGGACCCGGCGCGAAGATTGCTGTCTTCGATCCGAGAGTTGCAGCTCGTCGACCTGACACGACCCGACGAATGCTGCGGATTCGGAGGCATCTTTTCGATCGAAGAAGAAGCCGTCTCTTGCCGAATGGGTCTGGACAGGCTGGCGGACCATCGACTCGCCAATGCGGAAGTCATTACCTCGACGGACGTCTCCTGCTTGTTTCAACTGGCTGGACTCGCGGACAAGGCGGGCTTTGAGTTTCGGGCGATGCACCTGGCAGAGCTGCTCGCGGAAAGTCTTGCCGACGTGATCCGCGGATCGAGCCGCGAATTCGACCCCTCTTCGCGGGACGTGGGCGCTGGCCAAGAAGGGATGGATCGAACCGATGGGTCACGTTGATCGGGCACGGGAATTCGTCGCGGACGCCGACCGGACGGGCTGGCATGACCGGGCGCTCTGGTTCGTCCGAACCAAGCGCGATCGGGCCGCCGACCTGGTTCCGGATTGGGAGGCGCTACGCGAGCGCGCTAGCGAGATCAAACGCTTTGCACTCGGCCAGCTGCCCGAGCTGTGGTGCGAATTCGAAGAGAATGCGATCCGCGCCGGCGCCGTCGTCCATTGGGCACGGGACGGGCACGAACACAACGAGATCATCGCCCGGCTCCTACAGGAACGGCGGATCGAGCGGGTCGTCAAGAGCAAATCGATGCTCACCGAGGAATGCGGACTCAACCCGCATCTCGAAGCCTGCGGCATCGAAGTCGTCGACACCGACCTTGGCGAGCGAATCGTCCAGCTGAGAAACGAGAGCCCCAGTCATATCGTGATGCCGGCGATTCATCTGCGACGCGGCGAGATCGGCGAGCTCTTCGCCGAGAAGATGGGAAGCCCACCCGGGCTCGATGATCCGACCGAACTGACCGCGATCGCACGCCGCGATCTACGCGATCGATTTCTTCGTGCGCAGGCCGGACTCACTGGAATCAACTTCGCGGTTGCCGAGACCGGCGGCTTCGTCGTGGTGACCAACGAAGGCAACGCCGATCTGGGAACCGCGCTTCCCAAGCTCCACATCGCCTCGGTCGGTCTCGAAAAGATCATTCCGAGACAAGCTGATCTTGCGGTCTTCTTGCGACTGCTCGCACGCTCGGCGACCGGGCAGGCGATCACCGCGTATACCTCCCATTTCCGCGGACCCCGCCCCCCATCTCCCGATCCACAAGAACTTCACATCGTGGTCGTCGACAACGGGCGCAGCCACCTCCTCGGCCGCCCGGCGTTTCGCGAAGCGCTCGCCTGCATTCGCTGCGGCGCTTGTCTCAATACTTGTCCCGTCTACCGACGCAGCGGCGGCCACAGCTACGGGGCAACCGTCCCGGGCCCCATCGGCTCGGTCCTCGAAACGAGTCGCGACCCAGCGACCCACGCGGAACTACCGCACGCCTGCAGTCTGTGCGGATCCTGCAGCGACGTCTGTCCGGTGCGCATTCCCCTGCACCATCAGCTGCTCGCCTTTCGCGGGGAGCTCGCGCGCGGGGGCCACCAGCGACGATCGCGGCGTGCGGCACTCGGACTGATCGGCTGGCTCTTCGCGCGACCGTCCGGCTACCGGTGGTTGGGCCGCTCGGGACGCTTCCTCGCTCGCCGATTGCCGACTGCCCGGTTGAACGCGCTGGTTTCGCCATGGACACGCCAGCGGACGCTGCCCGAGATTCCGGAAGCGAGCTTTCGTGAACTCTACGCGCGGCGACGCGCAGCGGAGAACGATCGATGACCGATGCGCGCACTGAGATCTTCAGGAGGCTCGAAGCCGCCCGCCCTCCGGCCATCGCACGCCCAGCCGAATGGTCGGCACCGCCGATGCCGATCGATGAGATGGCGACGCTCCGTGATCGGCTGAGCGACGCGGGCGGATCGCTGCAGATCGCGCGACGGGAAGACTGGTCCG
>CAWLAJ010000315.1:0-4779 GCA_963854795.1 Deltaproteobacteria bacterium UBA4427 | reverse complement strand
AAGGCGAAGCCGAATGTGTCATTGGTCACGATGCCGACTTCGTTGACTCCGACCGAAAACGGATCCTGATCGAGATCCTCGAGTTCTCGGCCGAGCTGACGACGCGACGCAAGATTCACTGCCCGCAAGGCCGCCACTCTCACAGGATCGCGGATTGGCCCTTCGGTACAGGCCACACCGCACTTGACCAGATTGGCTGCTCGAATCGCTGCAAGACGATTGATGATGTCAGGATCGGCATAGCTTGTCCGCCCGGCAGAATTGCGCGGCCCGCTGCCTACGATCTCCGTCAGTTCGGGCGGTGAGGCGCTGTTTGCCGCGGGTTGAACCTGCTGGATTCCGATCTGCTGACCCACGTGCGCATCATCACGAACCGTTGAATAGTGCAAATTCAGAAACCACGTCGTATCGATGGGCAGCTCCGGTGTAAATTTGAAAATCGTCCGAATCGCCCAATTCGATCGATCGTTGATCATGCGCGGCAAACCGGGAGGCACGTCAGACTTCCGGTCGCCAAAGAATGTAACCGTCTCTCCGCAGAGCGATGCGCCGCCCGTGATGAATGGATCATCCGGCGACACGTTGCTGTTACCCGAGCCCCTGCGAATCGGTCGATCGGCGAAGCTCGGTAGGTTGCCGCATTGATTCTTCATCCAGCCGCCGCGCTTCGTGAAGCCGAATGCCGTCCGCATGCTCAGGACTTCTTCGATCAACGGCAGTTCGAGAGCGCCCTCGAAGTCGACGTAGTCGTAGTTCCCCACCGAGCTGGTGAGGTAGGCTTGAAATTCACCGGTCGGCTGACGTGGATAGATCTTGATCGCACCCGCGGAGGCGTTTCGATAGGGGCCGGTGCCCTGCGGTCCGCGCAGCACGACAAGTTCTTGAACATCGAAAATCCGACCGAGCAGGATCGCGGGCGAGCCGCGAGGAACGTCATCCTGATAGACGGAGATGGCACCCGTGGCGAGGGGGCTGAAGTCGTTCAGCCCGACACCACGAATGAACAGGGTCGGCGACGTGGTGCCGGCCGTGACGATCTCGAGATTCGGCGTGTAGTCGGAAATGTCGACGATGTTGTCGACTCCAAGCGCCTGGAGCGTGTCCGCATCGAAAGCGGTCACCGACGCGGTCCCGGCGAGCAACTCCGAGACCCCTTCGTTCCCCATCACCAGCATCACCTCGACGCCAGCCCACGGATCGGATGAATCCGACTCATCCGAGTCCTGCGCCCAAGCTGTAGCGGTGGCAAGAAGGAATTGGATGGTGACCACAAGGATGCCGGCCGACACGAACGGCAAAGATCGCCGCCGGCGCGGCTCGCGCCGTCTCGAAGGCAGATCAGGTTGCCTCGCGTCCCTGCGAGAAGTCAAATCCATCGTCGCATGCGTCTCCGGTGGAACGGCGCTATCGGGTGACAACTCACTGAGGCCTACGATTCCCTGAACATCGTAGGTAGAGTGTCGACACACTTCGCGGGACCCTGAACGAGAGCGATTCGTCTCATGCCGACCAAAAGACGGCTGGGTTGAATTGCAACCATCGGGGATCCGGCGAATTGGGACGAACCTCCACTGGGGTGAGCCCTCAAGAAGCTACTTACCGATTTGTAGGACATGGTCTAGATTCGCGCCATGATCAGATTTTTCAACCCCCCGAAGTCATCTTCTGAATTCTTGAAGATCGCGACGCTCGCCTGGTTCGTCGTCCAGCTCGCATCGGCCCCCCTCCCGGCGCGCGCCGACGAGCCAGATCCTCGATGGAATCTATATGGCTGGACACCTTCGCTGTCCTTCACGCTCGGCGTGCACGTCGCTCCCGTTTCAGGCTTTGTGAATGCGACGAACAGCAGCGGCGCCAACATTCGAATGCCAGAGGAATCCGACAACGTCGCCATCACCCCGATCATGCATATGTCGTTTGGAATTGAGACGCCCGAGCTTCCCAAGCTTCCCGGCCATCTCCGCCTGTTCGGCTCCGCCGACTATTTCGTGGCCTTTCCGCCTGACTTGGAGATCGCCACCGAGGGCAGTCCGACCGGCTTCTTCGTTCCTCCCGGTTTCATAAACCCACCCGAAGCAGCCATCGAGGGACAGGGAAGCCAAACGACGATGAGGATGAATCGGAGCGCTTATGGGCTCACCGGTGGAGTGTCGATCCCCATCGATATCGGCGACTTCCGATTCTACGTAAAGCCCGGCGTGTCCTGGATGCGACAGGAATGGGATATTCAGGGCGTCGTGCTCGATGCCGAGAAGAGTGCTTTCGTCGGCAGCCGAAATTTTCGTGGCATCGAGTTGCGTGCGCGCGGCAAGCTCTACTCGTCCGGCGTAGGTCCCTACCTCGCGATCGAAATGGAGCCCGATTCATGGGGTCCCGTCTTCGTGAGTGCCTACATCGAAGCAGCCTATTATCGAACTCTTGGCGAACGCGACGTCGACTTCACCGCATCAAGAACGCTCTCGGGAGACAGTCTACCGACCGAAACCTATCTGGCCCGCTGGGGTATTACGGTAGACAAGGAGTTCTGGCGCACCGGCGTGGGCATCCGCGTATTCCTCGCCGCCGACTGACTCGGCATTGCGGCGACCCGTTCGCTCCCGAGCTCGTTGAAGCCAACCTGCCCTGCATTTCTGCCTTCGCTTTGGGCGCGAATTCAGTTCGATTCCCAATAGGGAGCGCGCAACTTCCGCTTGTTGATCTTGCCCATCGAGTTTCGACCGAGATCGTCCACGATCTCGACCGAACGGGGACATTTGAAGGTCGAAATCCGCTCTCGAATCCATGCGATGATCTCACCCTCATCCGGCGGAGCCGTTGGATTCTCGGGAATCACGAGCGCTTTCAATTCCTCGCCCATCTCCTCGTTGGGCACACCGATACAGGCGACGTCCGCGATCCCCGGATGGTTGATCAGCACATTCTCCGCCTCGGCCGGATAGATATTCACCCCGCCCGATAGAATCATGTCGCTGAATCGATCCGTGATGAAGACGTAGCCAGCCTCGTCGACGTAACCGATCTCGCCGAGAGTGAAGACGCCCGGGCGAAGATGCGCGGCCGCAGACTTTTCCGCGTCGTTGTGATAGACAACGCCGCGTCCCGTCGCGTCCTTGAAGTAGAGTCGTCCTTCTGTGTTAGGCGGAAGCTCATTCCCCTCCTCATCGACGATGAGCGCTTCAAAGGGGGGAACCGCACGACCGACCGAGCCTGGGTGTTCGAGCCACTCGGGCGAAGTGATCGAGCAGGTGGTGCCGACCTCGCTGGCTCCATAGGCCTCTGACAGGACAGGCCCCCACCATTCGATCATGGCCCGCTTCACATCGACCGGGCAGGCCGCCCCGGTATGCGCAATCCACTTGAGGCTCGACAGGTCGAACTTCGTCCTCGTCTCCTCGGGTAACGCGAGCATTCGAACGAAATGCGTCGGCACGAGAACGCTCGACGCGATCCCGTAGTCTTGAATCGCGCGCAGCGTCGTCTCCGCATCGAAGCGCCCGAGAATCACGACTGGCACGCCAGCGACGAGAGTCCGCGAGCCAGAAAGCGGCCCGGTGTGGTAGAGCGGTCCAATCACGCCGTGGGTTCCAAAGGTCGCGAAGAGCCCCTTTGCAACACTTTCGAGATGCTCGCCGACCGTGTCTCCGGCGGCGAACATCGTCGGCGGAAGGTTCGTTCCCTTCGGCCGCCCCGTCGTTCCGGACGTATAGAGGAGATTCGGTCTTGGCGCGTGGTCCATCGGCGGATCGTCGCCAGAGGAATCGTCGAGCCAACCCGTCCAGGACTCGACCCCTTCGAAAGTCTCGCAGCGCCACCCGATCACCGTCTCGACTCCGGCCTCCCGCGCGGCTGCGATACCGCGCTCGGCGGTTTCCGGGCCAACGAAGAGGATCCGCGTATCCGAATCCTGCAGGATGTAAGCGACCTCTTCGGCCGTCAGGTGAAAATTCACTGGGACCGACGATGCACCACCGATCAGCCCACCCATATGTGCGATTGCCGTTTCGACCGCGTTCTCGGCGAAGACCGCGATGCGATGGTGCGATCCGAGGTCGGCCGCGAGAAGCCTGTTCGCGGTCCGATTCAAGGCATCATCGAGATCGGCCCAGGAGAGCGTCCGCTCCGGGTCGCGTAGCGCGACCTCTTCGGGACGTTCAGCAGCAAGCTTCTTGGCAAAGGCGACCATTCGGGTTTCCTGTCTTTGGCACGAGCGACAATCTCGCATTGAGATCGAGCTATGTAATAGAAAGAAGAATCAAATCGCTGGACTGGCGATTCATCTTGGCACACGGTTCAAATTTCCGCCAAATGATTCGCAAGACCCGCAATGGGGAAGCCAGCATGAGAAGTCCATGAAGATCGGAATCGTCTACCCGCAGATCGAGTTACGTGGCGACCCGGACGCCGTTCGCCGAATCGGTCTTGCCGTCGAAGAAATCGGCTTCGACCACATCCTCTTCTACGACCACGTCGTGGGCGCCGTCCATGAAGGACGCGAACCAAAGCTCTGGGGCCCGTATACGGAAGCGGATCCTTTTCACGATCCCTTCGTCGCCTTCGGCTACCTGGCCGGGATCACGCAACGAATCGAGCTCGTATGCGGCGTGCTGATCCTTCCACAACGACAAACCGTCCTGGTCGCGCAACAGGCGAGCGATGTCGATCTGCTCTCCGGCCAGAGACTTCGGCTGGGAGTCGGCACGGGTTGGAACTACGTCGAATACGACGCGCTCGGTCAGGACTTTGCGAGTCGTGGCGCGCGAATGAACGAGCAGATCGAAT
>CAWLAJ010000314.1:0-4819 GCA_963854795.1 Deltaproteobacteria bacterium UBA4427 | reverse complement strand
AACTCGTAGTTCGGCACGTGTGAATCGACGCGCGCTCCCGGATAGCAGTTCCAATGCCAGATTCCGCCAAGGTCCGCGCCCGCCTCGAAGACCCGTACCTTGAATCCGCGCTCCCTCAATCGATAGAGCTGGTATATGCCGCTGAATCCGGCCCCGATGATGAGGGCGTCGAGATTTTCGACGGCGTCGTTCGCTCCGGCCGCTCGAGTCATGAGTGTGAGGGTACCAAACGGATCCGCCCTTTTTACGCCGCCGGCGACCGACTCGGGGCAGCGCGACAGCCTCGACGACTCTCGCGGCTACGCGGCGGGGCGGACTCGCTGGCCCGGCGTAAACGTGACGCGCATTTCCTTGATGCCGTTGATGAAGTTCGAGCGCAATCGACGCGGATCTTCGGCCAGCTGGATATCGGGTAGGCGGCGCATCAAGCCTCCGAACATCTTTTGCAGCTCCATGCGCGCGAGGTTGGCGCCGAGGCAGAAGTGCTCGCCGACCCCGAACGAGAGATGCGGATTCGGGTTGCGGGTGATGTCGAACTTCTGGGCGTCGTCGAAGATCTCGTCATCTCGGTTCACCGCCGGATACCACATGATCATCTTGTCACCTTCTTTGATCTCGGTCTCACGCAGCTCCTGATCGACCATGGATGTACGGCGGAAGGCAATCACGGCGGGGTTGAAGCGGAGGATCTCTTCGACCGTGGTCGGGATCAGTGTCGGGTCCTGGATCAGCATGGCGCGCTGGTCGGGGTGTGCGATCAAGTCGAGCATGCCGTTGGACGTGACCGTGCGCGTCGTCTCATTGCCGGCGATCGCGAGCAGCATGAAGAAGGAGTTGAACTCGAGGTCGCTCAGCTTTTCGCCGTCGACTTCGGCGTTGAGCAGCGCCGTCGCAAGATTCTTCTCGTCGCTATTCTTGAACAGCGCCTTCAGCTTCTCCGCATACCCGAACATTTCCGCCGAGGCTTGTTGGACGTCTCCGTCGACCGTCAAGGGTCCGTCGGGGTTGTACTCCGGATCGTCGAATCCAACCATCTGGTTGCCGCGGTCGTAGATGCCGCGTCGATCTTCTTGAGGCACCCCCATCATCTCGCAGATCACCTCCATCGGGAGCTGGGCCGCGAGATCGTCTACGAAATCACACTCTCCCCGTTCGATCACATTGTCGATGATGTCGTCGACCATGCGGTCCACCTTGACTTCGAGATCCGCAACCATGCGCGGGGTGAAGGCCTTGTTCACGAGCTCGCGGTATTTGCGATGTCGGGGGGGATCCATGTTGAGCATGATGAGTCGCATGCCCTCGAGCGAAGACGGGTCGGGGTCGCGGGGCAGGGCGGCTCTCGCCTCCGAAGAATACTCCATCGGACTCTTCGAGAGCAGCTTCAAGTCGTCGTATTTCGTGACGCACCAATAGTCTTCCTCGCCGGGCGCTCCCGGATGGCGAAACAGCGGGGCTTCCTCTCGCAGGATCTTCCACTGATCGTGGGGCAGGGCTCTTTCAAAGGTGTCGAGATTGTTGAGATCGACATCGCTCAGATTCATATCGCTTCTCCGTGCATGAACGGGGCCACTGGTCGCAGCTGTGTGGGGTAAGTCTGGCCCATTCGAGGCCTGATTGTCATATCATTCCTTCGAGCTGCTGCGATAAAGGCTGCTCTAAATGACGATCCACCCTCTTGACTTGGGGGCAGTGTCGGCGAAACGATCAGACAGGGACCGCATCGCGCCGCCGGCGGTGTTGTTCCGTTTACACACCTGGCGCGAACGGTATGAGACGGACAAGACCTGTGAAGCACTCTCCAACTAGCCTGGCAAGACTCGACACGGACGAACTACAACGCACGACAACCGTGACGTTGGACCACTACAATAGTGGGGCCGAATCATTCTGGCAGGGCACACGAAACCACGACGTGAGTCAGAACGTCGCCGCCCTGCTTCGCCATCTTCCCGAATCCGGACCGCATACGGTTCTCGACTTCGGTTGCGGCCCGGGAAGAGACCTGGTCGCGTTCCGCGACTTGGGACATGTGGCCGTCGGGCTCGACGGCGCAGAGAAGTTTGTCGAAATGGCTCGTGAGTACTCGGGTTGTGAAGTCCTGCACCAGGATTTTCTGGCCTTGGCGCTACCCGGCGATCGCTTTGATGGTGTCTTTGCCAACGCTTCGCTGTTTCACGTTCCCAGCCAGGAACTGCCGCGGGTATTGAGAGAGCTCTGGAGTTGTCTCAAGCCGGGTGGTGCGCTCTTCTCCTCCATTCCGCATGGACCCGGTCGTGAAGGTTGGAACCGGGATCGGTACTGCTGCTATCTGGATCTGGAGGAGTGCCGAAAATACATGACGAGTGCGGGCTTCATCGAGCTCGAACACTACTACCGACCGGAGGGCAAGCCTCGAGACCAGCAGCCTTGGCTGGCATCCGTTTGGCGCAAGCCCCAAAACGGGACGTGTTAGGGGACGTGCCCGTGTGATTCATCCGTGGGGAATTTCGATACCCCGGGATCGCCGAAAGAGAACCCAGTCCGCGTACTCGAGGATTCTCTTCTTGCGATGAATTTCTCGTTGATCGTTGGTCATTTGGACCTCCTTGGCCATCATCTAGGCAGATGATGGCCAAGGAGGTCCGGCTCGATCTGTAATTTCACACTGCCGTGGTTTCGAGAGAATTCTGACCGCCATTTCGGGCATTCCACGGCGCAGGGATATCGATCCCATCGGCTAAGATCTCGATTCAGATACGGCACCTCTGTCCGTAAGCGGCTGCTAACTCGGGAGCTCGAATGAAACTGGTCGATTGGCTGAAGGCCCAGGTGATAGACGATCGCCGGGCGCTGGCTTGGTTTGATGAGGAGGGCGCCGACGATCGTATCGCCCGGGCGTTCAAGGAATTGCTTGCCGGCTACCGGCTGGATCCCAGCGGTATTCTAAAGACCACGCGAATGCTCGCGCCCGGAGAGAAACCGGGATTCGTCGAAGTCAAGGAGATTGCCTTTCACTCGATCTGCGCCCATCACTTCTTGCCTTTCTTTGGCCAGGTGGACCTCGCTTACGAGCCCGGCGATCGCATCCTGGGTCTCGGAAAGCTCCCGCGTCTGGTAGACGCCTACGCGCGGCGGTTTCAGATTCAGGAAGACCTGGTCCGCGAAGTGGCCCATGCGATGATGGAACACGGTCATGCGCGTGGTGTTCGGGTGAGAGCGCGTGGACAGCACCTCTGCATGTGCAGCCGCGGTCCATCGAGCCCCACGTCGGTGACCCATACGGAGTTTGCGCTTGGCACCCTGGCCGAAGACCGGTAGCGCGTACACGCCGCACTTTCGGTCGCTCGCATTTGCGGCATCGGTGTTGCTGCTGAGCGTTCCCTTGGACGCGGTCGCCGGGGCGTCGGGTTCGCTCCGCTTTTCGATGCGCGGAGAAGTCCGAGCGTCGAGATCCTTCGAAGAACTGAAGGAGATCGCTCCACCTAGCAGACTTCGCGTTTTCGAGCCCTATGAAGAGGGGCCGGCCGAGTTCTACGCGCTGCCGATCAACGCGGTACTCGACGCGGTCTACGGAGAGCGCTGGCGCGAGCAGGAAGAAGTCCTGCTGACCTGCGCGGACGGCTATCAACCGACCTTTCCCGTGCGCCGCTTGCTCGAGCATCGAGCCTGGCTGGCGTTTGATCGCGAAGACGCGCCGGGATTCTCGATTCTCAAACTCGAGTCCGGGGAGCGTCGACGAATCGATCTCTCGCCTTACTACTTGATCTGGGACAACTACGACGACGAGGAGCTACGTCGTCAGGGGGACTACGGTTGGCCGTATCAGCTGATCGGAATCGACCTGATTCGAGCTCGGGACCGATTCCCGAAGATGACACCGGCGCCCGGGGCCTCCGCAGACGTGTTGGCCGGGTTTACCGCGTTTCGCGTTCACTGTACCCGCTGCCACGCGATCAACGGGGAGGGGGGCACGATCGGGCCGGAGCTGAACCTTCCGCGCAATCCGATCGAGTACCGGGATACGAAATGGTTGCGCCAATGGATCGAGGATCCGAGCAGTCTGATCGCGACGGCGAGGATGCCTGCACTCAACCGACGGCTGCCCAACCGGGAGAAGTTGATCGACGATGTGTTGGCTTACCTCGGCGCCATGTCACGACAGAAGACAGAGCCGTAGCCACTGACAAAACTGATTTGATGGCAGCCACCGAAGAGAGGGAACGACCGACATGGGAACATTTGAAGCGTTCTACGCCAGTCCGATTCAACATCCCTTTCTCTTGTGGATGGCTGCAGCCGCCGCGCTCTGGTTTGTCACGACACGCCAGGATCTGCACCCGAGCGTGCGCGGCTATTGTGGGGCCTTGGGGGTGCTCTCCCTGCTCGACGCCTGGTTGAGTAGCGCGCACATCTACGCTATCGGCAGCCTCGAGGGAATCCTGGCAAGCGTCGTACCGCTTTTTTTCGTGCTTGCAGGAGACACTCGGTTCCTGCTGCTCGCCGTGTCGGCCACCGGGGACGGACGGCTTGTTTTCACCCGGCGTGGCTCGGCACAAGCACTCGGCTTGACGCTGATCGTTCCGATCTCGACCCAGCTGATCCTGGGTCTGCTCCCGGATTCTCTCGACACACCGCGCGTCATGTTCTTTATCTATGAAGTCTTGTTCGTCGCGCTGACCCTGGGTCTGCTGCGCTTTCACCCGAATGTGCGTGACACCCGTTGGGTGAGCAGGGTGAGTCATTTCGTGATCGTGTACTACAGCCTCTGGGCCACCGCCGATTTGATCATTCTGACGACCGGCGCCTACGTGGCCGATCTGGGTTTTCTGCTTCGCGT
>CAWLAJ010000313.1:0-4834 GCA_963854795.1 Deltaproteobacteria bacterium UBA4427 | reverse complement strand
CCTGCTCATTGCGAACATCGTGGAACGCCTGGTCGAGAAGAAATTCGTCAACGATCGTCGAGCAGCCCATCAACTCTTCGAGCGGCTCGACCGACAGGGGCGGTCGCGAGCGCAAATCCTTGCACGCCTGATGGCCAAGGGGGTTCCCGAAGAAATCGCCGAAGAGCTCACGCCTGAAAATGGGCCGGCGGCGTCTAGCCGCGAGCTTCGCGCGGCCTGGAAGACGGCGCGGACCCGGCGACTCGGACCCCATTCGCGCGACCCCGCGCGCCGCGAAGCCGACCGGGACCGTCAGCTCGGTATTCTTGCGCGACAGGGCTTCTCGAGCGAGATCGCTTATCTAGTGATCGACGCCGAGGAAGCACCGGAGAATCCGTAGATGTCCGCGTCGCCGCCATTCGACCTCGATCAGACGGTCGTCCTGTCACGACATGCGGAACTCAAAGTCAGAGCCGAAGGCGAGATCCTGGTCATGCCTGAGCGGGCGATGCGACTGCGAGGGAGTAGTGCGGAGATCTTGCGCGTCTGCAGCGAGCCGCGTTCCGGCCGGGAAGTTCTCGCAACCATGTGCGAGCGATATCCCGAGGACCCGAAGATCGGCCAGGTCGTCTCCGCCTTTCTCGCCGAAATGCTCGCCCTGGGCGCGCTCGAGCGATGAATCTCCCGACGCCGCTCAACCTGATCGCGGAACTCACCTACCGCTGCCCGCTGCAATGTCCCTATTGCTCGAATCCGATCGATCTCGCCGCCCATCGGGAAGCCCTTTCAGCAGCCGATTGGGGGCGCGCGTTCGAAGAGGCGGCTGCCCTCGGCGTCGTCCATGTCGGACTGACCGGGGGCGAACCCAGTACGCGCAAGGATCTCGAGGAAATTCTCGAGCGCGCGGTCGCCGCCGATCTCTACCCTCATCTCGTGACCGCGGGGGTCCCCCTCGATGCGAAACGGCTCGAGGGACTGGCTCGGCGGGGTCTCCGAAGCGTCCAGATCTCGGTCCAGGATGCGATGGCCGAAGGCTCCGACCGGATCGCGGGAACCAGGAGCTTCGACAGGAAGATCGAGCTTTGCGAAAAGACACGAGAGCTCGGTCTCGCGCTAACACTCAACTGTGTTCTCCATCGAGAGAACCTCGCATCGGTTCCCGAACTGATCGAACTGGCCACGCGACTCGGCGCAGATCGACTCGAACTCGCCAACACCCAATACCATGGTTGGGCGCTGCGCAATCGCGCCGCGCTCATGCCGACGCGCGAACAGCTCGAGTTGGCGAGTCGAAGCGTCCGGGAGGCGGAGGCGTCGAGAATCGCTGGCGGTCCGACGATTCTCTTCGTGCTCCCCGACTATTTCGCCGGTCGCCCCAAGCCCTGCATGGGGGGCTGGGGAAGACTCGCGATGGTGATCGATCCAGCTGGCCAACTTCTGCCCTGCCACGAAGCCGGCGAGATTCCAGGGCTCGATTTCTGGAACGTGAAGGAACGATCCGTCGAAGAGTGTTGGTCGCGGTCCCCGGGCATGCAGGCCTTTCGCGGCACGGACTGGATGCCCGAGCCCTGCCAGAGTTGTCCCGAGCGCGAGCGCGACTTCGGCGGTTGTCGTTGTCAGGCGTTTCGGCTGCTGGGCGATGCGGGACGGACCGATCCGACCTGCGATAAGTCGCCGGATCACGGCTTGATCGTGGCCGCTCGCACGGAGTCCAGCGAGGCCTGGGATCCGCGGCGCGAAACGATTGCCGCTGAGCCACAGAAGTAGGTCAGTCGGAAGGCGTTACTCCGTCCTGGAAACAAAATCGCCCGACCGTCCAAAGACGGTCGGGCAATCAGGTCTAGTCATTTTCAGACTTCGAGTCGAGGATCAGGCGTCTTGCCGTCGTCGACCGATTGCGATCAGGGCTACGGAGGCCAGGCTCACCAGCGAAGCGGCCAGCGTTCCCGGCTCGGGCACATTGATGGTTGCGCCCGAGAAGTTGGCGGTGCCCGCAATACCGGCGATTGCATCACCGGCGGTGACCGCCGCGCCGATCGTGATCTCCTCCGAGCCACCCGCACCGATGTAGGTATAGGCAAGTAGAATGGCGTTATCCGGACCTGCACCCGACGCGCCAGTCACGTTCACATGAGCAAGCGCCTGAATCCACTCCGTCACGCCTGTGCCTAAACTTTCCGGATCGTTTGGCTTCGAGATCGGAGAGGGAAGTCCCGACGCCAAAGTTGCGGGAGAACAGAGAAACCCCATACAAGTTGCTTCCGTCAAGATGTCCATATAGGCGCCGCCGGCGAACGTCAGCTGCGTGACATCGGTGACCAATGAAGCAAAGATCGCCGTCACCGTCTCCATGGGGGCGTTCGACACGATGACATCGAAAGCGAAGACATCGCCGTTGGTCAGCACGACCGTGATGGCGTTGGCCGCATCGACCGTCACTGCATTCGCGATCGAGCTATTGCCGAGGTTGAACTCGACGTCGATGTCGAGGGCGCTCGCAGAGGTTGCCGCGAAGCAAAGCACGGCGAGCGTGAGGATGAGTCGGGTCACGAGATGTCTCATGAAAATGTCTCCCTACCTGAAAGCCTAAAGGTGGATGGATGATCCGCAGGCCATCCGAGAATTGATTGCTCGAGTTCGGTTAGTTTTCGCGGAACGCCGCCTGAGCCGCCACGACATCCGTACCGCCGATGAATCCGTCGTTATCGTGGTCGAACGCCGCGTCGTAGCCATCTTCTCCTTCGCCGGCGCCCAGATGATCGCCCAGGATATCCAGATCGGCCTGATCGACGGCTCCGTCACCGTTGTAGTCGAATTCGGCGTCGTAGGCCGAGGCAGAACCGACCGAGAGCATGAGAACCATGCCGGCGAGTCCTGCGATCCATTTCGTGAGGCGCATTCGTACTTCCCCTTCCTGATTTGCGGTCGCTGATGAATCAAAGACCCTAGCAGACGACTTTGGTCTGTCCGATCGAGATGGAACGACGCTCGTGCAAATGGATCGACTTCCCAAACGATTAGATGTTACGACTGAAACGCGAATCCGCGAGCTGTCCCCGCTCGTCGGGTTCGAGATAGAAGCATCGGGTGGGGACAATCGCAGAGGACGAATCGACGAGATTCGCGATCGGAAATCCCCTCAGGTAGTCCCCCTATCCCTATCTATATAGAAGGCTGACCACACACGAATGCACATCGAGTTGGCTTTGGATCCGATTTTCGACGGATACTGAGGCGACTTCGTTGCCAGCTATGGGCAAATCTCTTCCGTTACGTGACCTTGGAATGATCGCAATGCTCCGGCATTCAACTGGTTACGGCGCATTCTGCGACTGGCACTCACATTGCATGAAATCTATCCCCTGCTGCTGTCTGGGTAGTTCCACGCCGGAATCGGTCCGGAAACCACCGAGACGACAGCGGGCTTTCGAGGACATTTGGCTCGGTCATGTGAGTCGAAAAAAGAACTTAGGTACGGGGAAAGTTGGTATACTCCCCTGGGGGCTTCTGGTAATATGCTCATGCGATTGCCGCAGAGGAACGAGCTTGGTGCTCCTCGAACAGTGAGTTGGACCAGAAACTCCAAGCGCTGTTGGCAGTCTTCACGGAAACCAAAGGAGATAAAGATGAAAATCAAGTTTATGGCTCTGGCGAGTACCGCTCTTCTCGCCTTCGGCCTTTCGCTGGCTGCGGGTGCAGGCAGCATCACCGACACGGATACGGATCTGATTCCAGACGTGTTCGATAACTGCAGCACGGTGGCCAATGGTCCCGGCGAGGCGAGCAACCAGACCGACACGGATGGGGACGGATTTGGCAACAATTGTGACTGCGACTTCGGCGCGCCGGCTCCGGGTGACGGATTCATCCTTGGTAGCGACATCGTCGAGCTGTTCGGGGTCTTCGGCGGTAGTTCGGCACTGCACGATCAAGACGGTGACGGGTTCATTCTCGGTACCGACGTTGTTCTTTGCTTCGCTGCATTCGGTGGGGCTCCTGGTCCAGGTGCGACGGCGATCTAAGACGGAGCAATTTGTTTGGTAGTTAGGCAGATTCGCAATTTCTGCGATGAGCCGCTGTAGAAAGTTGATTTAGGTACAGGAGTTCCGAGCGCAAGTCGTGGTTTCGGGACCAAATGTAGGGTTGAGAAAGGCCCGATCAAGGAGAAAACTGGGATGCGGGAAAATGTAATCATAGGTCTGATCGCGAGCTCGTTGCTCGTCTTCAGCACAACGGCGAACGCGCTCAACATCGACGCGGTCTTGAGCCTCGCCAACAGCACAACGGCGAACGCGCCGACGGTGAACAGTGATCAAGACTGGACTCTGGATTTGACGCCCGGCGATGTCATCGCTCTCAGCGTCACGGTTACGAACGCTGCGGCCGACTCAATCCAGGCGATCTTCGCATCGCTCGTGACGGATTCGACGCAGATGTCGTTCCTGGGTGGCGCGTTCACGGATATCTTGACCGAAGCAACCTGCGTTGGCTTCCTTTGTTCGCCAGCAACGTTGGCTGCGGGTATTCCTAGCCCGGTTAGCAAGCCGAATGATCCTGAATCACTCGGCACGGGTGACGCGGAATGGATCCAGGCTGTTGCTCACGTGAACGTCACGGGCGCCGCAGGTGTGGGGCCGGACTCGGCCGTTCTCCTCGCCTACTCTTACACGGGTGTGGGTGGTTCTGACTTCGTCAGCATTGCTGCCGCGATCACCGCTGGTGATGCGATCGCGGGTGCCGGTGGGACGGCCACTTTCAGTGGTTCGGTCATCAACGTTCCGGAGCCTGGCACGGCCCTTCTCATGGGTCTCGGCCTCTTCGGCCTTGGTGCTGCAGGTCGCCGCAAGAGCTAATC
>CAWLAJ010000312.1:0-4842 GCA_963854795.1 Deltaproteobacteria bacterium UBA4427 | reverse complement strand
GGAATCGAAAGACTCGACGTGATTCGGGCTCCCTTGGACCCGATCGGCTCCTTGGCGATCTGAACGACGATCTCCTGTCCTTCGCGAAGAACCGTATCGATTCGGGGAGGAGCCGATCGCGCATTTCGGCCGCGTCCGCCGTTGCGTCGTCGTCCACTCGAGTTGGGTTCGCCTTCGGTCTGTCCTGTCTCGAGGACGCTTTCGAAGTAGTCGCCGACGTAGAGAAATGCGGCCTTGTCCAGACCGATGTCGACGAACGCCGCTTGCATGCCGGGCAAAACCCGACTGACTCGACCTTTGACCACGTTGCCGACGACGCTCTTGTCTCGTTCGCGTTCGATATGGAGTTCCGCAAACTGTTCGTTCTCGATCAAGGCGACCCGGGTTTCCCCGAGTTCCGCGTTGATCACAATTTCATTGCGCATCATTCCGCCTGCCTGGCGATTCCTACGATCGAACTCGTGACGAGTTCGATCGATTCGTATCGCCTGCGCTGGCGAGCCCGATCGTTGGGGAACTGTTTGCTTTTGGAGAAGCGATTCGCTGGCAATGCTCGCGCGCCCTGGCCTCGTAAATGGGAGACCATTGAACGCGTTACACGGGGTGCTTTCGACAACTTTCGATTTTCGACTTCAGTATTCGATCTTCAACTACTGTTGTCAGTCTTGTTGTCACTCTGAGAAACGCAGGGAGGGATCGGTGGCCGCCAATTAGGGCGCACCCGAAGACTCACACGCGTGGACGTCGACGCTCTCCTTCCCTAACCCCGTTGATCGCTTGGATGTCGATTTTCATTTCCGAATCCACTTCTAAATCGAAGACTCGCGCTGGTTGATTCAAGTAATTTGTCGTTGCTTTGCCGTTGCGGTCATACCAATACGATCCGGAGAATTCTCAGAGAAAAGCAGCACCCCGCCGCTGTCCAACTCCCCCGGGTGATCTGAATCGGATTCGCCTGGATGTCGCCAACGCGCGGCCGACTAGCGGCGAACGTTGTGACCCATGTGAAGGGTTGTGACCCATGTGAAGGGCTGTGACCCATCAGAAGGGTTGTGACCCATCCAGGTTGCGCGGGCATGCGCCCGTCAATGGTCGTCGGTGAGCCTAATCGAAGTGCGACTCGAATCTGGTCGGGCGGGTCAGTCCGGTGAATTGGACTAGCAGCGGTTGATCAAATTGGCTGCCAGCGTGCAATCCGGCCCGGTCAAATCGTCCCTTCCGTGGTACCCCTTCCCTGGTACTGCAATCGTGAGAGTCGCTGTGGCGCCGACGCACCTGCGATTTCGATCCAAAACACGAACCGGTATGGCCGTGTAAACATTCTGGGGTGAGATTCATGGATCTTGAGCGAACCGTCAACTCGGATCCCCGCCGGAACCTGCCTTCGGTGGATCGATTGATTCACGACGCGAAGCTCGGGAGTCCCAACCTGGCGGACTGGGCGTTGCTGAGCGCTTCGCGAGACGTCATCCAGCAGGCCCGCGACGGAATTTCCCGAGGGGATCGATCTAGGGAATCGCTTTCGATGGCTGCGCTCGTGCGACTGGCGACGATCGAAGCGCGACGCCTGTCCATGCGTCATCCGCGGGCCGTCATCAACGCCACAGGAATCCTGCTCCACACCAATCTTGGCCGCGCACCGCTTTCCATGCCCGCCCAGGCCGCCGTCGCAGAGGCCGCCCGCGGCTATTCGAATCTCGAACTCGATCTCGAAACGGGCCGTCGCGGCTCGCGGATGGGGCGGCTCGAAGCCAAACTGGTTGCCTTGAGCGGCGCTGAGGCCGCCCATGTGGTCAACAACAATGCCGCAGCGGTGCTGCTCGCCTTGAATACCCTGGCTCTCGGGCGATCGGTCGTGGTTTCGCGCGGCGAGCTGGTCGAGATCGGAGGGTCCTTTCGAGTTCCCGCGATCATGGAACGTTCCGGGGTACAGCTGGCGGAAATTGGCACGACCAACCGCACGCATCTCTCCGACTATGCGGAGGCCATCGGCCCTGAGACGGCGCTCTTGCTCAGGGTTCATCGCAGCAACTTTGAACAGCGCGGCTTCGTCGCCGAACCCGAGGTCAGCGAGCTCGCCACGCTGGCGAAAGACCGTGGGATTGTTCTGGTCGAGGATCTGGGCAGCGGAACGTTGCTCGATCTGGGCAGGGACGGATTGCCAGAGGACGCCTTCGCGCCGGCACGACTCGCGCTGGGTGTCGACGTCGTGTGTTTCTCGGGCGACAAATTGATTGGAGGCCCGCAAGCGGGAATCCTGCTCGGAAGGTCCGACTTGATCGACGCGATGCGTCGAAATCCGCTGGCGCGCGCCCTCCGTATCGACAAACTCACGGTCGCGGCACTCGATGCGACACTCGATCTCCTGCTCGATCCTAGTCGATCCGAGGAAATTCCCGTGGTTGCGGGGCTTCGCGTCGCGGGCGCGCTGCTGGAAGGGAGAGCTAGGGAACTCCTGGCGAGACTCTCTCCGCTGCTCGAGTCGAGGTACTCGCTGGGTCTCCGCGAGAGTGAGACCCCCGTCGGTGGGGGTTCCTTGCCAGAACACCGGCTGTCGGGCTGGGCGGTCGTGGTCACGGGGTCCAAAGTGACGATGCTCGCCGCGCGCCTGCGCGAAGCGCCGACACCGGTCCTCGTTCGCGTTCACGACGACGCGATCTGGCTCGATGTGCGAACACTACGTGACGACGACTTCCCGGCTCTGCTCGAAGCGTTCTCGTTCGCGCTTGCTTAGGAATCGAGGTGTTCCGCCAATTTGGCCGGCCGGTTACGGTCTGGTAGTTTAGTCCGGCCCCTCGAGAACTCCCCGTTCGTCATTCGAGAAAATTGCGTATGCGATTAGATCCGGTGAGAAAGGCGAACGACACAACGTGAGCTTCACGACCCCTCCGACTTCGGCAACACCGCCGCGACCGGGACAACCGCCAACGCCGCCAACGCCGCGGTCGCCCGGGATACCCGCGGCGGTAGACGAAGTGATCGGATCCAATCGACGACCGACTTCGGGTGCGCGACTCCTCGCCGTTGGCGGTGGTAAGGGCGGGGTCGGCAAGACCTTCATCGCAGCGAATCTCGCGGCGGTGCTCGCGCGACTGGGCAAGCGGGTCGTTGTCGTCGACGTCGATCTCGACGGGGCGAATCTGCATACGTGTCTAGGCGTCCCGCCGCCGCGGCGAAGCCTGGCCGATTTCGTCTCTGAACGCGAAGAGGATCTCGGAAAGCTCCTGGTTGATACTCCTCTCGCCAATCTGAAACTCATCGGCGCGACCCACGCTAATCTGGCCGATTCCCAGCCGAGCCATCTTCGTCGGGTTCGCCTGGTCCGTGGACTCCGGCAACTCGATGCCGATATCGTGCTGCTCGATCTGGGTGCGGGAGCGCATGCTTCGGTACTCGACTACTTCCTCGTTTCGGACGACGGAATTCTCGTGCTGCAGCCGGAGCCGACCTCGGTCGAGAACGCCTACTCGTTCCTGCGAGCCGCCTTCTATCGCCGCATGCGACTCGCGATGGTGGGGCACGGTGTCAGACAACTGATCACGCTCGCCATGGACCAGCGAAACGAACGTGGCATTCAAACTCCGATCGATCTGCTTCGCGAAATCGAGGCGACCGACACCGCCGAGGCGAGACGCTTCGTCGATACCATGCGCGTGTTCCGACCGCGGATCATCGTGAATGGCGCGCGAACCGCCGAAGACGTGAAACTTGGATTTGCGGTCAACAGTGTCTGCAAGAAGTATTTCGGAATCGATGCGGAGTATCTCGGCTATGTGAACTACGACGACGAAGCGCGGCGCTCGGTTTCAATGCGGCGACCCATCGTCGACCTGCACAGCGACGCAGACGTCTCGATCTATCTCCAGCGGATTGCGCGAAAACTGATTGGACTGCCGTCGACCAACGACTCGGTTCACGGTCCCACGAAAACGGCTGTGCATGCGCCGCCTAATCACAGATCGGATTCGCAGATGTCGGCCAGGCCGCCGGGTGCCAATGCCGCCGCGACCTCAACTAACACCTCAACTAACACGTCGACTACAACCTCAACTACAACCTCAACTACGGGGACCAACAGGACCGTGAATACCGCCCCTAGTTCGACTCGGGCTACAGCAACTGTTCGCGCGCCCGATTCGAGGGTCGGGTCGGGTCGCAATGAGGGACCCGGAGGCCTTTCATGAGAGGGATCGACGAACTCGACTATTACGAACTTCTCGAGATTCCGAGAACTGCGACCGTTGAAGAAGTCGGTCGCGCGTATCGGCAATCACAACAGATCTACGGTGAAGGATCGCTGGCGCTCTACTCGGTATTCGAGAGCCATGATGCTGCGGCGATTCGTGAGCGACTCGACGAGGCGTACCGCGTTCTGTCGGATCCGGAGCTTCGCGCGCAGTACGACCAGAGTCATTCATTTCAGGCGGAGGATGCGACGCAGACCGCGGTTCTACCGGGATCGATGAGCGAGAGTGCGGGGGTCAGTCTGTCTAACGGAGACGCCGGTCCCGCGTCTTCGGAGCGGAGAGACACTCTTGCGGTGAGCGACGAAGGGCAGGAATACGACGTCTTCGAAGACGAAGGCGGCGGTGACTTCGACGGGCTCAGGCTTCGACGAACCCGGCTCTTTCGTGGCTACGAGATCGACGACATATCCGATGTGACGAAGGTCAGCGGGTCCCACCTTCGCAACATCGAGGAAGAAAATTTCGTCGACCTGCCTGCGGATGTTTACGTTCGGGGCTTTGTGGGAGCCTATGCTTCGACAATCGGGCTCGATCCAAAAGTGGTCGTTCCGAGCTACATGGCGCGCGTCGAAGCTTCGAGAACGGCCAACCAGCG
>CAWLAJ010000311.1:0-4846 GCA_963854795.1 Deltaproteobacteria bacterium UBA4427 | reverse complement strand
CGCCCTGAAGCCGAAAACACCAATCCCGACTTGGGGATCCAAGAAGCCAACGGCCGAAAACCGAAGACTCCACGCTGATTTTTGGGGGGTTCTGAGTTGGTACCCCATTCGGCCCTCGGGTGCCAAAGAATTCAGCCCGAAACGACGGCATCGGACCGGCTCGATTGCTAGACGAAGAGCCAGCGAAGAATTCGATTTCCAAAAACGGTTCGAATCACTTTCTGCAGTCCCCGCGCCGTCTCCGGTGTATAGGGGTACCCGCCCTGGGCCTTTCTTCCGGTGTCGATGATGATCGGATGGAGATGGCAATAGCCGCGAATACCGGTCTCGCCGTTGACCTGCCCGACACCACTGGACTTCACACCGCCAAACGGCGCTTCCGCGATGCCATAGGTCATCGCAATATCGTTCACGCAGACGCTGCCCGTCACAATCTCCCCGGCCAGCTCTTCTCCTTTGGCGAGATCACGAGTCCAGAGATTTCCGGAAAGTCCGTAGTCCGAGTCATTGGCGAGAGAAATGGCCTCCTGCTCATCACGAACCTTCTGGATCGCGACGATGGGACCAAAGGTCTCGTCGCGCATCAGGTCCATGTCGTGATCGACATCCACAACCACGGTCGGCGGAAAGAAATAGCCGGGCAGCGCGCGGTTGCGTTCGCCTCCAACCAGAACGCGGGCGCCCTTCCCTTTGGCGTCCGCGAGATGGGCCTCGATGATGTCCATCTGCTTGTCCCAGAAAACCGCGCCGATGTCTCCATCACAGGCTTCGGTTTGTTTGAGGGCCCGTGTCTTTTCGACCACCCGTTCGACGAAGGGGTCGTAGATCGACTCCGGCACATAGACCCGCTCGGTCCCGCAACAATAATGTCCGCTGTTGAAGAAGGATCCGCGGACAGCGCCATCGGCGGCGCGATCGAGGTCGGCATCCTCGCAGACGATCATGGCGTCCTTGCCGCCGAGTTCGAGCGTGACCGGGATCAGGTTCCGCCCACAGGCTTCTCCAACCTTTCGGCCGGTGGCCACGCTCCCGGTAAAGGAGACCTTGTCGACGCCGGCCTCGACCAGTGCGGCACCCGTTTCGCCGTCTCCCTGGACGACCTGATAGAGATCCTCCGGAAACCCCGCGGATTCCGTCAGTTCCTTCAAGAGAATCGCGGAAAACGGTGTGACCTCGCTGGGTTTGTGGACGACGGCGTTTCCGGCCATCAGAGCCTGCGCGAGCGGGTTGGCCGCGAGGGCGACCGGGCCGTTCCATGGCGTGATCAGGCCCACGACGCCGAGGGGCTGGTAGACGAGGCTGATCTTCTTGGAAAATCGCATCACGCCCGATGGCCTGCGCTTCTGTGTCTGCAGATATTTCGCGGCGCGCTTGGCGTAGTGCGAAATCTGCATACAGGGCGCCATCACTTCCATGGCAATCGCTTCGTTGCGCGCTTTGCCCGTTTCCTTGATCACCAGCTCGATGATCTCGTCCTGTCTTTCGACGATCACATCGACCCAGCGCCAGAGTACCTGGGCACGCTCGGCAAACGATCGTGTCGCCCATTCGCACTGTGCCTTGCGCGCGCGATCGACGGCGGCCTTCACCTCGGCGGCGCTCGCCGCCTCGAACTCCCCGATCGATTCCAGACTGACCGGGCTCTTGATGTTGTATCGGCGATGGCCGGATTCCGACGGAACCTCTTCGAATAGCGCCATGGTAAGAACTCCTTTTCTTCTCCTGATTCCTGGCTCGAAGACACGAGTCTTCAGGCAAGCTTCGCGGGCGTCTCCGGCGCTTCTACTTGCTCGGACTGCAACCGGTAGAGCCGTGCATAGTGTCCGTCCGCTGCCAACAGCGTCGAATGGGCGCCGGATTCGACCAGTCGGCCCCCGGCAAGCACATGAATTCGATCGACGTCTCGGATCGTCGACAGCCGGTGGGCGATGGCGATGGCGGTCTTGCCCTCCATCAAGACGTGAATGCCGCGCTGGATCGCGGCCTCGGTTTCCGTATCGATCGCACTCGTCGCTTCATCCAGCACGAGGATATGGGCTCGATGTGCGAGCGCGCGGGCGAACGAGAGGATTTGTCGCTGGCCGGTCGAGAAATTCGCGCCGCGCTCGAAGACCTCTGTCGCGTAGCCGTCCGGAAGTCTCTCGATGAAGCCGTGGGCCTCGACGGCTTTCGCGGCCCGGTGGACGGCGACTTCATCGAGATCTTCGCGGCCAAGAGCGATGTTTCGTGCAATGCTCCCGCTGAACAAAAAGACGTCCTGGAGCACCGAGGCGATCCGGCGGCGCAGCGATTGCTGGGGCATGTCGCGCACGTCGATGCCGTCGACGCGAACGACACCGCGATCGACGTCATAGAGACGCGTCAGCAACTTGATGATCGTCGTCTTGCCTGCGCCGGTGGCTCCGACGAAAGCGACTTTCTCCCCGGGTTCGACCACGAAACTCACATCGCGGAGGATCCAATCGATGTCCTCTTCGGCGCGACCTTCGGTCTTGCCATACGAAAACCAGACATGGTCGAATTCCACGCGACCGCGCATCGCATCGGGCGTCTCGGGCATTTCCTCGACGGGATCGGCCACACCCGGCTCCATGTCGAGCACCTCGAAAATACGCTCGGAACTGGCCATCGCCGACTGCATCACCGAGTACTTCGCGGACAAGTCGCGCAGCGGCATGAAGAAGCGCTGCATGTAATCGATGAAGATGTAGATCAGTCCCGCTTCGGCAATTCCGGTTCCGACAGCGATGATCACCGCCATCGTGATCCCGGTCGCCATCTCGATCGTCGAAAAGAGCAGCGAGTCGTATTTGATCGATTGATGCCAGGCATCCCGGTGGTCTGCGTTCATCCGATCGAAATCGGAGAAGTTGCGCTCTTCGCGATTGAAGAGCTGAACCACCTTCATCCCCGTCACGGTCTCCTGGATATGAGTGTTGATGCGGGCAATCTTGACCCTCACGGCGCGAAACGCCTCACGAACCTTGAGGCGAAAGATGACGGCTGCGATTCCGAGAATCGGAACGATCGCGAAAGTCCAGAGCGTGAGCTTGGGCGACAAGAGGAAGAGCACGACGGCATAGCCCGCCATCTTGAAGATATCCGTGATCAGCGCGACGAGGCCCTGCGAGAACATCTCCGTCACATTCTCGACATCATTGGTTGCGCGGGTGACGAGCCGACCGACGGGAATCGAATCGAAGAAACTCATATGCAGACGGCTGATGTGTTCGAAGACATGACGCCGCAAGTCGCGCATCGCGTTCTGGCCCGTGGTCGCCATCAAGATCTGATGTCCGTACGACAGCACAGTCAGCAACGCGGTCACGACGAGAAAGATCATGCCCAACCAGATCTCGTTCGAGAACATGTCGGGCGGATTATTCATCCACTCGAGCGCGGGCGTGAAGAATTCGCGAAGCGAGGCGTCGGGCGTCCAACCCTCGCTCTCGACGAGGACCTCGGTACCCGGCATCTCGCGAGCATCGAGGATCTGATTGATGCCGACCGCCACCACGGTCGCGGGTGCGAGTTCGAGCAGGAACATCGGAAAGACGATCAGGATCGTCGCCGCAACCTGCGCGCGATAGGGTCGGATATAGGGCCAAAGCCGCAGCAACAGACGACCGTCATAGGCCCGGCCGAGTGCTTCCTCCTCGTGCGGATCCATCTCGCTCTCGACGCGCTCTTCGGGGCGGGCGGTTGCGCTCATGCGCCCTCCCCGGCCGACGCAGCCGGCGCGGTCGGCGCGGCGTCCCGCGGCTCGTCCAGCTCCGCCTGAATCCTCGAACGTTCGTCGTCCCTCTCCTGCTTCTCGGCCAGCCGCGCGTAGAGGCCGCGCTCGGCAAGCAGCGACTCGTGGGTGCCGCGCTCTACGATCCGACCTCGATCGAGCACGACGATCTGGTCCAAGTGACGCACCGAGTTCACTCGCGATGCAACGACGACGACGGTGCGGCCCGAGAAGACCTCGTCGAGGCTGGTCTGGATTCGCCTTTCCGTTTCGGCGTCGACGGCCGAAAGCGTGTCATCGAGAATCAGGATGCTGGGATCGAGGGCCAGGGCACGAGCGAGCGCCGTGCGTTGGCGCTGACCTCCCGAGAGCATGACGCCACGTTCGCCAACGAGCGTGTCATAGCCGAGCGGAAGATCCAGGATGTCGCCGGCGAGTTCGGCTCTTTCGGCCGCCGTCCGAATCGCTTCTTCCGAAGCGCCTGGCGGCAACCCGTACGCGATGTTCTCACGCAGCGACATCGAAAAGAGAAACGAGTCCTGTGGGACCATGGCGATCGCAGAGCGCAACGTCGAGAGCTGAATCTGGTTGACGTCGATGCCGTCGAGGAAGAGCTGTCCGTCGTCGACTTCAAAGAGGCGGGGAATCACCGAAGCCAGCGTCGACTTCCCTGACCCCACCGGACCGACCACACCGAGCGAGCTGCCAGCGGGTATCGTCAAATCGACCTGCTCGAGTGCGGCGTCCCGGGCATCCTGGTTGTAGCGAAAGTCGAGTCCACGGAATTCGATCGCACCCGAGAGAGATTCGACGGGCGCCGCATCGGGACGATCCGCGATCGAGGGCTCGACCGATAGAATCTCGTCGATTCGTAGCATCGCGGACGCCCCCCGCTGAACCAGGCTGATCGCGAAGCCCATCATGAACGCGGGAAAGGTCAGGACCCGAACGTAGATCGCGAAGGCGAACAAGTCCTGGGTCTGCATTCGGCCCGCCGCGATCTCGCCGAGGCCCACTACGATCACCATGCCTAGGCCGGCGGCCGGCAACAATCCCGTCAGGGCTGGCATCGCAGCAAAAGTCCGAATCAAACTCAATTGTTGGCTGCGAAGA
>CAWLAJ010000310.1:0-4867 GCA_963854795.1 Deltaproteobacteria bacterium UBA4427 | reverse complement strand
ACGAGGCCACTGACCCGTTTTCCACCCAACTTCCGCATTATCCCAGACTTCCCAGAGTCCTGGTGACTTCGCTGTGAGCGCAGTCAACCCAAATCTTATACCACGTCAGTTCGTTCGAACGGCAGTAAATACGGAAGAAAGTAATGAGGGAACCCGGAACGGGTGAGTATACCTACACCCGAGCTTACTCCCCGCTCCGGGGCAACGGACATGACGGTTGACGCCGGGGTTCGCGTGACCGCCGCGCGGGTTTCCGATCGGCTCCGCTGTGCTCTCTTCACCGCGAGCGCGGCGTACGAGTGGGACGACAGCATCGGGCTGTCGTCAAGCCGGTCGTCCGCTTCGCAAGGATCCGATCAAGCGCCTACTACGGCGCCGAATGATCTGTTCTGACGGACCGGCGAACCCGCCCGTCCTTGCCGACGATCGGATCAACGAGGACGGTTGGTGCTCGCGCCTGGATGGGAGCGAAGCAGTATCCACCCGAGCGTCAGGACAAGCCCTATCAGCATGCCGAGCCACCAACCGGAGACGGCCGGGAGAGCCTCGATGCTGGCCACGAGAAAAATATCGGTGCTGAACGACGTGCCCAGAATCGAGAGATTCATGGTCGTGCTCGAGGTCCCGGAATCGAGTACGACCTGAACCCCGTAAGAACCGTCGTTGTTGTCGATCACGTCCAGAACACTGCCGTCAACCGGGTCCGCGTTGATCGCATAGCCGAAGCCCGGGAACCGGAACGAGAGCGCCTGATATGTCGATCCTCCGAGGGATTCAAGTCCGTTGGCGGTCGTACTCGACGTGACGATCGTGCCATCGGGCGTCGTGACCGTAAGATCAAGGCTCGAGCTCGCCTGGGCGGTTGGTAATCATCCCGTCCTTCGGGTTGCATCGACACCATCTGGCGTGACATCGTGCAAATATGCCAAAACCAAATCCGATCCTCGTGCTTCTCTGTTTGGTACCTCTTGTGTTCTCTGCCTGCGGAGATTCGGATTCCGAAGATTCGGCACCGCCGGATCCGGCCGTGGTTGAGCCGGGTTGTTACACGCTTCAGGGGACCGATCCGGATTTGGGCGATGTCTTCGAATTGAGCCGAAATCCCGGCGATGCCGACTACACATTCATCCCGCTCTCCCAGTCCCTTCCGACGCCATTTCAATTGAAGCCCTCTGGCCTTGGACGATTCTTGTTTCGAGATGAACTTGACGGTCACCTCGTATCAGATGGCGATTTCCTGCTTCGGACGGAAATCCTCGAGTCGGACATCTCTCTCGTCGACGATCGATACGAGTCTGAGGCCGAATGGCACTTCGTGCCCGATGCGGCCGATGCCCGCTTCTTTCAATTGCGCCATTTGAATACGGGCCAATTTGTTTCGGCATTGGGCATGACGCCCCTGGCCGCGCAAGCACTCACGATCGAATTGATTCCCGGTGTGGGCTGTGCCGAGTTTCCCGAAGCGGACCTCAATGCCACAGGCGAGATCGAGATGACCGAGTGGCCCGATGGAGATCTCTTCGGCTTCGTCGACACCCACTCGCACATTCTGTCGAATTTTGGCTTCGGTGGCGGCGGGATCTTTCACGGCGCGCCGTTTCATCCGCTTGGGATCGAGCATGCCCTAGCGGATTGCGAACTGTATCACGGACCGATGGGCCGCCAGGATCTCTTCGGCTTTGGCTTTGATCAGGGCGATGGACTCGACGCAACGGCATTGCTGGTAAGCTTCGTCCTGGGTGAGACACCCGATGACAATCACGCCACCGCCGGTTGGCCCGACTTTACCGCCTGGCCCAATGCACCGGGCAGTTCGACCCATCAGACCCAGTACTACCGCTGGATCGAGAGGGCTTGGCTTGGCGGCCTGCGTTTGGTTGTCCAGCATGCAACCTCGAATCAGATTATTTGCGACATCTTGAACGGCGCTGGGATTCAGCCGGTCCGCTATGAGTGCAACGACATGGTGGCCGTCGATCGCATCATTGACGAAACCTGGGCCATGCAGGATTACATCGACGCGCAACACGGCGGACCCGGTCGGGGTTGGTTCCGCATCGTCGAGTCGCCCGCCCAGGCACGAGAAGTCATACGCGATGGCAAACTCGCAGTGATTCAGGGGATCGAGACATCGAACCTCTTCGACTGCTTCGTGGCACCCCTTTTTCCGTACGACTTCTGCGACGAAGAAGATGTCGTCCGAGAACTCGATGCCTATTACGACCGGGGTGTGCGGGCCATCTTTCCGGTGCACAAATACGACAACGGCTTTTCGGGCGGCGACGGCGACAAACTCTTCATCGAACTTGGCAACTTCTTCCAGACCGGGCACTTCAACAACTTTGTGACCGACTGCGACGACACCATCAACACGGTCTTCGACAAGGGGTCGCTCGACTTCCCCGGAATCAATCGGCCACGCGTGGACTACTTCTCGTCGCCTCCCAACGACATGTCTCTATTTGCCACGGATCCCGTCAACACGGTATTGCCCTTCGTCACAGCGCTGTTCGTGCCGCCAACGGGAGAGCAGGTATGTCAGGGTCAGGGGTTGACCCCGCTAGGCGAGTTTCTGGTCGAACAGATGATGGCCCGGGGCATGATCCTCGAGATCGATCACATGCCGCGCCGTGCCTACGAGCGGGTATTCGAAATGCTCGAAGCAGCGGACTATCCCGCCGCCGGGACCCACGGACTCAACAATCAGGGCGATCTCTATGCGCTCGGTGGTGTTTCAAAGTCGGGCTTTGGGACCTGCAGGGATGGCAACACCGACGCGACCGTCGACGACGGGTATCAGAATCGAATCGACCTGATCGTGCAGTCTGGCGGCTATCCCGCCGAGGGCTTCGGGCTCGACTTGAATGGCTTTGCCGGAGCCAGGGGCCCGCGCTTCGGCCCGAACGCAAATTGCGGTGATCCACAATCCGATCCGATCACCTATCCATTCACCTCCTATGGCGGGGACGTGGTCTTTGAAGAGCCCACCCTGGGAAACCGAACGATCGACTTCAACACCGAGGGACTCGCCCACATCGGCCTACTCCCGGAAGTGATTCAGGACATTCTGGGTGATGGCGTCAGCCAGGAAGAACTCGAGCCATTGTTCCGCAGCGCAGAAGGTTATATCCGCATGTGGGAGAAGGCCGAAGCACGCGCAGAGGCTCTCGCACCCTGATGATCTAACCCTTGCTCCGTCACGATATTTACGGCTGCGTTGTGGCTGAAGAAGTTCCATGCAAGAAAGGCCTGTCCGGAGCGAGCGCGACGCTGCCGGACGAAATCATGTGCGCAACTGTCGCGACGATTTCCGCCTCTTGATCAGTGACCGAGGAGACCGCGTGGAGGATCTCGCTCAGGCTGGCGATCACGGGCTCCTGGCTGTCAAACCAGCCCTCTCGGCGGATATCCTCGAGGGCCGCCAACTCGGCCGGATCGGGCTGGCTCAGCCAGGGCGAATCGAAGGATTGGAACGGGTAACTGGTTTCGTGCAGCATGGTTTGCCTCCCTTGGCAGTCCATAAAGCACGTTCCATGCCAGCTTTTTTCCTAAGAAAACTCAGTCCTCGGCTCGCTCTGTACACTCGGCGACTGAAAAGCGTCGAGTTCCGAACGCCTCCAGGACGAAAGAGTCAATTTTCTGACGATCAGGCTGGCCGTACACGATCCACGGCCTGTCGATTCTCAATACCGGTCCGCCCCGAAATCACTGAGCTTTTCCTTTCCGCATTCGATCGATCAACGATCGAGGGCAGGCCGAATCCAGACGAA
The DNA here is from genome assembly GCA_963854795.1 of Deltaproteobacteria bacterium UBA4427. Classification (GTDB taxonomy): domain Bacteria; phylum Myxococcota_A; class UBA9160; order UBA9160; family UBA4427; genus UBA4427. The sequence goes on along the minus strand of CAWLAJ010000310.1, from coordinate 1,097 downwards.
GATTCAGTCTCGTATCGGGCAACGATTCCGCGCAGAATGCAGCTCGCGATTCGGCTACGGCTCAAATTCGTAATGCTCCTCCTACGCTGCCTTCCAGCCTTCTTTCGAAACCGAAACGAGCAGGCAATTGTTGAACTTGCCTTACGTCAGCAGCTTGCCACTTTCACCTTGAAGGGTCCCAAGCCTCGGATCACTGCCGGATGAATAAAGACAACAGACAGGCGACGTCGCTAGCCCTACTCAGCGCGCGAGATCCGCGCGATCGAGCCCTCGCAGTTCTCGCGCGGGGGCGACGCCGTCGCGGTCACACCCGTCACCATTCCAGGCAGGTCGATGCCTTCGAGGATCGCGGCGTAGTTGGCGAGAATCAGCTCGGCTCGATCCCCGCCGGTGCCCGGCGACATGATCCGCTCGCTCTTCGAATAGCGCGCGAGCGCCCGACCGGAGAGAGAATCACGTAGCTCGATGGTGAAGGTGAGCGTCGCCCAGTCTCCCGACGTCCCGGTGCGACTGCGCTGCGTGATGTCGACATCCTCGATCGCGACCTGCACTCGCAATACGCAGCGACCGGAGCGTTCGGCCACCTCGAATCCGCTGCCCTCCGCGCTGTCGATCAGCGACTGTTCGAGGAGGGCGAGGAATTCGTTCTCCACCCTCTTCGACAGGGTCGGCGAGCCGGTTTCGTATCTGATCCGTGCGAGTGGGAAGTGGATCGCGTCGAAGCCGCCGATCTGATGGTCCTCGCGAATGAAGAGCTCGCCGTCAGAGCCGATGTCGACTTTCACGAGATCGCCGATCCGTTCCGGACCCTTCGCTACGACCGGCGCCGGCGTGGCGTCTGCCGGCTGAGCCGACGGCGTGTCGCTCGTCGCGCAGGCGGTCGCGATCGACATCGCGAGCAGGGAAACAAGAAGGCCGGTCGTTGCACGATTCGACATGGACTCGTTCCTCCACCTCCCCGAGTCCGAACGTGGATGCGAATGCGACGTCCGAACGTCGGCGAGGAAGTCATCTGAGCACGCGTCAGATAGCATAGCGGTCGAGCGGAATACTGCTTGGAACCCGCGACGGCCCCGAATGCACCGTCCTGTGGCTGA
>CAWLAJ010000309.1:0-4935 GCA_963854795.1 Deltaproteobacteria bacterium UBA4427 | reverse complement strand
ACGTGCATGCGACGTTCACCACTCGTGAAGGCCTTGCAGCGTTCTACGATCAGGCGCTGAAGGGGTTGCCGCAGGATTATGGACACAGCGAAGTCGATAATGTCTCTGTGAAAGTGCTGTCGGAAAATATTGCCCTAGTCGGGTGGGAGTTCGGGCGGTATCGAAAGAATGGCGAGGAATATTCCCGAGCCGCCGCGATGTACAAGTTGAAATGGAGCGAGAACGACTGGAAGATGATCAGTATGCTGCTGTATGACGCGGATGCGTACATTGCGTTTTGATTCAAGAGTCGTCGGTTGCTGCGATTAGGATTGCCGAGCCTCTAGAGGGAGGCCGCAGCCGCATTGTCTAGTCTAAAAGGAAATTCACCATGAAAAGTAGTATCACCATCACGGCACTTCTAGTATCGCTCCTTGGTACTTCTTCTGCTTTCGCGCAGACAGATGTCAGCTCCGTGCGGAGTCTGGCCTGCACTATCAACGATGGCTATACTATGGCGGACGTGGTCGAAACGGCGAGGGCCTTTGAATGGCCTGAAGAGATTTCTCCACGCGGCGTCGTTTTTCGATCCAAAGTCGCCGTCTCGCGTCCTGCGAATAGGTCAATTGAGTTTGATTTCATTGCAGATTTTATCTATCCGAGTTATGCCGACATGGTTGACAAGCGCGGGGCGTTCTTGCGCAGGCAGGCGGAGAGCGACGGGCGGAGGACTCTCGATGGCGTGGCGACCTGCAGTGACAATGTTCTGATGCGCAGTGGGCGAAACGCCGCTCAGTTGCCTGGAGGACCGGGCTCCCAGGAGCCACTGACCGCCATAGCTACCACGTCCTGTGAGTTGAATGGCGCGACTGTTGCCGATGCAGTGGCTGCGGCAACTAGCTTTGGAGAAAACTTAGGGTCTGGCTCGGTTGTCTTGAGTCCAGCGTTCGGTGGGCAGCAACGTCCGATTGGTTCCACAGCCCAGATGTTGTTCATTTTTCAGAGTTTCCCTGATTTCGGTGCAGCTTGGGACCGACTAGAGCAAAACCTTCGAACTCGAGACCCGCAGAACCCCATTAGCTGTAGTGTGCCTTCGCTGTGGGCGTCGTACCGAATCCATCGAGACAATTAGGATGATATTCAGATAAGCCAGGGATGCCCGCAGTGAGAAAGCTGCGGGCATTGGTCTTGAGGGCGCGAATAAACCCAATGAATCAAAGAGTTTGCGAGGTTTCTGGCCAGGCTTGGCGTTGCGGAGCGCGGTGTCCGTGAGAGGCATGTGGGGGTAACTCCTGACGACGAATCGTCAGAAGTGGGGGTAACTCATCGTATCTATCGGTGCTGATCTAGCTACACCGCCACTGTTACCCCCAAAGTTACCCCCAATATCCATGGGATGTCAACGGACTGGCCTGGACGGCACAGGACGCATAAATGCTGTAAATACAACAAAAGGCTCCATTTGACTGGAGCCTTCGGATGTTCGTGGATGTTACTGGACTGCTAAGTGGTGGACCCGTTCGCAAAGAATTCGAACCGAGGTTCGATTCCCGATCAGCATCGCGATCCTTGAAACTGCAGCACTCACAACTTACCAGCGAATCGCGAACAAAGCCTTACATTTGAGCAAGTTAGGGCTGAGCCACACACGCATCGCGAAGATGCTTGGTGTCACCGATAAAACCGTATCCAAGGCAATCGCTTGGCGCACGGGTGACCAGCGACAGCGCAGACCTTGAGCTGTTTGGGTTCGTTTCGCAAAATCTTAATCAGGCCGCCTTTCTACACGTCCACATCAACGACGGCGGGTAGGGGTACGTTCTGTCCCGAGCGAGCAGCCTGCAGCCGCTGCAGTTCGTGATGGGCACGATACATCGTACGTTCAAGCGTCCGCTCGTAACGACTCAGCTTGGTGAGCACGTCGGCGCCGGCGGCATCTCGAATCAATCCAGCCGCGCTGGTTCGCGCGTCCCGTTGCGCCTCAGCTTTCGCCGCGGCCCTCTCCGCCTTCCGGCCTTGATCACCCCTCATCATCGAGAGTCCGCCACCTAGCAATTCGAGTTCACCCATCGCGGCCAGGGTGCGCGCCTGCGCCGCCTGTGCATCGAACATCTGGAATGTGAGCACGTCGGATTCCAGTCTGGACACGCGACGGAGTCGCCATGCAGCCGTGATTAGGCGGTCGGCGAAGACGCACTCGAGCGGGCCGACCGGAGCGAGAGTGGCAGCCAGCTCGTCCCTGAAGACCTCGAATGTTTCTGGATCTTCGTCAGGAAGCACCACCTCGGCTGAGGTCAGGCCGTGTTTAATGGCGTTTTTCGAGGACTTTGCCTTGCCATCGATCGTTTTCGGCCCCGTTGAGTGAAGGGCATTGCGGCGGTTCGACTCGATCTTCGCTGGGCTCGTCATGCGTCGGTCTTTCCGTTACGGCTACTCTGGCTCGTGGGGTTCCAGCCACCTCACCGTCAACTCGCGCGACCCGGCTACCTCGCTCGGCTGTGTCGGGATGCCGTGGGCGTACTTCCACAGGAGCCCCTCGAACGATGCCGCGATTCGACAGCAGCCGGTGCAGTTCGATGAGATACGCGGGCGGGACCCGTGACTAGGCTGAGAGCAAGTTCACGGACGTCTGGTCCGTGTTGCTCGGGGGATTCGATTGGCCGAACAGTTCCCGATGGCGCCGCGATCTTTCGCGCCCTCCTCAAGCGACTGTCATCAAGATAGATCGGCGAACGCGTGATGTCAAGTATAGATATCGTCAGTAATGAAATCGTAAGTATTAGTGACGTCATTGATAATTGACACCTACGGCCGTTCCCGTGTATTAAAGGGTTCATGGCCACGGTCTTGGAGGACGTCTATCCGGCGATCGGTCGGAGGATTCAACAGAAACGCCGAGAGCGCGAACTGACCCAGGAGCAAATTGGCCGGTTGCTCGTCCCACCTGTCACCAGAGCGTCGGTCGCGAACATCGAGACGGGCAAGCAGCGGCTACTCGTCCATACGTGGCTTCAGCTGGCCGCGATCTTCGATGTCGGCCCCGAGGCATTGCTGCCGCCATCCGAAGTCTCAGGCACCGAACAACCTGCCCAGACCATCGAGCAAGAGCTCCGGCAGAAACTGGAGCTGCCGGACCTGGCGACCAGGAAGCTTGCCAAGCGCTTGGAGGCTGGTTTGGCGAAGAGTGAATGGACGGTTGGCCTCCAGAAGATGACCTCGTCGAGGAGACCACGATGAGCGTGATGGCCGTGAGAAGACTCGCGTTGCGTCTGACCGAGCGCTACGCTGCGGAAGGCCCGCCGATCGATGTCGGACGCATCGCCGCTGAGCTTGGGTTGGAGGTTGTCTGCGCGGACCTTGGCGCCGGTGTGTCCGGATTGCTTGTCGCGAGTTCGCAGGGCGCCCAGATCTGCGTCAATGAAACGGACCATCCGAAAAGGCGGCGATTCACGATTGCGCACGAGGTCGGCCATCACGTCCTACGACACCAGTTCACGCCAGGTGAACACGTACACGTCGACCGTGGGAATTTCATCAGTCAGAGAAGTCCGCGATCGGCGGCGGGGGTAGATCGAAAGGAGATCGAGGCGAATCAGTTTGCTGCGCACTTGCTGATGCCAGACGACCTCGTGCGTCGACACGTTGAGTCGCTCGGCAGCCTGTCGCTCGTCGACTGGCAGGTGGCGAAGTTGGCCGAGAAGTTCGACGTGAGTGAGCAGGCGATGACGATTCGCTTGACGACAATGGGATTGCTCTAGCAGCCCGTGGTAGAAAGACCGATTCGTAAGTCGATGGATAGGTGTCCATGACACCGTGTCACAGGCTCGATAGCGAACGAATCCGGTGGGTGTGGTGCCTCAAGCGGCCAGAAGGACCATAGGAGGGTCCAGAGGCGGCTGAGAGCAACAACCAGGGTGTCGAACGCCAGCGCCGCGCGCCCGAATCGGCCCGGCGTCTCCCACTCATGCCGTTCACGCAGATCGACCACATGCGTCACCCCGACATCGACGAGCCCCTGCGCGTCAATCGCCGAGAGCGGATTGCGGCCGGCGAGCAGTCGATCGTCCAGTTCGTGAATCTCGAAACGCGGCAATCCAGGTGTGGAATAGATGCGGTCGTGGTCAGTTCGCGACATCTTTGATCTCCAAAGTTTCTACGCCGTGCCCGCCGCCCCGCGCTAGTTCGGCAGGCGTATCGTCTGAGTCGGACAGCGACAAACGCTGCGCGTCGGAAAGCTCCGCTCGACTGTCCACGTATCAGTAAACGGCTCCAGAGCACCCTTGGCACACTTCAGCGTCGTGCATCCATCCGTTGGGATTGCGCTCCCGACATGTGGCGCACACGCCGAAAAAGCGAGGGTCGTCAAGGACGGACCGAACCGCCGTGTCGATCTGTGCTTCGGATGCGTCCAGAGGCAACTGAGTCACGACCGTCCAGTGTGAGACCGGTTCACTCGGAGTCGGCCACTCAATCTCACGGACGCAGATCGCAACAACGTCGAGTTCCACGAACACGGGCATCTTAAGGAGATCGTCGAGTTCCACGAACACGAGCCTCTTAAGGAGGTCGTCATCTTCCAGAACACTGCCAGGAGGCGCAACACGAATGAACTCCTTGATTAGTTCCTCATCATCCATTGCCATCTCCTGTCGCCGGCCAAGCCTAGCGCGGGGCCACAGTCGGTTCACCCAAGACCAAGGTTATACGCGAGTGAAGGTGTTGGGTCAGCGAACAACACGGTCAACTCGTCAGCGCATGCACGGCCGTGGTGCACTGATTTGTTCGCGGACTGGCCACAAAGTGCCCAAACAAGCAAAAGGGTTAAACCGAACAAGTCGATGCCACCCTGCTGGCATTGGTGCTATAATGATCTTTGTCACACGCGCTACCGTGTGACGGCTATCACGAGTGGCTGAGGGACCGGACCCGACGACGCCACAGCAACCTGGCTGCAAG
>CAWLAJ010000308.1:0-4960 GCA_963854795.1 Deltaproteobacteria bacterium UBA4427 | reverse complement strand
CGCTTCTCCTGATCGCCGCCCTCGAGGCCGCCTCGCCCGGCCAGCGACTGCTACTCGTCGATTTCGGAAGTGGCGCCGATGCCACCAGTTTTTCCACGACGGACCTGATCGAAAAGCTCGAGCCGCGCCGCGGCGTCGCGTGGAATCTCGCACGAAGGCGCACGATTTCGCGCTACGACGACTACATCAAGGCGAAGGGGCTGGCGGCCACAGAATGGCAGGCCGGATCGAACCCGGGACTCTCGGCCACGATCCTCTACCGCGAACGCGATGACGACCTGAGCTTCCTTGGACAGAAATGCCAGAATTGCGAAGCGATCCAATTCCCCGCTCAGCGAATCTGCGAGAGCTGTTATGCCAAGGACGCTTTCGATCGGGTTCGACTCTCCGATCGAATCGGAAAAATCGTCACCTATACCTTCGATTTCTTCTTCCCCACTCCGAATCCGCCCACGATCGTGACGATCATCGATGTCGACGGCGCTCGAATCCATCTTCAGGTCGTCGAAGTCGAGGCAAAGGATGTCGCGATCGGCCAGGAGATCGAGTTCGTATTCCGCCGCATCCATGAATCGGGCGGGCGACCCAACTACTATTGGAAAGGCATTCCCAAACCCGACACTCTGTCGAGCTAGGGAACGGAACGACCATCCAGCCATGGCGAACAAGAACTCGATTCGTGACAAGGTTTCCATCGTCGGCGTAGGCTGCTGCCAATTCGGAGAGAATTGGGATCAATCGCCTTCCGACATGATCGTCGACGCCGCCTACGAGGCGTACCAGGATGCGGGAATCGAGAAGCCGCAAGAAGAAATCGACGCAGTCTTCACCGGATCGATCTACTCGAACAAGGGCCCACACGAATGCGCGGACGCCCTCAAGCTTTTCAACAAGCCCGTCACGTTCGCCACGAACTACTGTGCAACCGGAACCGATCTGATCCGGCTCGGCGTTCTCTCGATCGCTGCCGGCCTCTATGACACGGTTCTGGTCGTCGGATATGACAAGCCAAAGGACCGTGGCGTCGCGGGTCCCTCGGTCGTCGTCGACCGCGTTCGCGACCTGCCTCAGACCCCGGCGGGCTGGTTCTCGCTCGCCGCTGCAACCTATTTCAAGAAATACGGTGCGAGCCGCAAGGACCTGGCGAAGATCGCGATCAAGAATCATGCGAATGGATGTCTCGCGCCCAAGTCCTTTTTGAAGCGCACGATTACCGAAGAAGACTATTTCAAGGCTCGCATCATCTCCTGGCCCTTCGGTCTCTACGATTCGGCCGCCCAGACGGACGGCGCCTCCGCCGCGATCCTGACGCGAACGGATCTCACCAGTCGTTATTCGGGCGATCCGATTTCGATCAAAGGCGTAACCGTCCGGTCCGGACCCAATCCGCAGAAGGATCCGGGCAACGATTTCCTGTCCTGGAAGCCGACCGCGTGGGCACGCGACGATGTCTACGAGATGGCCGGAGTCAGCAACCCTCGAGAAGAGATCGGACTGGCCCAGGTGCATGATTGTTTTTCACTGACGGAGTTGTTGACCTACGAAGATCTCGATTTCTGCGACCGAGGCGCAGCGAAGGAACACATCGCGGACGGAACCTTCGAGCGAACGGGCGCCCTCCCCGTCAATACGGATGGTGGGCTCAAGGCCTTCGGCCATCCAACCGGGGCGACCGGCGTGCGCATGATCTACGAAAACGTCTTGCAGCTGAGAGGATTGGCCGGCGAGCGGCAGATCCCGAATCTCGACGGAAAGCTGGCCCTCTCCCATAACATCGGTGGTCATCCAACCGCCTGTGGAATTGCCATTCTCGGCCGACCCTAGCTCCGGAGCGCGATCGCATGAACGAAGACTCCACGACCGTCGACTGGCAACAGATGACCATCCCGCGCACGCTGGCGCGTGCGGCCCGCCTGTGGCCGGAGTCCTCGGCGGTTGAAGAAGATGGCGTCGGGTGGAGCTTCGCGGATCTGGCATCCGCCACGGAGGACGCCGCTCGCGCCTTCGTTGCGGCGGGCGTCGAACACGGCGATCGGGTGGCAGTCTGGGCGCCCAATAGCGCGAGATGGATCGTCGCTGCGCTGGGGTTGCAATCGGTCGGCGCCATCCTGGTCACCCTGAACACGCGGTTCAAGGCGAGCGAAGCCGGCTACGTCCTCGAGAAGAGCGAAGCCAAATTGATCTGCACGATCGGTGATTTTCTCGCGGTCAACTACGCGGACTCGATCGCGGATCTTGATCTTCCTGCGCTGAACGAAATCATCATGCTCGAGGGCGAGAGCACGAATGGATTGTCCTGGGATTCGTTCATCGAACGGGGCAAGACCGTCGAGGCGCAGGTCGCTCGTGAGCGAGCGGAGGCCGTAGCGCCCGACGATCTGTCGGACTTCCTTTTTACATCGGGAACGACGGGCAATCCAAAAGCAGTCATGACCGCGCACGGCCAGAATCTGAAGGTTTTCGATGTCTGGGGCGAGAACGTCGGTCTGACTGCGGACGATCGCTATCTGATCACCGCGCCTTTCTTTCACTCGTTCGGCTACAAGGCGGGCTGGCTGGCTTGTCTGATCCATGGCGCAACCGCGTTGCCGCACCCCGTCTTTGATGTAGCGACCATTCTCGAACGGATTCAGAATGAGAAGATCAGCGTTCTTCCGGGCCCCCCCACGATCTACCAAGCGCTATTGACCTATCCAGATCGTGATCAATTCGACACCTCCTCGCTTCGACTCGCCGTCACCGGTGCCGCGCCGACTCCCGTCAAACTGGTTCATCGAATGCGCAGCGAGCTCGGCTTCAAATCGGTCATCAAGGCCTACGGACTCACGGAGAGCTGCGGAACCGTGACGGCCTGCAAGCAAGGCGATGACCCCGAGCGGATTGCAAACTCGGACGGCTGCGCGATTCCGGATACCGAAGTGATCTGCGTCGATCCGAAGGGCGAGGAAGTTCCGCGCGGCGAGCCGGGAGAAGTCTGGGTTCGCGGCTACAACGTGATGCGGGGCTATTTCAAGGACGAAGCCGAAACCGCAAAGGCCATCGACTCCGAGGGTTGGCTCCATACCGGCGATATTGGCGTGATGGACGCCGACGGCTATCTCAAGATCACGGATCGAATCAAGGACATGTTCATCATGGGCGGCTTCAACGTCTACCCGGCCGAAGTCGAGAACCTGCTCTTCGAACACGAGGGTATCGCGGCGGCCGCGGTCATCGGCGTCCCCGATGAGCGAATGGGCGAGGTCGGCATGGCCTTCGTCGTGCCCAATCCGAACGCCGACCTAGACACGAAGGAGATACTCGCATGGTGTCGAGAGCACATGGCCAATTTCAAGGTGCCAAGGTACGCCGAGATCGTGAGTGAACTACCGAGCAATGCATCCGGGAAAGTGCTCAAATTCGAGTTGCGCAAGCGAGCCGCCGAGCGCCTCGGCTGAGCCGTCCCTGACCCTCCGCAAACGACGAGAAGAATTCGAATGAACTTCAAGCAGATCCAGCTCGAAAAATCGGATGGCGTCGCCGTCGTCACACTCGATCGACCCGACAAGTTGAACGCGTACACGACCGAAATGGGCGATGAGGTAACGCTTGCCTTTCGCAGTCTTCGAGAGGACACATCGATTCACGTAGTCGTCTTGACCGGCGCCGGACGAGCCTTCTGTGCCGGCGTCGACCTCGAACACCTGAAGGCTCATGAGCAGGGCGAGAACGCTTCGGCGGGCCCACGGCTGGGTGAGGAAGACTTCCTTCGCAAGCTACCCCTCGAAATGCTCGAATACCCGAAGCCAATCATCGCGGCGATCAATGGTCACGCCATCGGCGTGGGCATGACGATGGTCATGCCCTGCGATGTTCGCATTGTTGCCGAAGACGCAAAGCTCGGTTTCGTCTTCGCCCGTCTGGGAATCCTCCCCGGGCTCGGCTCCACCCATCTTCTGCCCAACCTCGTTGGCATGGCCCGCGCGCAGGAACTGATTCTGACGGGAAGAAAAATTCTCGGCGGGGAAGCGGCCAGCATCGGACTCGTGAACGAATCCGTTGCCAAAGCAGAAGTTCTCCCGCGTGCGATCGAAATCGCGAAAGAGATGGCGGAGATCGATCCGACGGTTCTCGCCTACGCCAAACGCGCGCTTCATTTCGGCGCCAGCCATTCGATGGCGGAATCGATGGAGAACGAACAGTCGCAGAGCGCGGAGTTGAAAGCCGAGCGCGGCTAGATCGATCGGTCTCGGCCCGCCCAGTAACGATCACGCAAACGCCGGATATAGAGTTTTCCGCTTGGATGGCGAGGCAACTCTTCCTCGAAGTCGATCGAGCGCGGAACCTTGTATCCCGCCAGATGAATTCTCGCGTGCGCGAGGATCTCTTCACTCAGTTCGGGCGACGGGCGATGCCCCTCACGAAGCTCGATCGCCGCCTTGACCGACTCGCCCCATTCGTCGTTGGGAATTCCGAAGACACCGACGTCGGCGACCGCCGGATGTTCCTGCAGGACCTGCTCGATCTCCGCCGGATAGATGTTGACGCCGCCCGAAATGATCATGTTTGAACGCCGATCGGCCAGATGGACATACCCCTCGTCGTCTACGAATCCAATATCCCCGATCGTAAAGACGCCGGGCTCGAGATAGGCAGTCGCCGTCTTCTCGGAATCGCCGTGATACTCAAAGGGTCGATCCGACACGCTGCTGCGACAGTAGAGATCGCCGATGCCCCCGGCTGGCATTTGATCCCCCCGATCATCAACCGCGAAGACATCGAAGGCCGGAAGCGCCCGGCCGACCGTTCCGGGATGCTCCAACCATTCCCGACTACCGATGAGCGTATTGACGCCACCTTCGGTGCCGCCCCAATACTCGACGAGTACGGGGCCCCACCAGTCGATCATCCGACGTTTGACCGAGACGGAAATCGGGGCCGCTCCGTGCAAGGCCACTCGCAGTGGACATTTGAATGCCGA
>CAWLAJ010000307.1:0-5004 GCA_963854795.1 Deltaproteobacteria bacterium UBA4427 | reverse complement strand
CTCGGTCTCAACGCTGGCCAGACAAGGCGAGGATCGCGCCTACCACGCGCTCCAGGAACTCAATACACGACCCGCTGTGACCTACCTCGCGCAGGTACGGCGCGAGAAGAACGAGGGAGTCCACTAAATGGCACCGCCTCCTGCGTCTGCGGTCGCTGATGCGATGAATGCTCTGGCCAGGCCGAGGGATTCACAGACGAACGTCGACATCCTCGCTGTTACCAAGGGTTTTCACTGGCCCTGGTTGCTGGCCTTCCTCTTCGCGGTGACCGGGGTTTTGACGGCCCTCGGAGCATTGATCTACGAGACCTACTACGGCCTCGGTGTTGCCGGTTATCAGGCGCCCGTCTTCTGGGGTGTCTACATCATCACCTTCGTCTTCTGGATTGGTATCGGCCACGCCGGAACCCTGATCTCGGCGATTCTCTTTCTCTTCCGTGCCAAGTGGCGAAACGCGATCAACCGCGGCGCAGAGACGATGACCGTCTTCGCCGTCTTGACGGCGGCGCTCTTCCCGCTCATTCATATCGGTCGCTTGTGGAAGTTCTACTTCCTGCTCCCGTATCCGAATCAGCGTTACCTCTGGGTCAACTTCAAGAGCCCGCTGCTCTGGGACGTGTTCGCGATCAATACGTATCTGACGATTTCGGTTCTCTTCTTCATCGTCGGCCTGATTCCCGACATCGCCGTTGCCCGCGATCGCGCTGTGGGCTGGAAGAAGGCGATCTACACGATCGTCGCGGCCGGCTGGCAGGGCACTGGAAAGCAGTGGAAGGCGCACAACCGAGCGATCCTCCATCTGTCGGGCATTGCGACGCCGCTGGTTCTCTCCGTCCACTCCATCGTGTCCTGGGACTTCGCGATGTCGATCGTTCCGGGCTGGCACGCCACGATCTTCGCTCCCTACTTCGTCGCGGGTGCGATCTTCGGCGGTTTCGCCATGGTGCTGATCGTGATGATTCCCGTACGTCGAATCTTCCGACTCGAGCGCTACATCACGGATTACCATTTCGAGAACATGTCGAGGTTTATTCTCTTCACCTCGTTGATCTGCGGATACGCCTACGGTGCGGAATATTTCATCGCCTGGTATTCGGGCATTGAACCCGAACAGACTTCGTTCTGGCAGCGCGCATTCGGGCCCTACTGGTTCTCGACCTGGTGCATGATCATTTTCAATGTCGTCATGCCGCAACTACTCTGGATCAAGAAGCTCCGCACGAACATCCCTTTTCTCTTCGTGCTCTCCTTCTTCATCAACCTCGGCATGTGGTTCGAGCGATACGTGATCATCATTACCTCGCTCTCCCGCGAATACGTTCCGGCGGCCTGGGGTCTGTACATCCCCTCGACCGTCGAGCTCATGGTTCTGTCCGGCAGCTTCTGCTGGTTCAGCATGTTCTTCCTCCTCTTCCTCAAGGTCTTTCCGATCATCGCCATCAGCGAAGTGAAAGAGTTGGAGATCCACGCGAGAGACCAGGCTCGTGCACAAGCACAGGGAGGCGCACACTAGATGGCAACGTTAGTCAGCGTGTACGACATGCCTTCGGATGTCTCGACCGTCGTGCGGAAGCTCAAGAGTCGTGGGTTCGAGGATCTGACGACCTACTCGCCGGCTCCCTTCGAGGAAATCGAAGAAGCCGAGGATCCCAAGCCTTCCGCAGTTCGACTCTTTACCCTGATCGGTGGCTTGACCGGCGTCGTCACCGGATTCGGCATTCAGATCTGGATGTCGATGGATTGGCCGATCAAGATTGCCGGTAAGAACATCGCGGCGATTCCTCCGATGTGGATCATCGGCTTCGAGCTGACGATTCTGTTCGGCGGCATCCTGACCGTGCTGGGTCTTTTGATTCTGGGCGGACTCTATCCGCGCACCCTCGATGAGCACTACAGCCCGCGTTTCTCGGCTGAAGAGTTTGGTGTCGTCGTTCGCTGCCAAGAGCGAGATGTCGCCGAGGTCGAATCTCTCATGCGGGGCAACAACGCCAAGGAGGTGACCCTTGCAGCCTCGCACTGATCACAGTCCTGTGGCCGCTTCTCCAAGGATCCTCGCGATCGCGCTTGCGCTCTTCCTTTTCGGGTCGACCGGCTGCTGGGAGCAGGCCTCCGTCGAATGGTGGCCGCAGATGAAGTGGCAGGCGGCCGTGCAAGCCTTTGAGCTGAATCCCTACCAGGATCGAGGCGCTCTCTTCTCTCCGCCTGAAGGTACGGTTCCCGTCGGCTGGGGTGATGTCATCGACCCAGCGTTGCTGTCTCTCGCGGAACAAGAGACCCTGACGAATCCACGCTCGGCGAGCCTCCCTTCCCTAAAGAATGGAGAGGCACTCTTCAGTGTGAATTGTGCGGTATGCCACGGCCCGACCGGTGCTGGAGATGGACCGATCGCGGCGCCCAACGGTCCCATCACAGGCGTGTTGCCGATCGGCCCGGGTTCACCGCTTGGCTTCAATCTCGCCGCCGCACTTTCGGACGGACATATCTACACGACGATTTCTCTCGGGCGAGGTCGGATGCCGAACTATCGACGCATCTCACCGGATGGTCGTTGGGATGTCGTGAATTACTTACGTGACCTCGCCGGTCAGGGAGGTCGATAGTGAGCACCGCAGCCATGGCCGCTGAACGCGCGAACCCGGGCGCATTGCCCCAGCCGCTCACGAATCTCTGCGTGGCATTCGTCGTACTGGGCGTCGTCTCGTTCATCGGTGGCCTGATGACTGAACCTCAGACCGCCTGGCTGGCCTATCACGCGAATTTCATCTTCTTCACGATGCTCGCCACCGGTGGCCTTACACTGGCCGCGATCTACGCGATCGTGGGCGCAGTCTGGCCGGGCCCTTACCGGCGCTTCGCGGAATCGCTGGCTGCCTTCATCCCCGTTGCCCTCATTCTTGGCATCATCGGCATCTTCGGCGGAGAGCATATTTTCGACTGGCAGAAGAACGGTGCGATGCACGGCAAGGAAGCGTGGCTGAATACCACGCGCTTCTACCTGATGGACATCGGGCTGCTCGCGCTCATGTCGCTGCTGAGCGTGTTGTTCCTTCGTGCCTCGGCCCGACCGACGCTTCGCAATCTCGCCGAGAACGGCGAGGGATTCGCAAAGCGCATGGCCGAGAAATGGACCGCCGGCTGGAAGGGCGACGAAGAGGAACGCCTCGCAGCCAAGAAGCGGACGGCGTTTCTTGGGCCCTTGATTGGACTCACCTACGGATTCGGCTTTGCCTTCTTCTGTTTTGATCAGGTCATGTCCATGGAGCAGGCCTGGTTCTCGAATCTCTTCGGAAATTTCGTTTGTTGGGGCGGCATCCTCTCGGCGGTTGCGGCCTGCGCGCTCTCGGGTGTGCTCAGCCGGGACATCGACGGCTTCGGTGGACAGATTACCGAGCGTCGAATGCACGACATCGGCAAGTTGATGTTCGCCTTCTCGATTTTCTGGATGTATCTGTTCTGGTCCCAATATCTGGTCATCTATTACGGCAATCTGCCGGAGGAGACCTTCTTCCTCCGCGATCGCCTGGGCGACCAGTTCATGATCGACAAGGGCTACTCGGCCGCCGCTTTCGCGAAGAGCTGGGGGAATTGGGACTTCGAGTGGGCTCGCCTCCAGACCGGGTACGGCTGGGTCTCGATGACGGTTTGGGCGTGCAACTGGCTGATCCCGTTTTTCGTCTTGCTAGGCCAGCGACCGAAAAAGACCCCGTGGATCGCCGGTCCCGTGGCAGTGACCTTGCTCTTCGGATTGTGGCTCGAGCGAAACGTGCTGATCTGGCCGTCGGTGATCAAGGGCGACATGCTCTCGTGGTTCGGCGCGATTCAGGTCGGCATCGGCCTGGGCTTCCTGGGACTCTTCATGCTGGTGGTGCTCTACTACTCGCGTGTCTTTCCGACGGTGGCGGTTTCGACCGAGGATTGATTCCTCGAGAGCAAACTGCGCTTCGGACGATTCTCCGAAATGATGTGGAACCTTCCCACGCGGGTCGGTTCCGCATCGTCGTTCTGAGTCCGTTTCGAAACCTCCTCGCGTAGAGGTGTTGGGACGGGCTCTTCGGTCTGCTTCGGAGCGCTAAGATTCGATGATGCCTTCGGATGATCTGTCGAATAGCTGGGATGAAAGGGTGCCGAATCGACGGATCGCCCTGGCCTCGGGAGGCGCGATCCTGCTCGAGCGCGACGGCTTTCGCATCATCGAATCCCAGGGCCGCAAGAGGTCCACGCTTCATCCGTACGAATCGATGACCCATGTCTATGCGGCGGATCAGATGCTGCTCATCGGGTTGAAGTCGGGCATGCTGACGATTCGCAACGGTCGCTTTCGGGATCCCGAGGCGGGTCCGATGGAGCTGCGCCGCCTGCTTCTCGAAAGATTGGCCGATCGACCCGACGGTCGACATTTTCTAGGCGAGATGGACGAAGTCGATCGTCTCGGCTCACGCCGAAGCTTCAGCTGGGTCACCTGGGCCACAGTATTGCTGTGCGTCCTCGGGACCGGGTTCCAGTTGCGTGACCCTCTGGTCGAACAGGTGGGCGCCTTTGTTCCGGATCTCTTCACACGAGGCGAACTCTGGCGGGCCGTGACCGCACATTTTCTACATGGCATGCCGCAGCTGCCCTTTCATCTGGCCGTCAATGTCGGCGGTCTGGCCGTCTTGGGCCATCTCGTCGAGCGCCCGCTCGGATCCTGGCGAATGGCCGTGATCCTGGCCTGCGGCGCCGCGGGTACGATCGTGGGAATTCAGTTCGCGGACCAATCGACTGTGATCGGTGCTTCGGGGCTGGTGGCCGCCCTTGCGGGCGCAATTCTCGCGCTCGAACTCAATTACCCCGAATCGCTTCCCGTGTTCTGGAGACTCCCTCGCCGACTCTTCGTGGGTGTGTTGCTTCTGCAATTCGTCGTGATCGATCGGCTTTTATCGAGCTTTGTTGCCGGAGGGGCGCATTTCGGCGGTTTCACCGCGGGTTTTCTCGCAGCATGGTTTCTCGGACCGCCGACTCTCGAGA
>CAWLAJ010000306.1:0-5038 GCA_963854795.1 Deltaproteobacteria bacterium UBA4427 | reverse complement strand
CAGGCTCTCACCGGTTCAATTCAGCTAGATGCTCACATTCTAGCCCACAAGCGGCGTTCCAAGCGGCATACTCTTACTGATCGAGCTCGGTCACAAGCGGTCGAGGATCGGGACGGTCGGAATGGCTTGGGTATCGCCGAGTTGCTTACCGCCGACGATTCCGTTGTAGAACTTGCTCCGCATCAGCGAGATCAGGTAGTCGATGCCCGGGTAGTAGACGATGTGGACGTCGTCGAACTCCGCATCGCCTTCGAGCGTCACGGACTTCCCCATGTGCGAAGGACCGTGCCCCTTGGCGGCAAAGAGTCCGCCCATCTTGCGGCCATAGGCGCGATTGGCCTCCTGCTCGGCAGCGCTGCCCGGGCGCACCAGGTTGAAGACGACGACGGCGTTGTCGTTGTAGGCCCGCGCCGCCTCGATCGCAGGACGGGCTCCTTCCAAGGCCAGATTGCGACCCGCAAGGTCTTCGTCGCTAGCCCTGTCGTAGGGGTCGATCACGGACACGCCCTTCACGATGTCGGCGACCCGCATTCCGAGAAAAATCATCGGCATCGCCAAGTTGAGGGCGGCCGAACGTTGCATCCCGTGGTGATAGCTGGCGTCGAAGTGCGCGAAGGCCTGGCTGTGGGCGTTCGATCGGGCAACCGCATCGTAGGCTTCGCGCGAGTCGTACTGCGACATGACGATGGCGTCCCACTGGGCTTCTCCAAGCTGGCTGGATTGGAGCCCCATCAACACGACTTTGCCCGCGTAGACCCATTGGCTTCCTCCCGCCCCCTCGAGGGTCTCGCGAGCCTTGGCCAGGGATTCCACGAGATCGCGGCCGGGCTCGAGGCGCACGTAGCTGATCACGTGAAAGACCGACGACGAGTGCAGCAGGGGCTGGTGGTCCTGGGCCGCGGTCCGGCGCCAATCCAGATAGCGGAAGTGCTGCCATCCCATGGCGACCACGAGTACGGCAACAAGCGACAGAGCAAACAATGCGACGAAACGAATGGCTCACCTCCAGATCAAGTAACGAATAACATGACACATTTTGATCGAGACTAGCCTTTCCAACTCCAAATGGTTCTTCGTTTGATTTTCGATTTTCCACTCAGCACTGGATATTGCGCATTAGAGTCGATTTCCGCGGACCATCCGTATGGCGCTTCTGTCTAACTGGCTACCCACTCACACACAGCAACACACAGCCACTCTCAGGGTGGCGTGACCAGAAATTCCTCAGATGCCTGATACGCAAACGATGTCCTGAGAAGCCGGTGAGTTGATCGAGCTATCGGTTCGCTAGGTCCGCTACCCGTCGTCGTTTGAGAATCACACCACCCGCACCGGCGAGCGCCCCCACGAGTAGCAGGGGTATGCCAATTGCCGGCACCGCGGCCGCGGCTGTGCCATATGCGCTCATGAAATCCCAGGCGCGCTGGCTGACGTTGAACGCGTCGTCGTTGAAGTAGAGGATGTGCCCATTGAAGATATCGTTCGGCGGCGCAAAGGTGCTCCCCGCGATGCTGCACAGCCCGACTTTGATTCCGGGATCGCCGCAGGTCGTGTCGATGACACAGTCGCTGGTGCCGTAGGTCTCGGCAATTTCTGTCGGGTCTCCTGCGCTGTCGCAGCCATTCTCGTCCCGCCAGAGAGCGAGACTCGGTGCCGCGGTCGCGTAGTCGACGAGGACATCGGTCAAGCCCATGAAAGAGAGGACGGGGATCGACTCGCTCGCGTTGCAATCGGCGGCAAAGTCGAAGTGTGGAACCGGGTAGGCCATTGGGGCAGCCGCAGCGAAGAGGTCGGGGGCCTCACAGGCCAATCGTTGGGTCATCGCGCCGCCATTCGAAAGTCCGGTGACGTAGATGCGTTCGGGGTTGATGTTCACTTCGGCCTCGATCGCGGCGACCATCGCGAGGAGAAAGCCCACGTCATCTACGTTGTTCGTGACGGCATCGCCGCAACAGGTGATGCCGTTCCAGGAGTTGAACAGGCCGTCGGGCCACGCGACGTAGAAGTCATTCGCCTCGGCAAGGGTGCTCCAGCCGGAAATTCCCCGTTGCCCATCTCCGTTCGAAGTGAATCCGTGGAGGTCGACGACCAACGGGCGCGCCAGGGCGTTGGTGATTGCACTCGCCGGCCGTAGGACGTCGTACGAGCGAAGCTCGAGGTCGTGCGTGAGGGTCAGGTCTGTCGAGAGACCGATCGGGAGATCGGCGGTCGCCTGCGAGGCGCAGATCGACAACGTCAGGGTCAGTGCGAGATGAAAACGAAATTGACGTCCCGAGTGAGTATGCATACTCACTACTCTAACATGCGTACTGTCGGACTGGGTGTGAAAAGACGTTGCAGGACATGACTGCTGCCGCCGAAGGATCGTACATGCGCCGGCGCATGGCGAAGGGAAACGCCCGCTCGCTGCGCTGTCTGCTTCGCGGGCCCACTCGGTGAGAGCTGAATGTAGAGGCCGAGAACCCAGTCGCCACCGAACTAGCGCGACGGAGCACCACTTCCGGTCACGCGCCCATCTCGGCTAGACTGGACCCTTGCCTAGGAGACTGAGACATGCAGGACGTGGCCGGAAAGACCGCCTTCATCACAGGAGCCGCGAGCGGGATCGGTCGCGGCATGGCGAACGCTCTTGGCGAGGCGGGCATGCGGATCATGCTGGCCGACATCGACCGCGAATCGCTCACTCAGGCCGAGACCGAACTGAAGCAGCGCGGCGTCGAGGTGGCGAGCGTGGTGGTGGACGTGACCAAGGAGGAGTCCGTCTTCGCGGCGGCGGACGCCACGATCGACGTGTTTGGCAAAGTCCACGTACTCTGCAACAACGCGGGCGTGGGAGCCGGGGGCCGCTTCGAAGAGCTCCAGCAGAGCGACTGGGACTGGGTGATCGGCGTGAATCAACTCGGTGTCATTTACGGAATCCGCGCGTTTCTCCCCCGGATCAGGTCACACGGCGAGGGCGGACACATCGTCACCACATCGTCGATGGCCGGACTCGTGAACTCGGGCGTGGGATGGGGACCGTACAACTCGACGAAGTACGCCGTCGTCGGTCTCTCTGAAGTGCTCTATAGCGAACTCAAGGGGACCAACATCGGCTGCTCGGTGCTCTGCCCCGGTGGTGTCCGAACCAACATCGGCAAGGCAGGGCGCAACCGACCGGCGGACTATGGCAGCTCGGAGCGAAAGCCTGTGCTGACGGCCGACGGCAAGGAGATCGACATGACGCGTGGCCTCGACCCCGACATCGTCGGCCGACTCGTCCTCGAGGGCATCGAAGAAGACCAGTTCTACTTATTCACCGACCCCAGGATGGAGCCCGCCGTCGTGCGTCGCTTCGATCGCATCCGCAAAGGCTTCGCCTGGTCGGCTCGAAGCCGAGCCTTGGTCGACTCGGACGCTCCCGGCTCGAGGCGCACGTAGTAGATCGCGAATCAACTTGACGACGTATGCGTCGGCTCCCCCGATCCCCGGGAACAGGTGTGCATACCTCCATACCTCCATCAGAGGCTCGGTTGTCATACTGTCCAATATCGGTGGTACCAAAAACGCTGATTGAAATTCCTGTCCGCCAACGAAGTAGGCCATGGTCAGATACGCGAATAGAGCTGTTGGCTTCACTCTGCAACGGTATGCACGCCAAGAGACACGCGTAAGCGTCACCATCCCCTCGCGCCGACCGAGCTGCCCGCTCATCCCCGACCGATGACGGTGCGACCGTCTTGGTCTCGTACGTGTTGGCTCCAGTTCACGCGGCTCACCAGGGCGGGCGCAAGCGTAAGGTCTGCGAGAAACGCGACGGTGATCGCGCTCGCCGTCAAGAACCCGAAATCAAAGAGCATGTCCATGTACGCCTGCGTGTACACGAGGAAGCCCGTTGCGAGGACGAAGGACGTGAAGAGCAGCGCTTGACCGGTTCCTCGGAGGGTATTGGCGACTGCGCTTGCGACATCGCCGTTGCGTTCGATTTCGCGTCGAAAGCTGTGCATGAAGTGGATCGTATCGTCGACCGCGAGGCCGATGACGATCGATCCGAGCATGAGGTTCATCATGTCGAGGGCGATGCCCAGCCATCCCATCAATCCCAATGCGAAGGCGACGGGAACCAGATTCGGAATCATCGACAGCAGGCCGACGCGCAGACTGCCGATCAAGATGATCATGAGAATCGTGATTACGACGAGTGCGGTCGCGTAACTCCGAACGCACGTCTCGAGCGCGGCGCTGATCGTTCGCCCCATGAGAGGGATCGCGCCTGTCAGTACGACGGTATTGGTCGGGCCGAGTATGGCCTCGACGTCGTCGAGATAGGCGTCCATGAAGGGCGAGTAGAGGGAGGCATCGACGAAGGGAACTCGAACCGAGATCCGTGCGACGTCGAACTGTGTGGTGACGAGATCTTCGACGTCATCGCTTCCCGAGTTCTCGAAAAGCAAGAGCTCTTGCGCAACCAATGCCCGGTTGTCGGGGATCGCGTAGTAGTCGTCGCGGTTCTCGTTGAGGGCGCGATGTGTCTCCTTCACGACATCAACGATCGATACGGTCTTGTCCGCGCGGAGGCCACCGTGCTCGAAGCCTTCGGTCATTTTTTGGATTTCTTCAAGCTTCCGGAGGAGTTCGGGGTCATGGAGCGCGTTCTCATTCTGCGCAGAAACGAGCACCTCGATGCTGGCGCCTCCACCGAGCTCGTCGTTCAGGAACTCGATCGCCTGCCTCATGTCATCGTGCGCGGGCAGCCATTTGATCATGTCGTTGCCGAGGGTCAGTCGACCCATCCCCGCGATCGAGAGCGTCATCAGCACGCCCCAGGCAAGCAGGACCAGACGCCCGTGCCGCGTGGAGAACAAGGCGATCGCAACCAGCGCCCTTTGCGAGGCGGTGTCATCCGTTCGGGGATCGGCGTCGCGCATGGGCATCAAGGCGATCATGGCCGGCAGTAGGGTCAGTACGAAGAACAGTGAGAGCAAGACACCAATCGGTGTGATCCAGCCGAAATGAGAGATCGGTCGGAGGGCCGCCGGCATGAATGAAACCAATCCGC
>CAWLAJ010000305.1:0-5041 GCA_963854795.1 Deltaproteobacteria bacterium UBA4427 | reverse complement strand
CTCGAATCGCCCGACCACGGCCTCGTCGAAGCCCTCCGGCGATACCACGGAGCGCGGCGGGCGATCGGCGTGCTCTTCGGCCCACCGGTTGTAGATCTCGGCCGCGCGAATGATGCCGTCGCCCACGTCCGCGAGACACAATTTCAAGAGTGCGACGACGGCCTCGGGCACGTGATCTTCCGCCAGATACTCGGTGGGAAATTCGGCGAATTCCGGCGCCTGGATCTCCGGCGTATTCATGTGCTCTGTCCAGCGAAAGACGCGGGGCGCGTGAAGCTTCATCAGTCGGGAGGGCTCGGGGTCCCGCGCCAGATGTCCAAACAGTGAACCCATGAGCACGTGATCGGCGATCGAGGGAAGTCCGCCGAAAAAATACGGGAACTCGGTGAAGTGTGCCTCGAGCAATTCGAGCACCTCGAGGTAGATGCTCTCGAGGATCAGTCGCAGCGACTCGCTGTCGCCGAAGCCGGCTCGCTTTCCCTCCATGCGCTCGGCGATCACGCCGCCGTAGTGGTCGAGTTCGTCATTGCTGCCTTGGGGTCGAAACGATCGGCCGAATTCGCGTCCGACGAACGCATAATTCTCTTCCATGTAATTCCATCGGTAGTGCCAGGCGACGCGTCCGAGTTCATTGTCGAGCAAGATCTCGAAGAGCCGCGCGACCAACTGTTGTCGTGGCCCCGGCGGATAGCCGGGCGGGTCCGGAAATCGTTCTTCGAGAAAGTCATAGATGGCCGTGGTGTCCTGCACCACGGTTGCGTCCGGTGCTTCGAGCTGCGGAATCCGATGGTTCTCGCTGGTCGGCCGAACGTACTCGCGGAATCGGCTGGACGAAGGCAGCCGCTCGACGAAGGGGATGCCCTTCTTGCGCAGATAGGAGCGCGACTTGGCCGTCGCATAGGAGGCATGGGAACCGTAGAGGACGTAAGGAGAAGCTAGGGGCATGGCAATGGACCCTTTCGCACGCCGATGGACAATTGACAGGTATCATGCCAATATCGACGAAGCCGCGCAATCACGCAAACCGGCAAGGGAGGCATGATATGGCCGATCTCAAGGAATCCGCCGAGAAGTTCATCGAAGATCTGCTCGCACAGAATATGGGCGGACTGATGGCCACGCTCACGCCGGAGGGCATGGGCAAGGCGATGGCACTCGGACAGGGCGCGCAGCCGACGGGCACGCCGACGCGCAAAGAAGCCATCCTGCTCGACGCCGAGGGCGACGATTATCCTGTCGATCTGATTCTGGCGACCGAGACCCAGGAATTCGTGATCGGCACGATCTGGAAGCAGGTCGGCGACGACTGGAAGGTCAACGATATCCAGATCAAGAAGCAGCCGTAAGCAACCATGAAAGAAGAGTATTTCGAGAACGGATATATCGTACGCCGGGGACTGATTCCCGAGAAGCTCGTCGCCGAGCTGAATGAACGCTTCGCCGACGTCGCGGAAGGCGTCATCGAGCCGGCCCCGAACATGCAGGTCGTCCGAAACGTCGAGGTGGCCAAAGGCCTCGTGACACCGAAGACGCGAGCGCACGGAATCAGCAAGATGAATTTCATCCAGGCCGATCCCGTGTTGCGTGCGTATTCCGACTACGGCCCGCTGCTCGATCAGGCAGAAGAGCTGATCGGATCCGACCTCATCTCGATGAACAGCATGCTTCTGAACAAGCCGCCGCGCGTCGACGGGCGTCACCCTCTTCACCAGGACTTGATCTACTTCCCCTTCCGACCCGCGGATTCGATCGTCGGGGTCTGGACGGCGCTCGATTCGATTACCCGAGAGAACGGTTGCCTCGTGATGATTCCGGGAAGTCACAAGGGCGAAACCCATGCCCATGACTATCCAGACTGGGAGCACAAGAACCATCTCTTTCTGGGCGTGAAGGACGTGGACACGAGTGGTCGCGTGCACATCGAGATGGAGCCGGGCGACACGGTGTTCTTTCATTCGAATATCATTCACGGCTCGGGCTTCAACCGGACGGAGGATCTCCGCCGCGCGATCGCCGTACATTTCGCCAGCGCGCATTGCGAAGATATCTGGGCCGGTGAAAAACAGAAGCTCGACAAGTACAGCCCGCGCGACGACTACCGCCTTGTGCGTGGCAAGGATCTGAACAACTACGTCGCGCACAAGTAGTCCGAACGCGCAATCGCCATTCGGACCGAGCGCACTCCTCGACGGGTGGACTAGACAGCTGTTCGCGCCGGAGAGAGGATGGGTTCATGCGCCGCCTGCGATCTCGGCTTCATCTGGGGCCGATTCGCGGGCCAGCGACGTCGGATCCTGCACCTGATCTATCTACTCAAGGGATGGCATGAGGATGCGCTGCGCGATGGTCGCGTGGTCTTACGGATCGCGGGCAAACGCTACGAACGCCAGGCCGTTCGCATCACGGATCTCGAACTCTTGAGCCGACTTCGCGCACAGGTCGAAGAAGCTGTCGAGGAGTGGATCTCGCCTACGGCGCTTGCCCCAGCGCCGACGGAAGGTCCGAAAGACATCTGGTTCTTTCGCATGGATGCGCGACCCCGTGCCAGAGTCGATCGCGCTTGAGCCGAAGCGCTGCGGATCAGGGGGAACCGGGAGACTCGACGTCTTTCATGGCGGCGCCAATGCGACGCGTTCGTGGTCGTCGACCGCTGAGGCTCTCGGGTCGCTTGCAATCGCGGGAGGCGTAGTGGACGGAGACCGAGCGACGGAAGCCGTCGCTGCGGTTGCGACCGCTTCCGTGAATCAGGAGCGGGTGAAACAACATGGTGTCACCGGGTTCCATTTCGACGTGGACCCGCGCTTCGAGATCGATGCCCCGAGCGGCAAAGAAGCCGTGATTCACCTGCTCCCAGTCGGGATCGCCGTGTTCCATCAAGTCGCCTCGGTGGCTCCCGGGAATCACAGCCAGGCAGCCATTCTCCCGGGTGCAGGGCCCGATGGCGGTCCAGGTGGCCACGATCCCATCCGCGGGCCGCAATGCGAAATAGCGCAGGTCTTGATGAAGTGGGTGGCGACCATCGACGCCCGGAGGTTTGTTGAACACATTGGTCGAAAGCGTCCGGAGATCCGTCCCGACGAGATCGCGAACCGCGGTGAGCAGACGCTCGTCGGTCGCGTAGGACCACAAGATCGGATCGCTTTCGAAACTCAGGATCTTGTTGACCGCGTGAAGCGGCGACCGGGCCTTGACCTTGCCGTCGAGGAAAGCCACGTCCTTCATGATCACCATGTCCTCGGGTGGAGTCGCTTCTCCGGTCGCCAACTCGAGAAAACGGGCGTCGATCCGGGACAAGGTGTCGGGGTCGATCAGACCGCGCATCAGGATGAAGCCCTGGCGCGCGTATTGATCCAGCTCTTCGGCGGTCAGCGACATGGCACAAAGATAGTCGAATCGAGGCGACGCGCGCTGAAAGCCCGGCGGCCGTCAGCTCATTGCGAAGACGGGCGCGCCCAGAAAGCCACCATCGCAGGCGATGGCGGTCGCGCTGATGAATCCGGCGGCCGGGGAGCAGAGATAGGCCACCAGCGACCCGATTTCGGCGGGTTCGCCCACACGACCGACCGGCGTCTGTCTCGCGATCGAATCGCGAATCTTCTCCGGCATCGAGAGGACCAGTGGCGTGGCGATCAGACCCGGCATGATCGCATTCGCCGTCACGCCGCCGCGACCGAATTCCTGGGCCACCGACTGCGTAAAGGCGACGACCCCTGCCTTGCTGGCGGTGTAGGCGGGTTGGCCGAGTCCGGGCGCGCGGGCGGCGACGGAAGCGATGTTGACGACGCGGCCCCAACCGCGCTCTGCCATCTTCGGCACGGTCGCGCGGACACAGTGAAACGCACCGGCGAGATTGACGCGCATTTCGTGCTCCCACGCCTCGGGTTCCATCTCGGCAATCGGAGCAATGTTGTTTACGATGCCCGCGTTATTCACGAGAATGTCCACGGGCCCGAGCGTCTGCTCACACGATTCGACCGCTCGAACGACGGCATTCGCATCGGCGACATCGAGTTCCAGTTCCATCGACCGTCGATCGAGTTTCCGGATCGCCTCCGCGGTACGTGTTTCTTCTTCCGTGCCGGAGACCCGCTTGTTCATTCGGTAGTACTTCTCGCCCTCGAAGGGCGCGGGGTGCAGGTCGGCGATCGCAACGTCCGCACCGGCTTCCGCGAGCGCCAGCGCGATCGCACGGCCGATCCCGCGTGCCGATCCCGTGACCATCGCCACCTTGCCTTCCAATGAATGGATCATCGCGGGCATGGACTACTCCTTGGAAGGTCGAAGGCAGAGGGTCACGAGTCAGCGAGACTGGGCTCTCACCCGCCGACGCCGCGATCGATTCCCGCGCTCAGCCGATGGCGCAGGCCGCCGCGCGGCTCGAAATGCCAACGCCGCGCCGAGCTTGACGAATGGCGTGGCGATCGAATCCGTTGGTGCAGTAGCCGATGGAGATGCCGGTGGTCGGGTCGGCCCAACTGATCTGTCCCCCTGCCCCGCCGTGACCAAAGGACAAATCCGAATTCGTATGGCCGAAGCCGCGGTAGGTCCGGTCCTTGTCGCCGGCGATCATCAAGCCCAGACCGCGATTCGCGCGCTTGCCGAAGACGATGTCCGTCAGTTCCGGGTTTCGAATCTCGCGCGCCATGGCGATCGTCTCGGGTTTCCAGATTGGCCCGCCATCCGCGGTCTTGCCTCCGGACAGCAGCCCCTGATAGAAGAGCGCCAAGGTGTGGGCATTCGTGAAGGCGCCGCCGCCGGGAATTCCCGCGCGCCGCACTTCGGCTTGATTGAAGGTCTGAACCGCTTGCTCGGTGACTTCGGTGACCGGCGGCTTCGGGAATCCCAACTCCGCGTAGTCGGCTTCGGTCAACTCCTGGCCTCGATGTTCGATATCGGCGGCGCGCGCGTGCTCTTCATCGGGCAGGCCCACGAAGAGATCGGGCAAGCCGAGTGGCTCGGCGATTCGCTGTCTCACGAAGTCGTGAAAGGGAAGGCCCGATCGCTGCTCGATGATGTCGGCAATCACGTACATGCTCGACGA
>CAWLAJ010000304.1:0-5066 GCA_963854795.1 Deltaproteobacteria bacterium UBA4427 | reverse complement strand
ATACCTTCGTGATCTTCCTCTCGCGAATCGTCGGCCATTTCGTCGATCGCGTGATTCTCAAGAACGAACGAGGCCACGGAATCGGCTACTTCGTCGCCTCGATCCTCGCTCAGATCCTGCTCGGCATCCTCGCCTCGATGATCGTCAGCTGGTTCTCCCGCCAGCGCGAATTCCGCGCCGACGCCGGCGGCGCCCGCTACGCGGGAACGCCCAACATGATCGCCGCCCTCGAATCCCTCAAGAACGGCACCTCCGAGCTCCCCGACGGCATGACCGCCCTGGGCATCGGCGGCAAGAAGATGTCCGCCCTCTTCGCCACCCACCCCCCCTTGGAAACCCGAATCGCCGCCCTCCGCGAACTCGGCGGCTAACGAACACGACTTCTCTCTGCCGCCCGCCCACCGACGGGGCTCGAGAGTGCCGTGATTTCGCGATCCTCGGACTGAAGGCACCGCAGGCGTACTCCCGTACGCCGAGGACGCCGCAAGGAGAAGATCGCGAAAGAAGCGAAAGAGGCGCGGTGCTCTCGAGGCGCGCAGCGCGGCTAGGAAGCGATCAGGAGCCGGATGCGGTTGCCGGCGCGCTCGGCGTAGTCGGCGATGTCGCCGATCCATTTGATGATCTCGTACCAGTAGTAGGCGCCGACGCCGATTTCGTCTTCGATGGAGAAGAGGACGCGGAGCGCTTCTTCGCCCCGGTCGTCGGCCAGGCTCTCGAGTTCGTTCAGTTTGTCGATCATGACTTCGACGCGTGCCACTTCGTGGCGACCGAAACCCGTTTCGACGAGTTCGTCGAGTTCATTGATGACCGATTCGCTCTGGGCACAAGTTGCCAGCGCCGCCTCCGCGAGTGCCATGAGCGGGCGCCGCAAGACATCCGGGGTCTTCATCTGCCGAAGGGAAGCCATCTCGGCAACATCCTGCGTGACGTCGGCGATCGAATCTTGATAGTCGAGAATTTCGAGCATGTCTCGACGTTCGATCGCCATCAAGAGGCGTTTTGGGAGATGGCTGCGAATCTCGTGTTTGAGCTCGTCGGCCCGATGCTCGAGTTCGTCGATCTTTGCACGACCGCTATCGAGAGCGTCCATGTCGTCGTTGGCCATCGCTTCGAGTACGGGCACGATCGCCCGGGCGCATTCGGCCGCGGCTTGCATGTGGGTCTGCATCGGGCGAATGGGCGAGCGAGCGAATAGATTGCCAATCACGCTCATGGTCATTTCCTTACTGGACGTCTTCGGGAAACGTCTCATTGTGTTCGACTCGACTGAGCATGCTGGAACGACGGGAGTCGATTTGAGTCGATTCAGGGGCCGAGCATCCCCTTGAAGAAATAAAAGAAGAACACCGACAGTGCGGCCGCGATCGGCACAGTCGCGACCCAGGAAACGATGATACTGCCAACGACCCGCAAGTCCAACGCGCCGATTCCGCGCGCCAAACCAACGCCTAACACAGAACCAACGAGAATATGGGTCGTCGACACTGGAATTCCCATCCGGGTGGCCATAGCGATGGTCGTTGCGGCGGCGAGTTCCGCCGCGAATCCGCGGCTGGGGGTCAGTTCCGTGATCTTGGTCCCGATGGTTTCCATGACCCGGTAGCCCCAGGTGGCCAGACCCACGATGATGCCGAAGCCGCCGAGCGCGAGCATCCAGGGTTCGACGGCTGCGGTCGCCCCGGCGGCCCCGGTCGTCACGATACTGTGTACGGCCGCGAGCGGCCCGATCGAATTCGCCACGTCATTCGATCCATGTGCGAAGGCGACCGCGCACGCGGTCAAGATCTGCAGAATGACGAAAATGCGTTCTACGTGTTTGAATTGCTTTCCATCTACGCCCGCCAGGGCGCGACGACGGGCTCGCCGCATCAACACCCACCCGAGGCCCGCGCCCACCAGACCGAGCATGCCGGAAACGGCGATCGCCTGCGGAAGGTCGAAATCCAGCTCGAGTTTCTTCAGTCCTTTGAAGACCGTCACAAGGCCCATCACGAAAAAGACGTAGAAGAAGAAGTAGGGACCGATTCGCGCGAGTTCCTCGATCGGGTTGTCCCGATCGAGGACGCGATTTCGAATCAGCGAGAAGATCATGTAGGCCAGCACCCCGCCGAGCAAGGGCGAAGTCACCCAGGACGCGACGATCCGCGCAATCACGCCCCAATTGACCGCATCCACTCCGAGTCCGACGACTCCGAACCCCATGATCGCCCCCACGATCGAATGCGTCGTCGACACGGGGAGCCCGAATCGCGTGGCCACGATCAGCAGCGTGCCGGCCGAAGCCAGGGCAGCCAACATTCCGTATAGAATCAGGTCAGGATTTTCAGCCACCAGAACGGGATCGAGCATCCCCTTGCGAACGGTATCGGTCACGTGGCCGCCGGCCAGGAAGGCTCCAGCGAATTCGAGGACTCCCGCGACCACGACCGCACCAGCGACGGTGAGGGCTCCCGAGCCGACGCTGGTCCCCATCGCGTTCGCGACGTCGTTTGCGCCGATGGCCCAGGCCATGTAGAGGGCGAGCGCTGCGCCGAGAACGAGCGGCAGAGGCATCCCGAAAAGTACGACGTCCACGATCTTCGTCCCGCCCCGATGACACGGTTGAGTTTCGCGATGCTGTCTCGCGATGGTGGTTTCGCTTGGCCGCTTGTCTTGTAACTCGCAGACGCCGTCGTGAAAAGGGGATACCGAAAAAGATCGCTGCAGCGAAAAGTTGCCCAGCTACAGAACGCCGGTATGAATCGGACCGCAGCGGCCCCTAGAGTCCCCGATCCCCTAGGGAGCGGGGCTTTGGCCGAGATGCGGCATCATCGACTTCTCATGAGCGATTCGCGAAGCGACCTGCCAGAGAATTCAATCCCCGCGCGATTCATCAAGATCCTCGGCGAGCGAAACACCCGCTCCGGCTACCTCGAGCGTCTTCTGCTGCGAAATCTCCTGACCGAGTGTCTCCGAGGAGGCATCCCAAAACCTCTCAAGAAGCTCTTTCCGAAATTGGAGCGCGCCCGGGATCTCTTTTTCCGCGTCAGCTGAGGACAAAACCTCGGCTGGAAACACGCCATGGCACCGACGCGAGAAGTGCTCGGCGAGCCCGCCGAAATCCGGGTGACGTGCTCTTCCTCTGCCTGACGAAGAACCCCTACCCATGGCTCGTCTCTCTTATATCGCCATCCTGATCACGCGAAGTGCGCCTATTCGAGCTTCGAGGACTTTCTTGCCGAGCCCTGGGAGACCGTCGACCGCGAGCACGCACCGCTGCGATTCGCGAACCCGATCGAGATGTGGAACCAGAAGTACGCCAGCTATCTCGCACTGGACGAATACGCGAGGGTTGGCCGGATTCGCTACGAAGACCTTCTCGAGGATCCGTTCCTGCTCCTGGACAGACTCTGTCAAGAGCACGGATTCGCGCAGCGGCGCTCGCATTTCGAGAACATTGACTCCGCCACGAAAGGGCATGACCGCGGCAAGACCTTCGCGGATTAGCGCGACGATCATTTGAAAGAACGCTGGCGTGGGGAACTCGACTCGAGCAGCGTTCGATTCATCAATCAACAGCTGGATGAAATCGTGATGTCGCAATTCGGCTACGCATCGATCGACCCGGACGCGTTCCCGGCGACGGCGAGTCATTGAATTTCAAGCTAGCGCGTCTCCGTAGCCTGCATCGAGAATCGACCGACTACGGGGACTCGCCGGCGCGTCGCACGACGGAAATGCATGCGTCCGCCAGAGCGGGAACGAAGATCGCCGGCCGTGTCACGCAGACGCTGTGGTCGCCGGGAACGGAATGAACGACGGCCCCTCGAATCTGGTCGGCCATTGCGCGCTGATTGTTCGCGGGAACCAATCGGTCTCTTTCCGTGAGCACGACGGAGGTGGGAACGTCGATTTCGCCGGCCCAGGCAGTGGAATCGAAGCGCGCGACCGCGGCCGCCGCCTGCCCGAGGGTGACGGGGTCGCTCGAGCCCACCTCCGAGAGCACGCGTTCCCGGATCGCAGGATCCGTGATCGCGTCCGACAGCCATTGCAGTGCCATGCGTCGGATGGTTCGCCGCGGCGCGAGGCGTCCGGCCACGTTCAACAGAGGCGAGAACGCCCGGCTCATCCGCCGACGATCGGTCGAGGTAAAACGACACGCGGTTGCGCAGAGGACCAGCCCATCGACTCGGCTGCGATGGCGCTGCCAGAGCAGCTGCGCGATCGGTCCGCCCATCGAATACCCGACGGCGACGAAACGTTCGACCCCGAGTTGATCCGTCAGAGCAGCAACGTCATCGGCGCAATCCGCGAGCCTGAAATGCGAGCGAATGCGCATGCCGCGTCCATGGCCACGATGATCGACGACGAGAACGCGGTAGTTCTGTGCAAGGGTTTCGAAGACGGGTCGCCAATTCAGAAGTCCCGTCGCGCCCAGGCCATGCAAGAGAACCAGCGTCGGCGCACCGTCGGGACCCGCCGACTCCCGCACGAAGATCTCGCCGCGGCCCTGCAACAGGACTGCCCGATCTCTCCATTGTCCGATGGACGGGGACTTCCCAAAATCTCTCTCAGCCGACGTCGACGACACTCGCTACCTCGCAACCCAAGACGAAATCACGCTGGTCAGATCGTATCGCAGCTACCCGATCGTGAGCGCGGAGAATCAATCTTCGTCTGACGGTGCGTGAGGAAGGACGTTCAACTGCTCGGAGAAAATGGTTGGATCATTGGTCGGATATCGACAGACACGGTTCTCACAAACGTAGGCGGTCGTCTTCCCAGCGATGGCCGACTTGCTTCCGACGATCGGAAGGAGTTTCGCGAGCGACTGGATCGCCTCCCCTTCGCGCGTCCGGATCACGACTCGATTGGGCGCAAAAATCGTTCGCAGCGGCGCGAGCATCGCGCGCGTATGGACTCTCGTCGGGTCCGCGCCCTGGTCGGGTACCGGGCCGTCCGACTTCGAGCGCGGCTCGACCAGAATGACCTCGAGCAGCCCGACCTCGCGGTCCGAGACCACTTCCATCAAGGTTCCGGAAGAGGAAGCCGAACGCGACAAGTCTGCCGCAAAGGCAGCGTAGAGC
>CAWLAJ010000303.1:0-5090 GCA_963854795.1 Deltaproteobacteria bacterium UBA4427 | reverse complement strand
GCGCGGCGACTCTCTTGAGGGTCAATCCATCACGACCTTCCACCCGAACGACCTCGAGCGCGGCGCGTAGGATCCGCTGGATACGCATCCGTCGCTTGCGCGCGACATGGGGGCTATGTCGATTCCGGGCCGCGTCGAGATCGGTGACGTCGTGGAGCATTTCAAAAATGTAAACTATCTTCACATAACTGCAACGCCGGTCGAAATGCCTAGTCTCCCCCCCTCGCCGGTGGGACGATTCGAGCCCGTGCAGAAGCCCAAGTCATCGGAGTCCAGCAATGAAGATCGACCCCAGCCGCATTCCCGTCCTCGTGGGCGTTGGACAGTCCATCGAGCGCGAGGCGATCGTCGACGTGATCGAGCTTGCGGGTCGCGCCGCACAAGCGGCTTTCGAGGATGCCCCCGGGCTCGAGAATCGCATCCAGAGAATCAGCTTCGTCGGCGTCGCGTTCTCACGTGTCAGCGGATCCCCGGCGACCGAACTCGCTCTGCGACTCGGACTCTCATCGAACGACCCACTCCAATGCGAAGTCACGACTCCGGGCGGCAACACCCCACAGTGGCTGATCAATCGCGCCTGCGCAGAAATCGCCAAGGGTCAGCTCGAGACCACGCTCATCTGCGGGGCCGAAGCCGCTCGTTCCTTGAAGCTCGCGGAACCCGACTCCGACTTTCTCACCGCCGGAATGAAGAACTCGACAGACGACGGCAAACCAAAGGATCCGGTCATCGGCGCCGCGATCGCTGGCATGTTAGGCCCGGCCGAAATTCGGGCCAGACTCTATCGCCCCTCCGACGTCTATCCAGTCTTCGAGAGCGCACTCGCATTTCGCTCGGGCAATACGCCATCCGAGTGGCGCCAGCGGATCGCCGACTTTCTCAGTCGCTCGAGTCAGGTCGCAGAGAAGAATCCGTTTGCCTGGTTCCCCGAATCCCGCAGCCCGGAAGACATCGGGAGGCCTTCTGAAAGCAACCGGATTACGGCCGAACCGTACACGAAGCGAATGAATAGCTTCGCGAACGTCGATCTGGGATGTGCCCTTCTCGTGACCACGCTCGCGGTCGCCCGCGAAGCAGGACTGTCCGATCAGTGCATCTTTCCCTGGGCGGGTGCGGGCAATGCGGATGTCGCGCCAGCGCATCGCAAGGAACTGGATCGCTCGCCGGCCATTCGCGCCGCAGCGGAAGGCCTGTTCAGAGCGGCCAATCTCGGACTCGACGACATCGACTATTTCGATCTCTATTCCTGTTTTCCGATCGCCGTCGAAGTTGGAGCTTCGGAGATCGGGCTGGGCCTCGACGACGCGCGGGGACTGACGCTCACCGGTGGAATGTCGTTTTTCGGCGGGCCCGGGAATAACTACACGAGCCACGGCATCGCCAGCGCGGCTCTCCGTCTGCGCGAGAGCGGCCGCTTCGCGTACGTCTCGGGAAACGGTGGACTTCTTTCGAAGCATTCGCTGGGCATCTACGGAAGTGAATGCAATCCCGACGGATTTGTACTCGCAGAGACCTTGGCGGAACAATCGGCGATCGAAGCGAGCGCACTCGACGTCGTCTTCGCCGCCGAAGGCGAGGCGCGCGTCGATGCGGGTACCGTCGTCTACGACCGCACCGGGGCTGTCGTATCGGCTCCCGTCATCGCGACGTTGGCAGACGGGAGTCGCGTGGTCGCCGTTGCGGCGCCGGAGATCCTTCCGGATCTCAGAGGCCAAAGCCTGGTCGGAGAGACGATCACCGTCACTGGAGCGGAGCCGCCGACGTACCAGGTCTAGCGTCGTGATCGCGACGATCACGAGTGATCGGATTGGGAGGTGACGGACGGGCGATGGCGAGCCGATTGATCAGAACCTTCCTCGCCGCAATCTGGATCTCGCTCGCCGTGGTCGCCTGGATGAATTGGGCCGATCGGAATATCGAACTCCAGGACGTTCCGGATCTGTTAGGCGAATGGCTGTCGACCTTTGGCCTCGCTCGAGCCGCCCTGATCTACGTCGTGCTCTATACCGTCCGCCCGCTGATCCTCTTTCCGGCCACCCTGCTGACGATCGCCTCGGGTCTCGTGTTCGGCCCCTGGCTGGGCATTCTCTTGACCATCGTTGGAGAGAATGCGAGCGCGAACTTCGCCTTCCGTATTTCGCGCGGGTTGGGTGGCGGGTGGGTGGGCGACCTCGAACGGGGCAGATTGCGGCGATGGAACGAGAAGATTCGTGAGAATGCCCTCACGAGCGTGCTCTTGATGCGACTGCTCTACCTGCCCTTCGACGCCGTCAACTATGGCTGCGGCTTGACGTCCATGAGACAGCGCGACTTCTTCTTGGGAACGGCGCTGGGCATCATGCCGGGGCTCATCTCCTTCGTTCTGCTCGGTGGATCAGGGGCGTCCGGGATCGAACATCGTGCCTGGATCTTCGGCGCTGCGGTGGTCTTCTTCGTACTCGGCCTGATCATCGCGCGCCGGCTGCGACGCGGGTCTCCGGAGGATGACCTTCAGCCGGGGTCGAGCGACCCCCCTGCGCACGAAACCACAGATCAGGCGGTCAGCGATCGCGAATCGGCGGCAAGCTAGCCGACGGACTCGGCGGCCTCACGGTCCGACTCGAGCTGGTATTGAGGCTCGGCAGACCGCTCGCTTCGATCATCGCTCGATTCGCCGCTACCGACGGCTCTCGGCCGCATGACCGAATCCTTCCATTCATCGGTGGGAGCCCAATGAAAGGGAAGCTCTTCGACGCTTCCCGGCGACTCCATCGTCTCGAAGGCGCGAAGGGCAGCCTCGATGATCGCGTCCTGCATCTCGGG
The DNA here is from genome assembly GCA_963854795.1 of Deltaproteobacteria bacterium UBA4427. GTDB lineage: Bacteria > Myxococcota_A > UBA9160 > UBA9160 > UBA4427 > UBA4427. The sequence goes on along the minus strand of CAWLAJ010000303.1, from coordinate 2,288 downwards.
CTGATGGGGCTTGCCAGCCGTGTGGCCCAAAGGAAAGTCCAGGTAGACGGCGCGCGCCGGATTCACCGCGCACGTAATGGAAAGTGCGCTGGTCAGGCTGAGCGTTGGAATGCCCTGCGCTTCGATCTCCCTCGCAATCAGTCCCACGGACTGATGACACACCGGTCAGACCGGGACCAACAAGACGAGGTCGACCTCGTCTTCGCGAATGCGTCGTGCGATTTCGGGCGCCAGCTCCTCGCGAACACGGCGCGACGAATAAATCCCGCCCATGCAGGTATAGGCATGACGACCGAGCGAAGCGAGGCGACCCGACGAAACGCATCGACGAAGTGGCTCGATCGGAAAGACCACGTTCGGGTCCTGGCGTGCGGCGCTCTGGTCATAGGCGAAATGACTCGTCCGCAGATCGGCCGTCTCGACGTCGGAATCGATGGCGCGAAGACTCGTGTCATCGCGATGATGAAAGGCGACCTGACCCGCCTGATAGACGCCACCGGATGCGACTAGCGCGAGACGACTTTCGGACAAGGGTCGCCGCAAGCTCGCCCAGGCCGACGGCGTCTCGCTCTCGACCCAGCGATAGGCAGCGTGGCCGAGCGCGTCGTATTGCGCGCGCGTACGCGCGAGGTAGTCGATCGGGGGCTGCCGTTTGCTTTCCATTCTTGTTTCTCTCGCTTCGGTTGCCGCGACGACACCGTTGCCGCAATGGACCCGCAGACGATGGAGCGTCTGGCAGGCCGTCGCCTCGGATGTTAACTGTGGATCAGCCACAAGGGGAATTCATGAAACCGCTCGCGACAGAAGGACCGAACGCTCAACAGATCGAATTCTGGAATGACCAAACCGGCCAGCGCTGGGTCGAAATGGGCGACCTCATCGACGCACAGATTTCACCCCTGGGTGAGCTGGCCATGAATCGCGCCGAGATCGCGGCGGGCGAGCGCATTCTCGACATCGGCTGCGGCTGCGGTCAGACGAGCCTCGAATTGGCGTCGCGTGTCGGAAGCAGCGGGTCTGTCCTGGGTCTCGACATTTCCGACCCCATGCTCGGGCGAGCGCGAGAGCGAGCGGGCCAGCAGGGTGTCAAGAACGCCGATTTCATCCAGGCCGATGCACAGATCCACTCCTTCGGCTCGCCGGAATTCGATCTGCTCTTCTCTCGTTTCGGCGTGATGTTCTTTGCAGATCCCGCCGCGGCCTTCACCAATCTGCTTTCCGCCCTGCGACCGGGCGGGCGCCTCACCTTCGTCGCATGGCAGGAAGTCAAGGCCAACCCGTGGATGCTGTTGCCGGTCAGCGCGGCGATGAAACATCTTCCGCCCCCGGATGGACCCCCGGACCCACTGGCCCCCGGACCCTTTGCCTTTGCAGATGGCGATCGTGTCATCGGAATTCTCGAGCGTGCGGGCTTCGAGAACGTGACTCTCGAATCCTCCGTGAAAGAGATGTTGATTGGCGACGGGCGATCGCTCGACGACACTTCGCGATTTCTCACTGAACTGGGTCCCGCCGGTCGCATGTTGAAAGATTCCGGTCCCGAACTGCGGACCGCCGTCATGGATGAGATCCGCCGCGCCATCGAACCCTATAGCGGGGAGGACGGAGTTCAAATGGGATGTGCGACCTGGATCGTCTCCGCGAATCGGCCGATCTGACTTTCGAGAGACCGACGGGCGAAGAACGATGCTCGCCCGGATCGATTGACGCAAAGACCTCTACGAGCCGTCTATGAACCCCAAACGGGCCCTCTCGACTCGGAATTCTCCGAATTCTAGCCTCGGCGCCGGCCAGCCGATTCTCATTGTCATGAAGAATCGAAAATCTCCGTCGCGTCGTGCCGTTCGACCTGTTCGCGGTGTCTTTTCCAGTCTCATCACCCTCTTCAGCGTCTTCGGGCTCCGGATTCGACGTCAAGCTGTGGGGTCGCCGCGACAGTGTGATGATCTTCGTCCCACCACACTACATCGAAGGCTTGCTTGCGCGGATGGAAAACCGTTCACCCGAGGCCGTCGCGACCTCGAAGGCCGGCCGGCAGGGACCTGTGCCGGCATCACCGGCTCCGGGAAGTTCACAACGACGCTAGGCGACTCTAGACGTTGTACCCGCGGAGTTCTTCGCATTCCATTCGATGGTTTCCGGTCGGGCCGGTCGTGCGCGTGCGCGACATGCTCGAACGCGACCGACTATTCCCAGGTTGTCTCATCGCGACCCAGTTTGCGCAAACGCTCGCGAACCGGGATTGGCGGATAGTCCGCGGACTCACCGCGGCGGATCGCTGCGACATG
>CAWLAJ010000302.1:0-5109 GCA_963854795.1 Deltaproteobacteria bacterium UBA4427 | reverse complement strand
CCGATCGACACCACGACCGCCTTGGCTCTGACGCGGCTGATCTTGCCGTCCCTGTAGTAGGTCACGTTGACGTGGTCAGCGGTCTCGGCGGGGCCGTCATGGCTGACGTCGATCGCCGTCGAGTTCAGTCGGATTCTCAGCGAGTTCTCCGGCCGGTCCAGGGCCCCGAAGTCGATGGGATTCGTCAGGATGCCCTCGAACGTCGAGTCGCCCGTGATGCTGGCCGGCAGTAGGTACTTCACGATGTGGCGAAGAATCCCCGCGTTCCCTCCGGGGAAGCTGTAGGCGCCCACATCGTGGTCGTCCTGACTGCTGTCGTACCGGTAGGGGGACTGGGTTCCCGGAAGGTCCAGATCTTTCGCCGAATAGGCCGAGTAGACATCCGCGCCCACGCCGCCCATGGAAATGGCGATCACAGGATCGAAGTATTCGGTGACCTGGGGGCTGTACCCCATCACGTCCTCCAGCAGCTCCTTGTACGACATGCTGTCGAGCCAGCGGTCCAGGTCGTCCCCGTCGTAGTACTGCTCTTGGTCCCGGAAGGCGCGGTTCAGCTCCGCCTTGAAGTCGTCCGACCAGGGCAGGCGGGCCAGGTCGTCCTGCCTGGGATTGATGACCCAACGAGCGTCGGTGCCCTCACCGACGAAATAGCCCGTGTCGTATCTCTCCTCCTCCCAGTACACCCCGTAATAGTTCTCCAGAGGTGCGCGCACGGTCGAACGTGCAGGGTCCTGAGCCACGAATGAGTACTCGAAGGGCAGGCCGGTATCCCTGTAGATGTCGGCGATCAGCCCGCTGCTTCCCGGTGGAGGAGGGCCGAAGTCGTTCGAGCCTTGCGGCCCATAAAGTCGGTAGCCGTCGACGTCGAACTCATTTTGTTTGGCCTCGCCGCCGAAGACGGGGTGATTGTCCAGCATCAGGCAACTGCCGCCGCCGCCGTTGTCCTTACGGAACTGATACGCGGCGCCCATGCCGGAGAACCCGCCGCCGATGATCACGAGGTCGTAGTCCTCGCCCGTGTCCTCGATGCTCTCCATGAGGGTTGGGGTGAGCCCGTCGCGAATGAGGTGAGCGGCGTCTCGCACGGAAGCCACGTTGCCGTTGGAGGTGGCGTAGTCGCCCACGCCGCCGTACCCGGTCCACGGGTCGGTCAGGGGGACGGTGCGGGGCCTGGCGCACGAGCTGAGCAGCGCTGCGCCGAAGCCGACCAGCGTGCCGCCTACGAAGTCCCGGCGCGTGATGTCGTGAAGGCGCATCAGTTTCGACTCGGTTGGAAGTCGGCGGCCCGCCACAGGGGCTCGCTCTCGTAGTAGTGGCCGTTGCTCATCACGGCGGACACATAGCGGATGTTGCTGATATCGACGAGGGGATTGCGATCCAGAATGGTGATATCCGCCTGCTTGCCGACCTCGAGCGTGCCGGTCTCCGAGTCCAGCCCCATGGCCCGGGCAGGGACGATCGTTGCGGTCCGAATGGCATCGAGTGGGCTGAGGCCCGCCAGGTGATGGTAGGTCTCGATCTCCAGGTAGAGGCTGAACACCGGCACCCCATTGTCTGTGCCGGCCACCACGGGTACCCCCGCGTCGTGAAACGCGCCGAGTACCTCCATCGCCCTGCGCACGTCTTCCTTCATCTGTTCTGCGCGGTCCGGACTCACACCACCCAGAAACCGCTTCCCTTCCCATAGCTCGTAGGCGATCCGTCCGACGTCGGGCTCCACGGTCTCGAGGGCAGTCCCGCGCGGCAGGTTCCTGAGGATGTTCAGTGAGATGGTCGGGTCCAGGACCGTCCCGTGCTCGAGCAGGAACGCCGTGGCCTCCGCGACACGGTCGGGACTGATCTCTCGGTCGAACAGATAGAGGCGCCCGAGGTCGCTAACCGTCTCGTCGGGGAAGAGGACCGAGAGGAACAGACCTCGATGGTTTAGCTGGTCCATCCCGAGCTCGACAGCCGCGACGGCATTCTCTACGGCTCTGGGCACATGTCCCGTAACGGTCATTCCGCGCTCGTGGGCCTCTGATGTGAGTACGCGCAGGACGTCGGCCTCGATCGCCGTATAGATCTTGACCTGCTTGTATCCATGCTCGTGATACAGGGCTACGACGTCTCGCGCCTCAGCGGGCGTGGTCGCTCGAATGACTCCGTTCCCCGTGATACCAGCGCCGTCGACCATGCCGGCCAAGAGAATGTCCGGACCCATGGCGCCATCCAGGTCGATTGCGTCCCTGAACGCGGTGGCGAATTCCAACTCGTTTCCCAGGTCACGGATGGTCGTGACGCCGCCAGCGAGGTAGGCAGGTGCCCACTGAACCTGGTTGGAGTGGGCGTGCATGTCCCACAAGCCGGGAATCAGCGTCCTCCCGGATACGTCGATAACTCTGGCGTTGTCCGGGATCGCGACGTCCGCGCGCCTCCCGATATTCCGTATCCGCCCCGCTTCGACGATCAACGTCATGTCGGTGCGGGTGACGTCGCTCAATCCGTCCACCAGGTCGCCACCCACGAGCGCGGTGATCGCGGCCGGCTCCTCCTGATGAGCCTCGGTATAGGCGGCGAGCGTGCGCATCTGCTCTTCCACGTGGCTGGCGACGAAGAAGGGTAGGGCCTCCTCGTATCCACTTCGGATCGCTTCCCTGAACTGGGTATTCGCCTGAACGAGCGCGACCAGGTCGTTCGACGCGTTGAGCCACACCGTGCGCAGCCCCCAGTTGATGCCTTCGACCACGTAACGGTCGAGGGGCGTGGGCGAGCCACCGATCTGGACCACGTCCGTCTGCCTGAAGGTGAGGGTCACGTCACCTCTCGGAAACGTCGGCAGCGACTCCAGCCCTCGCTCCAGGTAATAGTGGTACAGCATCATCTCCATCGCGGCCGGGATGTTGCTGTGAACGGGGAAGAACGCGGCCCACTTCGTCGCTGTGACGATGCCGGCGTCCTTTTCCTGAATGGACACCTCCTGCGAGCTCGCCACGACCTCCAGCACGTTGGTGGTGTCACTCCCGGCAATCCGCCGATTGCGGTAGTACGCGGGGGACAGATCGATGCCGAGGCGCAGCTCGGCCTGGACACCACGGATTCGCCCCCGTTCGTTCTCGCCCTGGAGTGAGCGGATTACGATCGAGTCCCGATCCGAGATGATGCTGAAAGACTCCTCGCCAATGAGCGATTGTCTGCGGTACATGAGGAACGATCCCTCTTCGCTCACGTTTTCCCAGTTCGGGGCAGGGGAAGAACAAGCGAAGAGCACCGAGGCCAGGATCAGGGATGACCCCTTGTATTGGAAGCTACGGATCATTGAACCGCGTCCTTGTTGCGCCCGCGAAGATAGAACACCAGCCCTGCGACAATAAACAGGGCGCAGCCACCCACAACCTTGATCACGAACAGCTGTGGATTTTGTGCCCCGGCGGGCGGCACGAGTGCGAGCGCAACGGACAGCACGGTCGCGCTGAAACCGAGGCCGGAGACCGTCCAGAGCCCCACGGTGCCGCCCGGCACCAGGTTGACTCCTTCATGATCGCCTCGCGCCCTCCAGCGTAGCACCGGCAGCGCCGCGAACATGTACAAAAACGGAATGAAGTAGAGAATGATGGCCATATCGAGGAGCATGAGGTTCGCCTCCTCGATGGTCGAGCCCGCAACCGCCGCGAGCATCAGGACGGTGACCACGAGGCCCTGGGTGATCAACGCGACATGCGGCGTGCCCCATTTCGTGTGCGTGCGACCGAGCGCGTGAGGGAGGTAGCGATCGATGCCGATGACATAGGGCATCCTAGCAGCTCCCGCCAACCAGACGCCCAGGACGCCGGTCGCACTCATGCAGACGAGGATCGTGCCCACGATCGCGAGTCCGGGCTGCGCGATGCGGTCACCGATCGCCGCGAGCGCCTGCGCGATTCCGGTCACGACATCGATCTCTCCAGCCGGCAACGCGACCATTAGCAAGCCGGTGCCGAGGATGTAGATGCACGCAACGAGGGCGCCCGAGATCACCATGGCCCGCGGAATGGAGCGAGCCGGATTGACGATCTCGTCGCCCATCGTCGAGCTGAGTTCTAGGCCCGCGAACGCAAAGGTCATGGTTGCGAAAAAGGTCAGCGTGGAGAAGTCTGTGAGGTCCGGCGCTAGACTAGAGGCCGCAAAGTCTGTTGCGCTGCCAACCTCGAGCCACACCCAAATTCCGCTGACAGCCAGGACCAAGAAGACCGCGAGGGTCGCCATCGCACCGACGTTGTGAACCCACTTGCCGTGCTTGAGGCCGACGACGTTGGCGCCAATGATGATCCAGAGCAGGGTCAGAGAGAACGTTGCGTTGTACCAACCGCTTTCACTGAGACCAAGCCAAGCATCGCCACCTACGAACAAAAAGGTGCCAGCGATGAATAGCAGTAGGCTGGGGAAGTAGACGAGATTGTTGACCCAATACGTCCATCCGACGATGAAGCCATGCACCTCGCCAAAAGCAGATTGGCTCCACAGATATACGCCACCTTCACTCGAATCCCGCGAGCTCAACTCCCTGACAGTGAGCCCGGACGGGATGAAGTAGATCACGACCGCGAGTACCCACAGGACGAGGCTCGAAGGGCCCATTTGCGCGGCGGTCGCGAGCCAGCGTATGCCGAGTACCGCGCACACGTTGAGGAACACCAGGTCCATCACTCCCAGCGTTCGAGGCAACCGTGCCGCAGTCTTATCCTTCGCGGTTGATACCGGTATTGATTCCCCGATCAGAGACCTCCAGGTAACCCAGTGAAAACGACAGCGACATCACCATGAGCGGCAGCGTGACCTATGACGGCGCGCCACCAGCGGGTACGATCGACATGGGCGTAGGCCAGCCTTCAGCCGACCTGTTGAGTGTAGACCTGGTTCGCCAAGCCAGCGAGTCGTTCCTCGACGAGGCCCACCCGTTCGAGCTGAACTACGGCGTTCTTGAGGGCGACGAGCGATTTCTGGAATCGCTGGCGGGATATCTAGCCGAAGGATACGACGCTGTGGTCAGGCCCGAGTCGCTGTTCGTTACCGGAGGTAACTCACAAGCTTTGGACTTGATATCGACGGTCTTCAGCAAAGCGGGCGATACCGTGTTCGTCGAAGAGCCGAGCT
>CAWLAJ010000301.1:0-5138 GCA_963854795.1 Deltaproteobacteria bacterium UBA4427 | reverse complement strand
TGGCGGTCGACGATTCGAATCCGCAGCTCGCGTCCCGAATGGTCTCGACCTTCAATAGCTGGCGTCGCTACGACATGGAGCGACAGGCCTTGATGCAGACCCAGCTCGAACGGATCGCGTCGAGCGGGTCGCTGTCCAACGATGTGTACGAGATCGTGAATCGCGCGCTGTCACGTTGACCATCGAAGACAATCGAAATGCGTGAGCGATTGGAGTCTCGAACGGAACCAGTTCGTCGAGGGTTCGCGCGGTATATGGCGTCGCGCAGAGTGTCGCAAGAGATATTTCGCAGCAGCAAGGCGTGCAACAAAGCCTGCAATAAAGCCTGCAAAAAGAGGATCCATGGTCGTGCCGACTCTTCATGATTTTCAGCTCAGAGAACTCGAGGGGGAGCATCGAAAGCTCTCGGATTTCGCGGGCAAGGTCTGCCTGGTCGTGAACGTCGCTTCGGAATGCGGCCTGACTCCGCAATACGACGGACTGCAGCGGCTCTACGCGGAATACTGCGAGGCGGGCTTCGAGATTCTGGCCTTTCCCTGCAATCAATTTGGCGGCCAGGAGCCCGCTGGGGACGCAGAGATCGGGAAGTTTTGCCGGAAAGAATTTGGCGTGGAGTTTTCCCTGTTCGGCAAGATCGACGTCAACGGCGATCAACAAGAGCCTCTCTACGCATGGCTCACGAGCGAAGAGACCGCGCCGGAACCGGCGGGTGAGATCGCCTGGAATTTCGCGAAATTTCTGGTCGGTCGCGAAGGGCAGGTCATCGCGCGATTTGCGCCTGCCGTCGAGCCCTGCAACGCCGACGTGAAGGGTCTTATCGAAGAGGCGTTGAAGAAGCCATGATCAGACTCAATCCGGGACAACCCATCCTCACGGCCAAGAATCTCGGTCGAAAATTTGGTGAGCGGGCCATTCTGACCGGCGCATCCTTCAGTTTACAACCCGGTGATCGTGTCGGCGTGTTGGGCGTCAATGGCGTCGGCAAATCGACCTTGATGCGGATCCTGGCAGGCCGGGATACGGAGTATGAAGGAAATCTGAACGTCGCTCGTGGCGCTACGGTCGGGTACGTGTCGCAGGAACCGGAACTCGATTTCGAAAAGAACGTTCGCGAGAACGTCGAAGAAGCCGTCGCGGAGACTCGCGCGCTGCAGGCGCGCTACGAAGAGATCCTCAAGGCTTGGGAAGATCCGGAAGTGGTCGCCGATGAAGAGCGAATGAACGCTCTACTCACTGAGCAGGGTGAGGTTCAAGAAGCGCTCGAGGTCCGCGACGCGATGGATCCGGCAGCTCTCGACAATCACATCGAGACGGCCATGAACGCTCTGCGGCTTCCGTCTGGCGATCGTGATATCGCCTCGCTTTCGGGTGGAGAGCGGCGTCGGGTGTCGATCTGCAAAGAATTGTTGGCGCATCCCGATATCCTCATTCTCGACGAACCGACGAATCACCTCGATGCCGATACCGTCGCCTGGCTGGAGAATTTCCTGGCCGGCTACTCGGGAACCTGCGCGTTGGTCACCCATGATCGCTATTTCCTCGACCGTGTGGCCAATCGGATGCTCGAGGTCTTCCACGGGCAGATCCGGTCCTACGAAGGCAACTATTCGGACTTCCTCGCTGCCAAGGAGCAACAACAGGAGATCCAGGATCGCACGGACGTCAATCTTCTGAAGGCGGTCGCACGCGAGCTCGAGTGGATTCGCTCGACACCCCAGGCGAGGCGAACGAAATCGAAGGCCCGGGTTGCCGCCTACGACGATCTCGTCGAGCAAGCCAGTCGAATCCACCCAGCCGAGGAACTCGATCTGAGGATTCCCTTTGGCCCACGACTCGGAAGCAAGGTGGTTACGCTCCGCGGCGTAAAAAAGGGATTCGATGGGTCGGTCCTACTCGACGACTTCGATTTCGACATGCTCCCGGGCGCGATCGTGGGAGTGACCGGCGCGAATGGGCTTGGCAAGACCACGTTGGTGGATTTGATCGTCGGTCGCGAAGAGCCGGACGAGGGTGTTGTCGAAGTCGGGGAGAATACGCGCTTTTGTTATGTCGATCAGATGCGCCAGACACTTCGAGACGAACGAACGGTCTACGACGAGGTCGCGGACGGATCCGATGTCGTCGAGTATGGCGACAAGACTCTATCCGTCCGCCACTATCTCGCGCGCTTCCTGTTTAGTGGCGCGATTCAACAAACGAAGGTGGGGAAGCTCTCGGGTGGTGAAAGGAATCGACTGCAGCTCGCCAAGTGTCTCCGAAAGCCGTCGAATTTCATCATCCTCGACGAGCCGACGAACGATCTCGATCTGATGACGCTCCGAGTCCTAGAAGAGTCGCTCTCGAAGTTTCCCGGCTGCGTGATCGTGATTACCCATGATCGCTACTTCCTGGATCGAGTCGCCACGCATGTTCTCGGATTCGAAGGGGAGGGCGTGATCGAATTCTGCACCGGAACATGGGACTTCTACGCCGAACAGCGAGAAAAGCGCATCGCCGAATCCGGCGGTCCGAAATCACAGAAATTCAAGCACCGGAAGATCGGCCGCCCGTAGCGGTTCGATGGACCGAAGAAAGGTTGCCAGGCCGATGCTTCGCCACGTTGTTCTGTTTCGTCTCTCGGAAGATGCGCCGGAAGGAGCGGTCGAGTCACTTTCGAGCGGGCTCTCGCATCTCGCACAATCGATACCCGACATCTCCCGCTATTCGTACGGGCAGGATCTGGGTCTGCGCGAGGGCAACTACGATTTGGGCGTGGTAGCGGAATTCCAGGATGTCGCCGCTTTCCATCGCTACATCGAACACCCTGAGCACCAGGCCTTCCTCCGCGATCAGCTCACTCCGATCCTCGCCGAGCGGGTGGCCCTGCAATTCGAGTTCTGATTCCGACGGAGGGCCCTCTCTCCGCGGATTCGTCTAGATCGACTTGACAGTCCGCCGCATGCGCCCATCTCATGGGTCCGCTGGCGATTTCATCCAGCGGGGAGGTGGCCATGCAATTCGACAAGTTCACGATCCGATGTCAGGAGGCTCTACAAGAGGCGGAGACGCAGTCTGGGGCTCGAGGACATCAGAACGTCGAGTCCGTCCATCTGCTGGTCGCATTGCTCGCGCAGCCCGAAGGCAGCACGGTTCCGCTTCTTCAGAAGCTAGGCGTCTCGATTGATGGGCTCGCGTCCGAACTGGAAACGTCGCTCGAGCAGCTTCCCAAAGTATCCGGGGGGTCGCGTCGCCAGCTGAGCGCGAATCTCACTCGGATTCTCGAAGCCGCCTTCGAGGAAGCCGACGGGATGAAGGATGAATACGTCTCGACCGAGCATCTGCTGTTGGCGATGGCCGCGGATGAGTCGGATCCGGTCGGTCGAATTCTTCGAGCTGCGGGAGCGAATAGCGAGGGATTGCGCAAGGCGCTGATGACGATCCGAGGGAACTCGCGCATCACGGATCAAGATCCCGAATCCAAATATCAGGCGTTGGAAAAATTCGGCTCCGATCTCACCGAAGAGGCGCGAAACGGCAAGCTCGATCCGGTGATCGGCCGGGACGAGGAAATTCGCCGCGTGATCCAAGTCCTTTCGAGACGAAGCAAGAACAATCCGGTCTTGATCGGGGAGCCGGGGGTGGGAAAAACCGCGATCGCAGAAGGGCTCGCGCAGCGTGTCTTTTCCGGTGACGTGCCCGAGACGCTCAAGAATCGAAGAGTGATTTCTCTGGATATCGGATCGCTGATTGCGGGAGCCAAATACCGCGGCGAATTCGAGGATCGCCTGAAGGCGGTCTTGCGTGAAGTCGCCGAAGCGAACGGCCAGGTCATCCTCTTCATCGATGAATTGCACACGATCGTTGGCGCTGGAAACGCCGAAGGCGCGGCCGATGCGGCGAATATGTTGAAGCCAGCACTTGCGCGCGGTGACCTTCGCTGTATTGGTGCCACGACGCTCGACGAATATCGAAAATACGTCGAGGGAGACGCGGCGCTCGCACGGCGATTTCAACCCGTCATGGTGAGTGAGCCATCGGTCGATGAGACGGTATCGATCCTGCGCGGATTGAAGGAGCGCTACGAAGTGCATCATGGGGTTCGGATCCATGACGCCGCGCTCGTCGCTGCGGCAACACTTTCACATCGGTATATCAGTGATCGCTTTCTGCCCGACAAGGCGATCGATCTCGTTGATGAGGCGGCGAGTCGGGTACGGGTACAGATCGATTCGATGCCGGAGGAACTCGACCAGGCGGAACGAAAGCGAGTTCAGCTCGAGATCGAGAGAGAAGCGCTGAAAAAGGAAACGGATGCCGCGAGTCGTGAGCGAAGCAAGGCCGTCTCTCTCGAGATCGTCGAACTGACGGCCGGTTCTGATGCGCTGATGGCGAAATGGCAGATCGAGAAGGAATTGATCGCGGCGGTTCGGTCCGCGAAGGAGAAGCGAGAGACGCTCTCGGCCGAATTCAAGCGTGCCGAGCGAGCCGGGGATCTCGAACGTGCGGCCGAACTTCGCTACGGCAGGCTCGTCGAACTCGAAAAGGAGCTGGGTGAAAACGAGAAGCAGCTCGAGTCCCTCCAGGCGGAGGGCAGCATCCTCAGCGAGGAAGTGACGAGCGAAGAGATCGCCGAGATCGTTTCGAAATGGACCGGGGTGCCGGTTTCGAAGATGCTCGCAGGCGAACAGGCGAAATTGCTCGAAATGGAATCAAGACTGGGCGAGCGCGTCGTGGGTCAACCCGAAGCACTCGAAGCGGTTTCCAACGCCGTCCGACGGGCGCGCGCGGGTCTTCAAGACCCTACTCGACCGATCGGGTCCTTCATCTTCCTGGGACCCACCGGCGTCGGCAAGACCGAAACGGCTCGCGCGCTCGCGGAATTCCTCTTCGACGATCCGCAGTCGATGATTCGTGTCGACATGAGCGAATACATGGAAAAACATGCGGTGTCGCGTCTGTTGGGTGCGCCCCCCGGCTATGTCGGATACGACGAGGGTGGGGCACTGACCGAAGCCGTTAGGCGACGGCCCTATAGCGTGGTGCTATTCGATGAAATCGAGAAGGCGCATCCCGACATCTTCAATATCTTCCTTCAGATTCTCGACGATGGGCGCCTGACCGATGGCCAGGGTCGAACCGTTGACTTTCGCAATACGGTT
>CAWLAJ010000300.1:0-5145 GCA_963854795.1 Deltaproteobacteria bacterium UBA4427 | reverse complement strand
CCAGACCAAGAATCAAGGCGGAGATGTCGTGATCGATCAGGGCCATTTCAAGTTCGCCTAGACCGTGCGTGACGCACGTTTCACGGAAAGCCCCTGTGAAGCCTCGTCTTCGCGGGGGCTTTCTATCTCGCTCACTGGGTTCGCTTGGGCTGAGGGCTCCCTTTTCGCTCACTGCGCTCGCTGGGCGGAGGGCTGTGTCTCTGCGTTCGTGCCGGGGGCGGGGTGGGATGGGGTTGACTCAACCCAGTGAGAGGTTATCAATCGGATGGCCCTTGATCGTCGATCGGGTTCAGTCGATGAGAGAACGGAGTTCGGAATCCTTCTCTAGAGGGTGTGATGAGGGAGCGGAATGATTCGAGTCTTCGAATTCGATGAACGCGGGACGGTGCCATCGGTACCGCCTTGTTTCTCCTCGACCTTCGACTGTATGGCGCAAAGAATGTCGGGGCCATCCAAAGCCCCGTCCCAGAAGGCGGCCACGGACAGGCCGAGGACTGGACAGGAAATTGAGATCGAATGAGACCCCTGCGCTGGCGCGCAGGGGTTTCGTCGTTCTGGGGATGGATTGGTTTTGCGCAGCGATCGGCCTCGCAAGAGAGGCATCGCGGCGAGTCAACTAGGAGCGGAGATGCGAACGCGATTGGATGAAGAGAATGCGTGGTGGACGCTCGGCGGAGCTGAGGTTCTCGACGTAATGAGTTCCGTTTGGTCGCTGTTGCGCAAGGGGCAGATCGTACACATCGGAACCGATGCCCAGAAATCGTCGAGCCGAATGGAGTTCGTGACCGTCGCCTGCGTCCTCAATCCGGGCAAAGGGGGTCGCGTCTTCTATACGCGACGATTCGACCGGAAGAACATTTCGCTCTTCGAAAAATTGTCCACCGAGACCTGGCTCTCACTCGATCTCGCAATCCGAATGCACGACGCCTTTGGCCTGGCCGCCGATCGGCGACAGATCTGGGTTCACGTCGACGCAAACCCGGATGAACGATACGACTCGAGCAACTACGTGAAGCAACTCGCGGGAATGGTCGCCGGCTCGGGCTTTCCCGTCCTGGTCAAGCCGAACGCCTGGTGCGCCTCACACGTCGCGGACTACGCGGTCAAGAACAAACATTTCCGCGCCAGAATGCGAGCCGCGTAGCAGGTCTCTCGCCTCGTGTGCTCGGCGCACGGTGCGCGTCAGCTGCCTCGAAGTTCGCCGCCCGCGTCCGCGACCCTCTTCTCGAGGCGCTTCAAGAATTTCTGCTCGTCCTTGTCCGTGAGGGTCTTCTTGTCGGACTGCAGCAGAACGTGAAAGGCCAGGGATTTCCGACCCGCGCCCACAGACGGGCCGCGGTAGAGATCGAAGAGGTCGATTGCGGCAACCTGTTTCTTGCCCGCTTCCTCGATCAGGGCCAGAAGTTCCGACGCCGGCGTCGACTCGTCGACGGCGACCGCCACGTCGACCTTGATTCCCGGAAAGCGAGCGAGCGGCTGGTACCGATCGCCATCCCGCTTCGCGTCGAGCAGCGCATCGAGACAGAGTTCGCCGATCGCCACTTCGCTCTCGAGATCGCCGGTGAGTCCGATGGCGGGCGCCAGACCGGGTTCGAGTTCAGCGACGATTGCGATCGGCGCGTCCGATGGGTCCGCGGCGTCATCGAACAGAAAGAGACACTTTCCGGGATGCGCCCAGGAGGGCCGCGTTCCCTCATGGGTCCAGCGTGGAAGCTCGCGGCCCCAGGAGCGAACCAGATCCTCGACAATCGCCTGCATTCCCATCATCCGATTCTCGTCGTAGGCGGCCTTCTTCCCGGGGCGCGTGCCGGCCCAGGCCAGAGCGAGCAGATGTCGCTCGCGGGGCTCGCCTTGCTCATTCGCCTTTTCGGGCTCATAACCCTTGCCGATCTCGAAGAGTCGAACATCGCCGCGGTTGCGGCGATTGGCTTCGAGTGCCGTGAGCAGGCTCGGGGCAATCGAGCGACGAATCTTGGCTTCGCCCTGCACGACGGGATTGATCACCGAGACATGCGGCCGATCGAGCTCGCCGAGTTTTTCGAGCAGGTCGTCTTGAATGAACGAATAAGAGAGGCTCTCGTGGAAGCGAGCCCCGCCGGCCAGTCGATCCTGTAGATGGCGAACCAGTCGCCTGCGTTCGTTGCGTGGCGGCGGCACGATGTCTGAATGCATCGCACGCTCGGGGATGTTGCCATAGCGGTAGATGCGCCCGACTTCTTCGATCAGATCCTGTTCGATCGTAATGTCCTTGCTGGCTCGGAAGCTCGGCACCAAAACAGACAAGCGGTCCTCGTCCGGTCGGCCGACGACTTCGACCTGGAACTCGAGGCGTTCGAGGATCCTTCGGATTTCGTCGTTCGAGAGCGTCTTGCCGAGCGCCGTCCGGACGCGATCGCAGCGAAGTTCGATCTCGCCTGCGGGGTCGCTCCAATTTCCGACGTCGCTGGGGGCTGCCGGGAAGGTCGCCTTGGGCTCGATCGTCGAAAGCAGTCGCGCGAAATGTCCTGCAGCCGCCATGGGCAGGGTCGGATCGAGCGTCTTCTCGAAGCGCGCGGACGATTCGCTGCGCAGGCCGAGCCGATTCGACGTTCGACGCACGGTCGTCGCATTGAAGGTGGCGACCTCGAGGAGCAACGCCGACGTCTCGTCCGCGACCTTCGAGAGCTCGCCGCCCATGATTCCGGCCAACGCGACCGGCTCCCTTCCCGCGCAGATCAGCAAATCGGAGTCTTGGAGCGATCGTTCTTCGCCGTCGAGTGTGACGATCTTCTCTTCCTTGGTCGCGTTGCGAACGGCAATCCCTTGACTGCCCAGGCGTTCGCGATCGAAGACGTGGTTGGGTTGGCCGAGGTCGAGCATCACGAAATTGGAGAGATCGACGAGCAGATCGATTGGACGCTGTCCCGCGGCGAGCAGGAGCCAGCAAAGCCAATCCGGTGACGGGCGCTTCGAGACCCCATCGATGGGCAGCGCGATATATCGCGCGCAGCCTTCGGTATCGACCGACACGGGCGTCGCTTTCTTGCGTCCGGTCTTGGGCAGACTCGTATCGAGGGGCAGGAGTTCGCGTTCGTAGATGGCCGCGATTTCGCGGGCAATGCCGCGATGACCCCAGAGATCCGGCCGATGGGTCAGCGACTTGTTGTCGATCTCGATGATCCAATCTTCGATGTCGAGGGCAACCGCGACGGTCGCACCCACGCGGGCCTCGTCCGGGAGAACCCAGATCCCGTCGTGCTCATCGCCGAGATCGAGTTCTTGAACCGAACAGATCATGCCGCTCGACTCGACACCGCGGATCTTCGATTTCTTGATCTTGAAATCGAAGGGCAGGGTCGTTCCGACGCAGGCGACTGCGACCTTCTGGTTCGCCGCGACATTCGGCGCGCCGCAGACGATGGTGAGCGGCTCGTCGTCGCCGATGTCGACCTGGCAGACCGAGAGTTTCTCTGCGTCGGGGTGTGCGTTCTTTTCGAGGACCCGTCCTACGACCACGTCATGAAGTTGCGGCGCGAAGCTTTCGAGACCCTCGACTTCGGCGGTCGAAAGAGTGAGATCGGTACAGAGTTGTTCGGGCGTGATGTCATCGAGACGGACATGCCGCGCCAGCCAGCGCATCGAGACGAACATCAGAATTGCTCCAGGAAGCGAATGTCGCCTTCGAGGAGGTGTCGAACATCGTCGATGGCATGACGCAGCATGACGAGTCGGGACAAGCCGAGACCGAAGGCGAAGCCGCTCCACTCTTCCGGGTCGATCCCGCCAGCGCGCAAGACATGGGGATGGACGAGACCGCAGGGCAGCAATTCGATCCAGGTCGTTCGTTGGCAGACGCTGCAGCCGGACTTGCAGAACGGACAGCGCGCATCGAGTTCGAAGCCGGGCTCGACAAAGGGGAAATGACCGGGTCGAAGTCGAACGTCGAGGTCGCGACCGAAGATCCCGCGCAGCAGCGTCTTCATCGTCCCGATCAGATGGGCGACCGAGATGTCGTGGCCGACCACCATGCCTTCCATCTGGTAGAAGGTGTGGTCGTGGCTCGCATCCGTCGTTTCCTGTCTGAATACGCGCCCCGGCGCGACCACGCGAAAGGGCGGCTCGAGTCGTTCCATCGCGCGAACCTGGACCGGCGAAGTATGCGTGCGAAGAACCAGTCGACCTTGTTCGTCGCAATAGAAGGTGTCTTGTGAATCCCGCGCCGGATGGTCCCGCGTGATGTTCAGCGCTTCGAAATTGTAGTGGTCGAGTTCGACCTCGGGTCCGTCGAGAACTTCGTAGCCCATCGAGACGAAGAGATCTTCGAGTTCGCGCGTGACCTGCGTGATCGGATGGAGGCTGCCGCGGGGGGCCGCCGGGGCGGGCAGGGTTGGGTCGAATCCATCGGCGCGTCTGGCGGCGTCGAGTTTCCCGCTCTCGAACGCGACCTGACGCTGCTTGATCAGCTCGAGGATCGCTTGCTTGAGGCTGTTGGCCTTCTGGCCGTGGGTCTTGCGCTGCTCCGGTTCGAGCTTCGGAATCTCCGCGAGCATCGCCGCGACAACGCCTTTCTTACCGACGAATTCGCGCTCGATGTCCTTGAGGGCCGCCGCGTCCGCGCACGCTCCGATGCGCTCGCGCGCGTCCTGGAGAGTGTCTTCGGGGTTCATCGTCTTTCCTTTTTCGGCAATTCTCTTGCCGATAGACCGTTTTGCGGGGGTGATCGTGCTTCGAAGTCGGCGGAGATTACCGGATTCGTGCGCTCAAGCACAGATGAGAGCTGCCACAGAGACCGGATCGAGTGGGTTCACGGGGTCTCGGGCGAAGACCGCACGGGTGATTCGGCGTCCACCGGATTCTCGATCCGGATCGCTGTTAGGGCTGCGATGGCGACCAGCACGGCGGCCATCCAATAGGGAAAGGCCTGGTCCTGATCGTAGAGTACGCCGGCGATCAGCGGACCGACGACCCGGGCTGCCGAAGCCGAGGACTGGAAGACCCCCATCACGATCCCGCGCGAACCCTCGTCTGCGCGCGTCGATACCAGACTCATCATCGGCGGTTGCGAGATGCCTCGACCGACGGCAGCCAGCATCAGCGGCAGCAGCAGAAAGGGCGCGGTCTGCGGGAGGGGGACTGCGAAGAAGGCGACCGCCATCAGACTCAAGC
>CAWLAJ010000299.1:0-5146 GCA_963854795.1 Deltaproteobacteria bacterium UBA4427 | reverse complement strand
GGAAGTGGCGTTGTCTCCGGACGTGAACACGGCGAGATCCATACCCGAACAGAAATGCTTTCCCGTCGACGAGATCACCAACACGCGCGCCTCACCGCCGGCGTCGAGGTCGGCAATGGCCTCTGGGAATTCCTGCCAGAAGGCCGGGTTCATGCTGTTGAATTCGTCGGGTCGAGAGAACTGCAGGTGGGCGACGCCGTCTTTCACACCGAGTTCGAAGCAGCTGTAGGACAAGATTGGATTCTCCAGGTGAACCCGGAGGATACCCCGCCCGGCCGGCTGAAAAAGCCGGGACCGGGACCCCATTTCCTGTTTTTGGGCTGCTACGCATCTCCCGCGCGATAGGCTTCGACGACCGGGCGTAGGATGTCGGGGTTGCCGCCGTGCAGGATGACCGCGTCGACGCCGAGGTCGAGCTGACCGCGCACCGCGGCCGCACACGCCTCGGGCGAACCGGTGGCCGAGCCTTCGAACCACGCCTCGGGAATCAGCCCTGCGATGTGCTCGATCTGGTCGGCGGTTGCGATTTCATCGATGGCTCCCCGCATTCCGGCGACGACGGTGTCGGCTCGAAATTTTTCGAGCACGGCGAGATCCCAGCGATTCGTATTGACCAGGAGTTCGCCATAGCCGGGCGCTTGGAGATAGGTGGCAAGGCGCCCGACGGTTTTCTTGAGACGCAGCTCTTCGGGTACGTGGTCACCGAGCGTCGCGAAGCAGGACCACACTTTCACGTCCGCGGGATCGCGTCCTGCGACTTCAGCCGCCTGCCTGGCCGTCCCGACGACCCGCGCGGTCGTCTCGTCGGTGAAATAAGTGTGGAGGAGTACTTCGTCGAAGCATCGACCCGCCAACGCCAGTGAATTGGGACCGAAGGCAGCCAACATCAACGGGACGCGCGCACGTACATTCGATCCCAGGCGCAGGACCGGGAAGCGGCCGATCGGACCTTCGTGGCCCAGAATCATCTCGCCACTCCAGAGCTTTCGCATCACCTCCGCAAAGTCTTCCAGTTGCGCCGTCGTCTGGACCGAAAGTCCCAACGCCTTCATTCCGATCTCGATCCCGCGGCCGATCCCGAGTACGAAGCGTCCACCCGAGATGTCACAAAGCGTGGCCGCCGCAGAGGCAAGGATCTGCGGATGCCGGGTGTTTGGATTGGTCACGCCCGTCGCAACGCGAATCTTCGTCGTCGACGCGAGTGCGGCCCCGGAGAGGGACATGGCTTCTTTGTTGGCGCGCTCCGAGATGAATGCGGTGCCAAAGCCGAGTTCCTCGGCCTGCTCGAGTTCGTCAAAGATCGGGCGGGCCGATTCGACGCCCCCGGCCAGCGCGTAGAAGCCCAGCTCATGGAGCGTCCGCTCTTTGCTTACCGGCAAGGTCTGCTGGCCATCCGGCGCGCGCGGGGATTCGTTGGACGTTGCCATTCTTTGTTCTCCCGTTGAGGTTGCCGCTCAGAGCAGTTCGAGGCTCTCGAGGTCGCCAATCGCTTCGCATGCGCGAGAGAACATCGCCATGAACATCTCATCGCCACGCTCGGTATGCGTCAAGATCACCGACGCCACGACCGTGATGATCAGCCCGTGGAACTGGCCGTAGCGATAGTCGTCAAAGCACTCGTCGAGCGAATGTCCCGTGACACCCAGAGCCATCAGCGCCTCATGATAGGCGCCGACGAGTTCGCTCTCGCTCTCGCGTCGGTTCTTGGAAGTGAGACTGTTGCCGAGAAAATACGCGAGATCGCGGCCGGGGAGGCCAATCTCGAGGGTCTGCCAGTCGACGGTCGCGACCGGACTGCCACCGGCTTCTGTGGCGAAGAGAAGGTTGTCGAGGCGGTAGTCGCCGTGGACCGGGGAGAAGCGCTCTTGCCGACCGCGCATCCAGGATGCGGACTTTGGAACGAAGCTTCGCAAGATCGAGGCATCGCGCGGGAGTATCTGACTGCCATAATGCTCGACGAACTGCTCGGCGAAAATCACCAGCATCGCCTGCAGGCCGTCGGCCTGCTCCTGCGAGATGCGCTCGGTCCATCCCAGATCGAGCAGCGTGGGGTCGCACCAGCGCGGTGCGTGGAGCCCCGCCAGGTTGATGACGGCGCTGCGCGCATGGTCGACGCCGCAGCCTTTGATCTGGTCGCCTTGCTCGGCGGGGGCGAGGTCTTCGAGTACGAGCGCGAATCGGCCGCCGTCGTCGGGAAGCGACGCGTAGTAGCACTCGGGAGTGCGGATGGAGAGCGTCGGCTCGAGCTCGGTGTAGAAACGCACCTCTTTCTCGTAGGCGCCATTGGCGCCGGCATTTCGGCTGAGTTCATCGGCCGCCTGCATCTTGACGACGACGCTGCGCGGTGCGCCTTCCGCTGAACCGGCGGCATCGCAAACGAGCTCGCAGCGAAAACTGTCGGCCATCTGGCCGGTGCCGATGGGCGCGAAGGAGAGCGTGACGACTTCGCCATTGAATCCGTTTTTGCGAAGAGCCCTCGTCATCCAGCGCGCGTCGATGTCTGTCGCACGTTCGACGGGGCCGGGGGCGTTGGATCGGGTCATGATGCGCCGGGCTCCGAGTGGTTCGTTACGAGTTCGTGGCGGATAAATCGGTTCGCAGAAACTTCTGGCACGAACTAGAAGCCTTCGGTCCTGTGCACGACCTTCCACAGCAGACCGGGGAGCCAGCGACGCAATTGCCAACCGAGCCGGGTGCCTCGACCTGGGAACACCCACAAATCGTTCTTTTCAAGGCTGACCTCGATCGCGTCGAGTACCTGCTGCGGTTCGATCGGCGAGCTCCCGTCGAATGTCTTCGGCCACACGTTGTCCTCGGCTTGCTTCAGCAGGGGAGTCGCGACGGGCGGCGGGCAAACGCAAGCGAAGCGAACACCCTTGCCGCGATTCTCGTGGTACAGGACTTCGGCGAAGGCAACCACGGCGAACTTCGAAGCGTTGTAGGCGCCCAGGTACATGATCGGCACCCAGCCGGCCATCGATGCGAAGTTGATGAAGTCGCCGCGGCCGCGTTCGAGCATTCCAGGCAATGCGAATTTCGTGATGTTGACGACGCCACCGTAATTGATGTCCATGATCTTCTGGATGATCGAAACATCTTGATCCATGAGCAGGCCGGTGGGCATGATGGCGGCGGCGTTGTAGACGCGGTCGATGGGCCCGAGATCTTGTTCGCAGCGCCTGACGGCGCTCTCCACCGAGCCCGGATCGGTGACGTCGGTGGGAATCGTCAGGATCCCGTCGTGACCCTCGGCGGTTTCCTTCAACCCTTCTACGTTCACGTCGAGTACAGCGACCCGCTTGCCCTCCGCAGCGAGATTACGCGCCGCGAGTCGGCCCATTCCGCTCCCGCCACCGGTGATCAATGCGACCTTGCCAGAAAATGCCATTTGAATCTCCTCGTTGGCGGTTTGCCGAGATGCGTGCGGTTCCTCTTGGCCATTCAGGCGGCTCGAGAAGCCGTCCGCGGGCATCGTCCTCAGTAGCCTGATACTAGATACTAGAGAAGCCAACACAAATCGCAGGAAATCGAAACCGAGGCGCGGGACTTGATTTTCCGTGATCCCCTGGAGGACGAAAAATGTCGAATCCCTCGATCGCACCGACTGAACTCGTCGACGCCGCGAGGAAGTTCACCCGCGCATTCAACGAGAACGATCTGGACGGCGTCATGGAATGGTTCGCCGGGGATTCGGTCTACGATCAGTTCGACGGCGCGCAGGCGCGAGGCCGCGACGAGATCCGCACCGCCTTCGAGCCTCAGTTCTCGGGTGCCTTCGGCGTCATGAAATTCAACGAAGAAGAACTCTTCGTCGACGCGGACGAACGCAAGGCCATGATCAGCTGGTCGTGCTCGATCGAGTCGAAACAGGGACCGGCCAGCTGGCGTGGCCTCGACCTCCTGAGCTTTGACGAGCAGATGAAGATCACCCGCAAGTCGACCTACGCGAAGGCGAAAACCCTGAAGCTCGATTGACTCGAGCAGGACAGAGCGTCGCAGGCGGATCCGCCCCGCGCGCTGTCGAGACACAGATCGCGCTAGCCTATTCCCTATCGCTTTCGAGGAAGGAGTCCCCCCATGAAATTCGGTCTCTTCGGCATCAATAATGGAATTCTCGCGGATCCCGCGATCGCGTCACGAACCGTCAAGGCGGCAGAAGCCGCTGGCTTCGAATCAGTCTGGACGGGAGAACACATCGTGCTTCCCGATCCGCAGGTACCGCCGTCACCCTCGGCCCCACAAACTCCATTCGCAGACACCTCCACCTGGTTGGCCTTTCTCGCCGGCCAATGCGAGACCCTCAAGCTCGGAACCGGCATCATCATCTTGCCGCAGAGAAATCCCGTCGAGCTCGCGAAGGAATTGGCGACCGTCGACGTCGCCTCACAAGGCCGCCTGCTGTTCGGTCTCGGCGCCGGCTACCTCGAGCCTGAATTTCGAGCGATGGGCATTCGTTTCGAGGATCGCGGTGAGCGCACGGATGAATACATCGACGTGATCAAAGCGCTCTGGACCGAGACGAACCCGACCTTTTCGGGAGAAACCGTGCGTTTCGAAGGCATCGACGCCCATCCCCGCCCGGTTCAAGATCCACACCCGCCGATTCACGTCGGTGGACATAGTCCACCCGCGCTGCGACGCGCCGTTCGTCGCGGCAACGGCTGGTACGGCTTCTTCGTCGACCACGAACATGCCACGACCTACTTGAAGACCCTGGCCGAACTCGAGCAGACGCAGGGTCGGGACGCAGCGCTCGGCCAGCTCGAAATTTCGATTACGCCGCTGCCCCGCGCGAGCGTCGAGGACGCGATTCGATATCGCGACATGGGTGTCGATCGCCTGACTCTGCTTCCGGATGCGCGAGATGAAGATCATCTGATGCGCTGGATCGACGAGGCGGCGAATTCGATGCTCGTTCAGGCCAAGTAGCTCTAGACCACCGAGCGACCATCGCTCGTCCCTTTCCTGCCGTGACCGAGATTCACAAGCGGCTATCTCGGTGTTCGTTCCTCTCGCGCCGCGTCGTATCGCTTCTGCGCGGATCGGGTGGTATGCGCGGCAACCGGGCACCTATAGCGTCGAGCCGTCGGAATGTGAAGTCTCCGCGATCGCGAGAGCGGTCCCCCACGAGAGGAGAACATGACTA
>CAWLAJ010000298.1:0-5156 GCA_963854795.1 Deltaproteobacteria bacterium UBA4427 | reverse complement strand
CGACGGACGACGAAATCGAGACCTGGTACAAGGCGAATCCAAATCGCGTCCGCGGCGCGCAGCTCGAAGACCTCGCCTCGCAAATCGAGCAACTTATACTCAGCGAGCGACGCATCACGGCCTTGAATGAGATTGTGGACCCCATCCTCGAAAAGACATCCTGGCGAATGGTGCTCGCACCCCCGCGAACGGATCTCGACACGACGCGACTGGTTCGCGGCACGGCCGATGCGCCGATTACGATCATGACCTTCAGCGACTACCAATGTCCCTATTGCATCCTCGCCGAGCCCGTTCTCGACGAAGTGCTCGAGCGCTATCCCGACAAGGTCCGGGTCGCCCACCGACATTTCCCGCTGGAGTCCATTCACGCCTTCGCTCGCCCCGCCGCAGAAGCCTCGATGTGTGCCGAGGCGCAGGGGAAGTTCTGGGAGTATCACCAGGCGATCTTCAATTTGTCCGGGAAACTCTCCAAAGACTCGCTTGCCAAGATCGGAAGCGATCTCGGACTCGACATAGAAGAGTTGAATGCGTGTATCGACGAGCGACGCTTCAAGGAATTCGTCGATACAGATTTCGCGGCCGGCCGCGCGGCGGGCGTGACGGGTACGCCGTCCTTCTTCATCAATGGCGTTGCTTACAACGGCTCCCGCGACGCCGACGGAATGAGTAAGCAGATCGATCTCGAGCTAGCAAGAATTGAAGGACGTTAGGCGCCGGGCCGTCGGTGCAGCGACCGGAAGGCGTACCCGGCGGAGTTCGGAAAACGACCGTTCCCCGCCGAGCATGTCAGGTAGAGAGCGCTGATCAAGATCGGCTCACTGGGCTATCGCAGATTCATCGGCACATTCGCACTCAGTGCGGATTGCGCGTCAGGCCTGAAAGCTCCGGAGCCAGCGAACCGCGAAGTACCTCGAAGTCTCTTCGCTTGAACGTACCCCTCATAGATCGCGGCGCGTTGCGATCCATGAAAGGGGGATCCGTCATCCGCTGAACCCTTTGACCGTTCGGTCATCTCAGCTGGCCAGCGTAGAGCGGCTCTACTGAATTGGATGAATCAATCGCGTGCGTCCGAACGACCTGCGGTGGAATCGTTCCCTGCGGCTCCCACACGACCTCCAATCAGAAATCTCTCATTCAAACCTCCCGCCCATTTCGACCGAACGAGGACGCTGGTGCCTTGGGCCAACGTCTTCACTCTTTCCTCTGCATTCCTTATCTCATACTTCAGCGCTCATCTGCACAACCAAATGTGTGATTACCGAAACTAACGCCCCGTTAGATATGAAGAATTTCCGATGCGGAGCCAGAAGCGAAGCAACCCTCCCGAAAGCCCGGGGTAGGGAGGAATTTGACGGATGTGCCTGCGGGCATGACAGGCCTGTGGGAATTCGGGAACATGCGCCTCCCATGGGACTCACTTGCGGCATCGTCGGCCTTCCGAACGTCGGGAAGAGCACTATTTTCAACGCGCTGACTGCCGCGGGCATCGCTGCCGAGAACTACCCCTTCTGCACGATCGAACCCAACACTGGTGTGGTCATCGTGCCTGACCTTCGCCTCGGCGAGCTCGATGGCCTGATTCATTCGAAATCTGTCGTACCGACGACAGTCGAATTCGTCGATATCGCCGGATTGGTCAAAGGCGCCGCGCAGGGTGAGGGGTTAGGCAACCAATTTCTCGGCAATATTCGCGAGACCAAGGCCATCATCCACGTCGTTCGCTGCTTCGATGACGAAAACGTCGTGCACGTCGACGGCCATCCCGATCCGGCCCGTGACTGCGAAACGATCGATGTCGAGTTGGGACTCGCCGACCTCGAAGCCGTGACGAAGCGAGCCGACCGCGTTCGCCGTGTTGCCAAGTCCGGTGACAAAGTCGCGCGGGCGGAGTTCGAGTTCTTCGAAGCACTTGGCGAGCACCTCTCGTCGGGCCAGCCGGCGCGGGCCTTCGAGGTTCCAGATGCAATGCTGGCCACGTTCAACGAGGCGCACTTGTTGACGGCGAAGCCGCTGCTCTATGTCGCCAACGTCGACGAAGTCGGTCTCGCAGACGCAAACGCCTATTGCCGGGCGCTCGAGGAATTTGCAGCGGCCAGCAGTTCCGAAGTCGTGCGAATCTGCGGCAAGGTCGAGGCGGAGCTCTCGGAACTCGATGACGAGGACAAACGCGAATTTCTGGCCGACCTGGGGATCGAAGAGCCGGGACTCAATCGTCTGATCCGGGCGGCCTATTCACTGCTCGAATTGGTCACCTTCTTTACGGCCGGACCGAAAGAGATCCGCGCGTGGACCGTCCGCAAGGGCACGTCGGCGCCCAAGGCGGCGGGCGAAATCCATTCGGACTTCGAGAAACACTTCATTCGCGCGGAGGTCATCCCCTTCGACACCTATATCGAACTCGAGGGCGAGGCCGGCGCGAAGGCCAAGGGCGCGATGCAGGTCGAAGGCAAGGACTACACTGTCGCCGATGGCGATGTCATCTATTTCCGCACCAGCGCCTGATCTCGTCCCGATCAGGGCAATCGATCCTTCCCAGCCCTCGAGGAGCCGGCCCCACCGTGGCAAAACGCATCGCACGACAGATGACCCCCGAAGAAGTCCTGGAATCGCAATTCGGCGGACCCGACACCGGCATTTTCACGGACGGTTCCTGTGACCCGAATCCCGGCCGGGGTGGGTGGGGTTGGGTCTGGGTCGAGGCCGGCAAAATCCTCGACCAGGGAAACGGCCGCAGTCCCGACACGACGAACAATCGAATGGAGTTGCAGGCACTGATCGAAGCCTTCAAGAAATTGCCCGGCGACCGCGATCTCGTCGCCTACTCCGACAGTCAACTCTGCGTGAATACCATCAATGAGTGGGCACCGGGCTGGGAAAAGCGCGGCTGGAAGCGCAAGGGCGGCCCGATCAAGAACCTCGAACTCGTGCAGGCGCTCTACGCCCTGGCCAATGAGAAGCCGCTGATCAAGCTCGAGTGGATCCGCGCACACGAAGGCGCACGCTGGAACGAATACGCCGACGCACTCGCAGCGCTGGGCGCCTGAGGTCGAGCAGCCGCTAAGAGCGGCCGATCTCGGCCAGGCGAACCTCGAGAATTCGCCGATCCATCGACGAATCGAGCAGACCACCGGGCTTTGCTTTCGACCCCTGAAGATCCAGTTCCACCAGGCGACGGACCTTGCTCGCCAACCGATCGAGAACCGAGTGAAAGAACTCGCGCGTTTCTTCGGGCGTCCCACGAAAACTCGCTGGATCCTCGACGCCCCAATGAGCCGAAGTGGGCTGGCCGGGCCAGACGGGACAGGACTCCTTCGCAGCGCTTGCGCAGACGGTGAAAATGAAATCGAGGCGCGGGCTCTCGGGTCGAGCGAACTCGTCCCAACTCTTGCTGCGAAGCCGCTTCGTTTCGTAGCCAAGACTCTCCAGCAGTTCGAGCGTCAGCTCATTCGGGCTGGATTTCGGATGGCTGCCCGCACTGAAGGCTCGAAAGCGTTCGCCCCCGAGTCTCGCGAGCAGAACTTCGGCCATGATGCTTCGAGCGGAATTCCCGGTACACAGAAAGAGCACATGAATCGGTCGATCTCCGTCTGGCCTGGATTGCAAAGGGATCCCTCAGCGCTCCGCATCGCGATTCGCGTTCTTCTTCTTGATCGCGGCATGGGGATCTCCGGCCGAATAACTGGTGCCGAACGTCCGGACAAGACTCAAGACCTGGGACAACGCGGATCGAATCAGGTCGGGCGAGAGCGACGAGATCGGATGCAGAAAAACCGCGTAGACGACCCCATCCGAGACCGCATACCGAGCATCTCGTGTTCGGCCGAAGTTGGCCTGGATGAGAATGCCGACAACGCGGCCAGACAGATCGGTTGCGGACCGGATGGGCGCCACGAATCTCATTCGATCCGTCGTCGAATCGCTGATCAAGTAGACGGTGATGCCATCGACCCTGGCCTGAATGGCGCCACGAGGGCCGACGATCGCCTCGACCTCATCGGCGAAGATGCTCTCCAGACGCGACTGGGTCATCGACCCACCGACATCATCGGCCGCGCCCTCCCCTTCACCGCCCGGAAGCAACTGAAATCGCAGTGCACATCCCGATAGCAACACAACAGCGACGATGAACGCTGCGAGCAACACATGTGAACGTCGATCGGACGCTCGAATCGCCCGAGCGTCGAATCGCCTGGAGCGCATCAGCTCGAGCCCGCCGATTTCGCCGGAATCTTCGTCTTGCCGAGCTTGGCCACATGACGAAATTCGGCGGGCAGGATCGGGATCACCGAGATCCGCCCGCGCCGAACGAGTTGCATTTCTGCGAGCTTTGGATCGCCCTTGATCGTCGCCAATGAGACCGGCTCCGCGAAGGGGACGACGGGAGCGATGTCGACGACGACCCAGGTGTCCTCTTCTGATGTCGGATCGGGATACGAGGATCCCACGATCGTGGCGATGCCGACGATCTCCTTTCCCTTGTTCGAATGGTAGTAGAAGGCGAGGTCACCCTCGTTCATGGCGGCCAGATTGTTTCGCGCCTCGTAGTTTCGAACACCATCCCAATAGGTCTGGCCATCGCGAACGAGATCGTCCCAAGAGTATTTATCGGGCTCCGACTTCATCAGCCAATATCGGCGTGCGCGTTTCGCCATCTATAGAAGATCTTCCGGCGTTTGTTTGGCCAGCACCGCATAGGCGGCGTGCGCGGACATCGCTCGGGTCAAGAAGCGACTCGCGACATTGGCTCGCAGCCAATTGAACCAACCCGGAATCACCGAGGGCTGCTGGCCCAACGCGGCGAGTCCCGTCCTCGCAACGTCGTCCGCATTCTGTCCGGGATGGGCAATCTCTCCGGCCACTTCCTGAAACTCGGTCTCGGTCGAACCCGGTTCGAGAACCACGACATCGATATTGCTTGCGCGCAATTCTCCCCAGAGCGCTTCGCCCAGGAATAGATCGAAGGCCTTGGTCGCGGAGTAGACCGCGTGAAGGGGCAGCGGAATCCGACCAGCGACCGAGCCCGTAAAAAGGACCGCGCCGCAACCGCGCTCTCTCATTCCCTGAACGAGTGAATGCGTCAGCACGAGCGGCGCTTCGCAGTTGACCATCACCAACCGACGAAGTTGTTCGCCATCGAGCAGATCGAATCGACC
>CAWLAJ010000297.1:0-5161 GCA_963854795.1 Deltaproteobacteria bacterium UBA4427 | reverse complement strand
CACACGAAGCCCATGGTGCGCAGGGCCCCCGGGTTGCTGCTCAATGCACTGCGGATCGCAAGCAGGCGAGGCCGCTCGACGCGGTCTTCGAGCCAGGTGAATAGTCGGCTGAGCGGATCCATTGCCTAGTCTTTGGGGAGCCCGAGTATTCGCTCGGCGATGATGTTCTTCTGGATGTTGGGGGTGCCGCCGCCGATCACCGTCGTGGGCCAGCCCAGGGCACCGACCTGCCACCTGCCGCGGTCGCGAGATGCCGCCGTGTCTCCTGTGTACGGACTGGCACCGCCCAGCAGCTCCATTCCCAGCTCTGCCATGGCCACGAGCAGGTTGCAGTTGTGCAATTTGTTGATCGACGCATCGCTCTCCGTGAGCTCCCCGCGCACCTGACGCGTCAGGGTTCGCAGCCCGTTGAGGCTAGCCGCTTCGATTCTGGCAGAGAAGCGGGTGAGGCTGCGCCGCAGCTCGGCATCACCGAGGGCGGGCTTGCCCGCAATTCGCGACTCACCCGCCAGCTCGATCAGCCGCTCGAGCGCTTTGTGGTGGCGATTGACCTCGGCAATGCCAGAGCGCTCGTTCTGGAGCGCGGAACAGATGATCTGCCAGCCCTCGCCCTCCTTGCCGACGCGATTCTCCACAGGCACGCGAACGTCCTCGAAGAAGACCTCGTTGTAGAGATCGGCGAACTGATCCCCGGCAAAGCTCTTGATGGGGCGAACTTCGATGCCGGGGGAGTCCAGCGGAATCAGCAAGCAGGTGATGCCGTCGAACTTCTCGCATTCGAAGTCCGTGCGCACCATGCAGTAGATGCCCGTTCCCATGTGGGCGAGCGAGATCCAGATCTTCTGCCCGTTGACGATGTACTCGTCTCCGTCGCGCGCGGCCTTGCACTGAAGAGCCGCCAGGTCGCTTCCGATGTCGGGCTCGGAGTAGCCTGTGCACCACACGGATTTGCCGTCGAGGATGTCCGGGAGATACCTCTGCTTCTGTTCTTCGCTTCCGAATTGGATGATGGCGGGACCGACCCAGCCCAGGCCCGTGTAGTCCTTGCCGATCATCGGCGCCTCTGCCTTGAGCATCTCCTCTTTGAGGATGAACTGCTCCATCACGGTCCCGCCACCGCCGCCACACTCGCGGGGCCAGGAGAACCCGACATAGCGCTTCTTCCGTACGGCTTCCCACCACTTGACCATCTCTTCCAGACCTCGACTGTTGCGGGCTGGACAGTGTTCGGTGAGGAAGGCGCGCACCTCCTGGCGGAACGCCTCTTCTTCTGAGGTCAGATCGAAATGCGCTCCGCCTCGAAGCAGGGGGAGGTGGCGTAGCTCGAATGCGCGCTCATAGTGGGCATTCGCGTCGCCGAACATCGGACGCGCCCACTTGGAGCGCATGAAGTAGAGGTGGATGTCGTTCGCCACCGTGAATCCTGTTGCGCCGTGTAGCTGGATTCCGTCGATCCCCATGCGGACGAAGGTGTCGACCGCGTAGGCCTTCGCGAGGGACGCCGAGCGCGACACTTCGTCGGGGCGGTTGTCCACGGCCCACGCGCCATAGTAGAGCAGGGACCGGAAGGACTCCAGATCTACGTAGATCTCGGCCAGGGGATGCTTCACTGCCTGGAAGTGTCCGATCGGGTGCCCGAACTGGATCCGTTCCAGCGCGTACTGCACCGTCAGCTGCAAGGCTGCGTCGACGGCACCGGACATCTCGGCCGTGACCGCGATGGCTCCCTGGTCGATCAGCCGTTCGATCGGAGGCCCCGCTGTTCCGGGAGCTCCGAGCAGCTGATCGGGGCTCACGCGAACGCCAGCCAGGTTCAGGTTGCCCATGCGTTTGGTCGCGTCGATCAGGGGATACGCTTGCGCCTCGAGTCCAGCGGCGTTCGCCTCGAGCACGGCGAGCCCCAGAGCGTCGGGCTCGTCACCGCAGCGAAACGACACGACGAAGAGGTCCGCGGCCTCCGGATCTGAGACGTAACGCTTCTGCCCGCTCAGGATGAAGCCAGCGCCATCGCGCTCGCCGCGCAGTGCCGTGTCGCGGGCCCACAGCCCATCCCCCTCCTCGAAGAGCGCCAGCGTTCCCTTGAGAGAGCCATCGGCGAATCGCGGGAGCCAGCGCCGCTTCTGCTCTTCTTCGCCCAGCTCCAGGATTGCCGTGGCGGCCAGGGTGTTGGCGATCAGCGGAGAGGGGAAGAGGCTGCGCCCGGTTTCCTCGAGGATGACGATCCAGTCGGAGAAGGTCCGTCCGGCCCCCCCGTAGGCCTCCGGAAGCGTGACGCCCAGCCAACCGAGCCGGGCCATCTCGGCCCACAGCTCTTCACTGAAACCCAGGTCGGTTTCCTTCAGGCGGCGAACCTCGGGAAGCGGGCAACGCTCGTCGAGAAAACGGCGCACCTCACTCCGCAGCAGCTCCTGTTCTTCACTGAATCCGAAGTTCATGAACTCATCCTGACTTATACTACTACCGGGGAGCAGTGCGAGAGATGCCCATCCACTACGAAAAGAACGACGAGCACGTGGTGCTCATCAGCATCGATCGGCCCGAGGCAAAGAACGCCTTGGACATGTACCACTTCCGTGATCTGGCAGCGGCATGGCGCCGGTTCGGGGAGGACGAAGACGCCTGGACTGCCATTGTGACGGGCGTGGGCCAGAACTTCATGTCCGGCGCCGACCTGAAGACCTACATCCCCCAGATCACCGAGCTGCAGAAGGAGATCGCAAAGGGTGAGGTCACCGAAATCGACGGCTGCAAGCTGAGCGACGGCACCTACGCCGTGCTTCGCAACGTCAAGCTCTACAAGCCGGTGATCGCAGCCGTGAACGGCCCCTGTGTCGCAGGCGGCATGGAGATGCTGGGAGGAGTCGACATCCGGATCGCCACCAGGAATGCGAGCTTTGGCGTGATGGAGCCCAAGCGGGGTCTCTTCGCCGGAGGAGGGACGACGGTACGCCTCCCCCGGCAGCTGGCCTTCCCCGCTGCCATGGAGTTCCTCCTCACCGCCGAGCGCTTCCCTGCTGAACACGCACTGGAGGTCGGTCTGGTGAACGAGATCGTCGAAGAAGGTGAGCTGCTCGACAAGGCCTACGACTGGGCGCAGCGCATCAATGCCAACGCGCCCCTGGCCGTGCAGGCCACCAAGGAGAGCGTTCTCCGTGGCCTCGGGCTCCCACTGAAGGAAGCCTACAAGGTCGAGTCGGAGATCGCCCGGCATGTCTTCCAGAGCGAGGACGCGAAAGAAGGCCCGAAAGCCTTCGCGGAGAAGCGCGCTCCGCAGTGGAGAGGAAAGTGATCGATCCGGACCCTCCGTCGACTGCTACTCGATGTCCAGGTTGAAGAACTTGATCGCATTGCCTCGTACGATCTTGCGGAGAATAGGAAAAACAAGCTGCGTTTTCCGCACCGCCGATACTAGGCATTGCTCTTCGAGTTCATGCCGGTGGCGCCCCCGGTGCTCCCCGCGCAGGAAGATCCCCCCACCTTGGTTCCGCCTGGTCAGTCCGGCTAGTCTCGGTGAGTCGTGATCGTCTCGTCTCTGATCCGAGCCGCCGGACGCTGCTTTCGACGCTACGCCGTCTTCCGCGGTCGCGCGGACCGAAGCGAATTCTGGTATTTCCTCCTGTTCTTCTGCCTCGGGTACGTGGTGATCATCGGGGTCGACCAATGGATCGACGCCCCCGTCGTGCGCTTGTCGAGCCTGCCCTTTGGCGACTGGCTGCCCCTTGCCCGCGCCCTGGACGATGCGGGACTTCTCATCCTGCTCTACCGGCCCGTGTTCTTTCTGCCTTCCGCGGCGGTCACCGTGCGGCGACTCCACGACATCGGGAAAAGCGGATGGTGGGGTCTGCTCTGGGTCCTGCCCGTCCCGCTTCTGGGTTGGTTCGTCCTGGTGCCCTGGTTGACGCGGGCTTCCGAGCCTCGCCCAAATGCGTACGGTGCTGTTCCAGAGTTTCCTTAGGCGAGCGTGCTTTTTGGGGGCCTTGATCTCTCTCGACCGGCCCGGGCTCAGCGAACGCTATCCAGCCATGTCCACCGCGGTTCTGCCTGGTTGCCCAGGGCCACTTCTCGATCCTGGTGCGCCCGGGCGCGAACGTATTCGTGGAGGAGGACCGTATCCTCCTCGGTCAGTACGTCGCTGAAATGACCTGACCCCGATTGCGATACCAGTGCCTATGTTAGAGCAAGCTCGGTGTCCGGTGTGAAGATTCTCCCGATCGGCGGCCCGACTTCGACTGCTTCGGGTGCCGGCGGCTGGTAGCCCAACGAACTGTGCGGCCGGAACGCGTTGTAGTCCCGTCGCCAACGCTCGATCAGGATCTGTGCTTCGCGAAGCGTGTGAGAATAGGAAAAACAAGCTGCGTTTTCCGCACCGCCGATACTAGGCATTCTGACAACTAAGCCCCGGCGGGGCTAGGTGGCCCCTTCCGGGGACAGGGTCGTTTTCCTGGGCAGCTGGAGAAATTCCACCAGCAATCCGTCCTTCGACCCGGACATCGACATGACCGGCGACGGAGCCGTCGGCTCACCCGACCTCACCCTCTTCCTCCCGAGCTGGGGCCCGGCTTCCGGCCCGTCGGGCTGGGCTGCGCGGGCGTTGCGCCCTGCCAGTAGGCCTCGCCTCCCGGGGCCGCCGCTCGAGGCTAGGCGACGGCGCCCGTCGCCTTGAGCGCGAGGATCCGCTCCATGTCGAGGCCGATTTCCTCGAGGATCTGGTCCCCGTGCTCGTTGAAGTCCGGCGCGCGCTGGGTCGATGTCGGTTCCTCGTCGAACTGCACGGGCGTGGACACCAGCTCGAACTCTGCTCCGTCGCTCGTCACTGCCTTCGCCATGTAGCCGTTGGCGCGGACCTGCGGATCGTCCGCGACCTCGAGCGAGCTCTGCACCGGCGCCCACTGGCCCTTGAGCGTCTGGAAGCGCTCGGTCCACTCGGCCAGGGTCTTCGTCTTGAAGATCTCGCGCAGGATGACGACCCCCTCGCTCGCGTTGGCGGCGAGCTTCTCGGCGTCGGCGAAGCGTGGGTCGGTCGCCAGGTCCGGACGGTCGAGGTGCTCGCAGACGTCCTCCCAGTACTGCGCCGCCTGGAGCATCACGAAGCACACGTACCGCTCGTCGGAGGTCTCGTAGGTCCCCACCAGGGGATTGAACGAGCCGGTGCCGCCGGGCA
>CAWLAJ010000296.1:0-5199 GCA_963854795.1 Deltaproteobacteria bacterium UBA4427 | reverse complement strand
CAATCGCGAAAGTCGTCGCGGTTGACCTGGAAATCGATCGGGGCCTTGTTGGCTGCAGACATCACATCTTCCTGACTACGTCGCCCGATGAAGCCGAGAGTGCGAGAGTGCGAGAGTGCGAGGGTGGGTGGGTTCTCGAATTCGCGCGTATCGTGATCATGGCATAGCGAATGCCATTTTTCGGAAACGGACTCGAGCAAACCGGGCGTGATGCCTTCTTCGATGAAGGGTTCAGATCGCTCTCCCCAAGGGGATACAGAGTCGAAGGGCGGCGAAGGTCCTGGAGACCTTCCGATTCTCGCGATCCGTTGTGAGAGCCCTTCGCCATAAGGAGGAATCTCGGAGGCAATATTGAAAATGACATTGATTTTCATTTTCTTTATGAATAAGATGTCGATGACTCAGAAAGCGGGAACCGGGAGAGATCTCTTCGATGATCGTATGTCAATGTCGCGGCGTCACCGATCGACAGATTCGTCGCCTCGTGCGGGGCGGAGCCTGTTCGACGCGTGAGGTGGTCCGTGCGACCGGGGCGGGGACGAATTGTGGCGACTGCCGCTCGAGTGTGAGGAAGGCCGTGGTTCAGGCCGTCGAAGCCTCCGAACAGCGAAGCTTCTTGTTGACCCAAACGACGACAAGCGCAGCGAACGCGGCGACGCTCAAGGCCCGCAAGCTGCTTGGCCTGCCCATTGCCGTCGAAGGTTAGCCCCTCGAAGGCTAGACCCGACCGTCCGACTCATCCCCAGACCATCCGATCGAAACCCGATTGCGCCCGGCTGCCGGCTATTCGAAGCCGAGACTCTTCATATCGACGACGTTGCGCAGTTCCCTGCCGGCGAGAATACGCTCGAGGTTGTCCACAAAGATCTCGAAGACGTCCTCCATGTAGCGATCGAGCGAGACCGAGGAATGCGCCGAAATGTAGACGTTGGGGAGATCCCAGAGCGGACTCTCCGGTTCCAGCGGCTCCGGGTCGAAGACGTCGAGAATCGCTGCCGCGAGCGGTTCTTCCTTCATCACGCGGGCGAGTTCGGTTTGATCTACGAGCGTGCCGCGAGCCACATTGACGAGCACCGCATGGCGGCCCATGGCGGCCAGGGCGGCGGCGTCGATCAGATGGTGGGTTTCGGGCGTGGAGGGAGCCGCGACCACGACGGCATCGCATTCGCGCAGCATGTCGTGAAGTTGATCAGCGGGGTAGAGTCGATCGACATCGGCTGACACGTCGCCGAGGCGGGCACTGCGGGTCATCCCGAGCGTCGTGCACCCGAAGGCACGCGCGCGGGACGCCACCGCGCGGCCGATCTGGCCCAGGCCGACGATGCCGATCGTCGATCCCGAGAACGTTCGTCCGTAACTGCGCTTGAAGCGATGTGCTTGCTGGATTTCGTCGACCGTCCGGAATCGCTTCCAGACCTGCAGAAGCCGTCCGATCACCCATTCCGACATCGAAGTCGCGCTCACGCCGGCGCAATTGGTCAATATGACCTTGTCCCGATCGAGGCCGGCTGTGGCAAATTGTTCGACCCCCGCGCCGGAGCCCTGAATCCAGATCAGATTCGGCGCGCGGTCCGCCAGGCGGTCGGGAGTGTGGAGGGTCGTCAAGACATGGGCTCGAGCGAGAAGCGCCTCACGCTCCTTGGCGACCGTGGTGGCCCAGGGAGGCGGCTCGGTGTGCGGGATGTGGGCCGTGGCACCCGCCCAGTTCGCCTGGGCGTCGATGGGAAGAACCACAGGTTCGATGCCCTCGATTTTTCGCAATCGCCCCATGAACGATTCGTCCGCGAAGGGTGGGAATCCGACGCAAACGACGAGGGGATGGTCTTTCGAAATCTCTGGGACCCGCATTCCTGGCTCCTTGCGCGCTGCTCGATTTCTCTGACAGCCGACACACCTTGTCTGGGCTGTGGCGAGTGCGAGGGAGAAAATGCCTGTCCGAATCGGGGTAAATCCGGATCGACAGATCGCCCTCGGATCGGAAAAGTAGTCAAAGACGGACTGTAAACACATTCGAATAGAACGGGGGGACTATGGGCAAGACCTGCGCCTGGTGTGGCACCGTACTTCGAGCCATTTCCGGAACTTCGATCCCGGCGAGCCAAGCGCTCTGCCAGGGATGCCTCGACGAACTTCAAAGTGCGTTGTCGTCAAGCGGATTGAAGGGTGTAGCCGCTTCATCGGGATCGTTACAACCCGACTAACATCAAGAAGTTCGACGGGACCGAGCTCCCCGTCACGAACCCCGAAGCAGGTCCTTCGCGATCGCGCGAATCTGGATCTCGTCCGTCCCGGCGTAGATCTGCAAGACTTTTGCATCGCGTGCAAACTGTTCGACGACGTATTCGGACATGTATCCGTTCCCGCCGTAGACCTGCACCGCTTCCATGGCGACCTCGACGGCCGCTCGCGCCGCGTAGAGCTTCATGGCCGAGGCTTCGGCGAAGGTCATCGTCTTTCCGTGCGCCGCAAGTTCGATCGTTCGAAAGACCGGGTTCTGAAGGTTCATTCTCGCCACTTCCATACGCGCGAGTTTGTCTTGGATGAGCTGATATTCGCCGATGGGGCGCCCGAATTGCACGCGCTCGCGAGCGTATTTGAGCGAGAGGTCGAGACAACGGTCGACGATTCCGAGCGCCATCGCCGCCACGCCCGAGCGTTCGGTCTGAAAAGTCCCCTTGGCGCCTTCGCGTCCGCCGCCGCCCTTGTTGAGCGCCTCTTCTCCTCCGAGCAGCCGGTCCATGCCGACACGCACATCTGTCAAGAAGAGTTCGCCGGTCGGAGACGAATGCAGGCCCATCTTGCGAAGTGCTCCCGTCTGCTCGAACCCGGGCATTCCGCGATCGAGAACGAAGTTGAGGATCTTGCGGTCGCGGAGGTCGACGTCGTCTTCCTCGAGTTTGCAGATGAAGATGGTGGTATCGGCATGGGGTCCGTTGGTGATGAAGGTCTTCGATCCGTTCAAGACGAATTCGTCTCCCTCACGCCTCGCCGAAGCGCGCATTCCGCCGAAAGCGTCTGAGCCTGAACCCGGCTCCGTGATGGCCCAGGCACCGATCTTCTCGAGGGTGAGTATTTCGAGCGCTCAACGCTCCTTTTGTTCGATGGTTCCCTTCGAGAGGATGGCGGAGGCGGTCAGACCCACACTCACGCCTAACGCCGTCACCATACCCGGGCAATAACGACACAATTCGATGATCGGAATCAGGCCGGCCGCAGCCTGGTCCGCGCGCGCTTCGATGTCGTCGTCTTTCGGCGAGCCGCCCTTGCGTGATTTGCCTGACTTCTCTGCTTCGATTTGTTTCGCGAAACGCGCGCGCCATCTCGTCCATTCCGAACGCGGAATACATCTTTCGCAAGATGTCATAGGGGGGCAGGTCGCCATGTTCTAGTTCTTCGACGTGCGGCGCGATTTCAGATTCGACGAATCGTCGAACGGCGTCGCGGATCATCAGCTGGGATTCACTCCACTCGATCATGTTCTCTCATGGCAGGAACGGATAGGCGCTGGATCGAGACTCTACATAGGCTTCGATCGGATTTCTGGCCGTCTGCGAAGACGGCGACACTGACGTGGCGATCCCCGTTCAGGCAGAAATTGCGGTGCTACGCCAGCGACTCGTTGTCCACGCCGGAAGCGGCTGCGGCCCGTCGTCCGGCCAGCCGCCCGAAGAAACTGCTTCCCCCGATCGACATTCCGCTCGCGTAGTAGCGTCCGGAACGAGTCAAGCCGGCGGACGCTCGTCCGGCGGCGTAGAGACCCGCGACGCTCCCGCCGTCCGCCGAGAGCACTTCGCCGGTCGTTCGGGTTTCGAGTCCGCCGAGTGTAAATGCGGCCCACAGGCTATTCGAGACGGAGAGGTCGAGGGCCGCGTAGGGCGGATCGAGAAGCGGCTTGACGTATTTCGCTGCCTTGTGGAAGAGCGGGTCCTCTTTGTCTGCGGCGCACTCGTTGTAGGACGAAAATGTCTGGGCGAGTTGGCCCGTCGGTATTCCGAGCGTCGTTTCGAGTTCTTCGATGGTTTCTTCGACCCCCGCGATTTCATACGGGACCATCGTCTTGCCGTAGATCGAGTCGTCAACGATCAAGTAGGCGCGCCCTCCGGCCATTTGCATGATCGCGTCGGTGACGCGTCCGTGATAGCAGTCTTCGTTGATGAATCGCTTTCCTTCCAGGTCGACGATCAAGCCTTCGAGATGGGAGATCGGCGGATAGTAGGGCGTGGTCATCAGGCCTTCGTGCATGTTGACGGCGTTCCCACCGGCGCCCTGACCCATTCGGATGCCACTCCCGTCGCAGCCCTCGCTGCCGATCGGGTACTTACACTTTGCCAGATCCGGTGCGTAGTGTCGGACCATGTCTTTGTTCATGATGAAGCCACCTGTCGTGAGAATGACTCCGCGCGTCGCCTTGATCGCGATCTCCTCGCCATCGGCGATCGCGATGGCGCCGACGATTCGGCCGCTTTCGTTTCGCACGAGTGCTTCGACCCTGGTTTCGTTTCGAACGCGGACGCCGAGATCGGCGAGCGTGCTGATCATGGCTTCGATGATGTAGCCACCCGCGCTGCCTTCCTTGCGCGGTTTGTGACCGCGAGGCATGGCCTGGCTCTGCTCCGAAAATGGGTACGCCTCTTCGTTGCCCGAAAAGATCAGGCAATCGTCGGTGGGCGGGAAGATTACTTTCTCGGCGTAGAAAGTGTCTTTGAACTCGACGCCGATGCTGGTGAAGAAATCAAAATGATCGAGACTGTTCTCGCAGTAGAGCCGAACCTTTTCGGGGTCGCTCGTCGGGCCGGCGGCAGCGCGAACATGGGTCTGCATCAAGTCCAGTGTGTCGCGAAAGCCAGCAGCCTTCTGAACCCGAGTTCCGCCACCGAAGTAGATCGTCCCCTCGGAAAGCGCGGTGGCTCCGCCGCCTCGGGTCGCCCGTTCTAGAACCAGGGTCGAGGCACCGGCCCGCGCCGCTTCGATCGCCGCAGCGCCTCCGGCCACACCGAGTCCGACGACGACCACCTCCGCTTCCTCCGCCCATTGATCGATCGTGGTCGCCTCTCGCGCCGGTGTGGGCAGGGCGGCTGAGTCATCGGGGGTCGTCTCAGAACGGGACATGGGAGATCAGATCTCCGTAGGAATGGGCAGGGCGATCGAATGTAGCCGTGTCTCGCCGCGGGTCCCCGCGATCGAGTGACGACCGTGAAG
>CAWLAJ010000295.1:0-5222 GCA_963854795.1 Deltaproteobacteria bacterium UBA4427 | reverse complement strand
GCTTCTTCCACGCCGTTCGTGACGAACTCTTCGCCCGTGAATCCGGTAAATCGACCTGCATAGTTGGCCGTCGTAAAGCGCTTGAAGGCGTCGACCCAGAGATCCTTGTCTTCCGTAGAGAGCTTTCGCCAGTGTCGTCCGACGGTCTTGCTCGCCATGAATGTGAGGTCGAAGGTCCGATTCATCAGTGGCCCCAGCTTGTCGATTCGGCCCTGGATTCCGAGCTCCTTGGCGTGCTTCATGATCTCGAGCAACTCAGCATGGAAGGTTTCGATCGTTGCTTGGGGCGTGCTCACGGCGGCCGGCACCGCGGTGCTTTCGGCGGACTCGGCGGACTCGGCGGACTCGGCATTGGACGCCTGCACGATGCCCAATTGAAGTCCCAGGACGACGCACGTACCGGCGACGAAAATTCTCAGCCCACACATTTCCGACTTCTTCATGATGTCAGTTCTTTCGAGTCAGTGTCTTCGCGCGCTGGCAGAGCGGAGCGAGGCACGATCATTGTCCAGTGAAAGGGGAAGGAGAGGAGGGCAGTCGCGTCAGTCT
The DNA here is from genome assembly GCA_963854795.1 of Deltaproteobacteria bacterium UBA4427. Lineage (GTDB taxonomy): Bacteria > Myxococcota_A > UBA9160 > UBA9160 > UBA4427 > UBA4427. The sequence continues at coordinate 4,673 of CAWLAJ010000295.1, read as the reverse complement.
AGCAGGCTGGTGCATTCGAATGGGTACTCCCCAGAGGGCTGTGCGACAGTCCGCATCACGTCCGGGCCGAGAAGAGAATTTCGATCGCTGACCCTGACGATCCGCCGGATTCCGATCATGCGTACCCCGACTCGCGCGTGAGGTTCCATGAAACCATCCTCGCGAAAGGCTGAAACGAATTGAACTTCTCGGCAGACGGACTCACGGTCGGGCTCATTGTGTTCTCCGCGCTGCTTCATGCGACCTGGAACGCGCTGTCGAAGGCGAGTCGCGATCCACTGATCACGATTACGATCATCGTGGCGACCGGCGGGCTCTGCGGGTTGCCCTTGATGATTTGGTACCCGTTTCCGGAGGCTTCGACCTGGACGTGGCTGCTGTTTTCCGCCTGTGTTCACTATGCCTATCAACTCGCCCTGATCCGGACCTATCAACTAGGAGATCTGAGTCAGGTCTATCCCATTGCACGGGGACTCGCGCCTCTCGGTGTGGCTACGCTGGCCGCTTTCGGAGCCAACGAAAGTCTGGAGCCGAACCAGATCGTTGGGTTGACTTTGGCCGCAATCGCGATTTTTTCGTTAGGCGCTTCGGGAGCTCGCGAACAGTCCTCGCGTCGTGCGGTCGGGATGGCAGTTCTGACGGCACTGTTGATCGGCTTGTATACGTATTCGGATGGACGCGGTGTGCGGTCCGTCGATCATGCCGCGGTCTTCGTCGGCTGGTCCTTCTTTCTCGGCAGTGTGCCGATGGTGCTGACGACCATTTTTCTTCGCCGCTCGGCGGGACTCGCCGCTCTGCGCGAACATGGGATGCATAGTGTGGCCGGCGGCCTGATGGCTACGGTCGGCTATACGATCGCGCTCTGGGCGTTGTCACGAGCTCCGATGGCGACGGTCGCCTCGCTGCGAGAATCCAGTGTGCTCTTCGCAGCCATTCTTGGAACTCGCGTTCTCGGCGAATCCTTCGGACGCCGTCGAATCATCTCTGCGGTCGTTCTCGTCGTAGGTCTCGTCATGGTGCAGTTGCGCTGGGATTGATGGCAAGCGAGACGGCATCCGACCTGTGCATCGTTGATTCCACATTGCAGACCCCCGCCGGTCTGGGCAAGCCTGCGCTAAGGTGGCTTCACGGCTGAGTCGATGAGAAATGGCCGAACGTGAACGCCTACCACGCCCCCAGAACGGCAGACCTACAGCGATATCCCTACACCATATTGTGAAGACGGAGAGCCTAATGACGACCATCGAGACGACTGCCGAACTCGTCGCCGCTACTTATTCGAAGATCAATGCAAACCTGGAGATCGTGCGCGCGAGACTTGCTAGGCCGCTCACTCTGGCCGAGAAAATTCTACTTGGCCATCTCGATGATCCGCAAAATCAGGAACTCCATCCCGGCGATTCCTACCTCTTGCTTCGGCCGGATCGCGTCGCGATGCAGGATGCAACCGCGCAGATGGCTCTACTCCAATTCATGCAAGCGGGCCGCAATGAAACCGCCGTACCGGCGACCGTTCATTGCGATCATTTGATCCAGGCTCATCGCGGCGCGGACATCGACATGGACGCGGCGCGCAAGACGAATTCGGAGGTCTACAGTTTTCTCAGGAGCTGCGCTGCTCGCTACGGGCTCGGATTCTGGGGACCGGGCGCGGGCATCATCCATCAAGTCGTGCTCGAAAAATACGCCTTCCCAGGTGGCATGATGTTGGGAACCGACTCTCATACGCCGAACGCTGGCGGCCTTGGCATGTTCGCTTGTGGCGTGGGCGGCGCAGATGCCGTCGATGTCATGGCGGGATTTCCATGGGAGGTTCTCTATCCCAAACTCGTCGGAATTCGCTTGACCGGCAAACTCTCTGGCTGGACTTCGCCCAAAGACATCATCCTGAAAGTCTGCGATCTACTGACAGTGAAGGGTGGTACGAATCGCGTCGTCGAATATTTCGGAGACGGTGTCGCGTCCTTGTCGTGTACCGGTAAGGCAACGATCACGAATATGGGTGCCGAACTCGGGGCGACGACCTCGATCTTTCCCTTCGACGAGCGAATGGCGATCTACCTGAAGGCGACCGAGCGAAGTGACCTCGCTGATCTTGCTGCGGCGAACCTGGATCTGCTCACACCCGATGAAGACGTGCTCGCGAATCCGGACGGCTACTTCGACGAGATCGTCGAGATCGACTTGTCGACACTCGAGCCGCATATCGTCGGCCCCCATACACCCGATCTGGCGCGTCCCGTTTCGAAGATGGCAGCGGACGCCAAGGAGAATGGCTATCCGATCGAACTCTCTTCGTGTCTGATCGGTAGCTGTACGAATTCCTCGTACGAGGACTTTTCCCGCGCCGCAGATGTTGCAGCTCAAGCCTCGCGCCATGGCGCCAAAGTTCGGTCGACGCTCTTCTGCACTCCAGGTTCCGAACAGGTCGACGACACGGTCAGTCGGGACGGGCAGAAGGCGGCACTCGAAGAGATCGGAGCCACAGTTCTGGCGAACGCATGCGGGCCCTGTATTGGTCAGTGGAAGCGCGACGACATCGAATTTGGACAGGCGAATTCGATCCTCAGTTCCTTCAATCGAAATTTTCCCAAGCGCAACGACGGGAATCCTGAGACGCTCTCCTTCATCGGGAGCCCAGAAATCTGCGTGGCATACGCGCTCGCTGGCACCCTCGATTTTGATCCGACGACCGATGAAATCGAGGCTCCGGACGGCACGCGGTTCAAACTCGATCCTCCGGGTTCAGCGCCGGAGATTCCGGATCAGGGGTTCGAGATCAGTTACGGCGGTTACGAAGGACCGCCTGACAAGGCGGAGCGCGAATCAGTTGAAGTCGTGATCAATCCCGAGAGTAAACGCCTGCAGTTTCTCGAGCCCTTCTCGGCCTGGGATGGTGCGGACTACGAGAAATTGCCGCTGCTGCTCAAGGCCAAGGGGAAATGTACGACGGACCACATCTCGATGGCCGGACCCTGGCTGCGCTTTCGAGGTCATCTCGACAACATCAGCGACAATATGTTCATTGGAGCGATCAATGCGTTCACCGGAGAGGCAGGTGTCGGTCTGAATGTCGAGTCCGGCGAGCGCGGGCTCTCCTTTCCGGCGATCGCACGAAACTACAAAGAGCGCGGGCTTCGCTGGGTCGTCGTCGGGGACGAGAATTATGGTGAGGGTTCGAGTCGCGAACACGCCGCGATGGAGCCGCGACATCTCGGCGCCGCCGCCGTGATCGTGCGCAGCTTCGCCAGAATCCATCAGGCCAACCTCAAGAAGCAGGGCGTTCTTCCGCTGACGTTCGTTGATCCCGCCAACTACGATTTGATCGACGAGACCGATCGAATCAGCATCGTCGGCCTGTCTGAACTGGCCCCCGATCGCAATCTCGAAGTCATTGCCCACCACGAGAACGGCAAGGAGGATCGCTTCGAGGTGGCGCATACTCTGAATGACGATCAGATCGAGTGGTTTCGTGCCGGCTCTGCCCTCAATCTTCTTCGCGCGCAATCGGAGTCTTGATTCTCCCGATCGTCTAGTCGCTTTGGGGAGGCGTGAAGATCTCGCGAAGCCATGATCGACCCGTCGGAAAGGCCAGTGGGATGATCGCTGCGAAGATGAAGAGGCCGGCGGCAACGATCGCCTGCGTCCAGCTCGCTTCGATCAACGCGCTTCCGAAATAGGCGAAAATCGAGGCGCGAATCAACCCGCCGACGAATGCAGCAAGGACGAAATTGTAGATCGGCATTGGTGTCAGGCCCGCGCCTGCGTGAAGTGGCGAGAGGGGCGAGAGCGGGTAGCCACAGGCGATGGCAAATGTGACCGCACCCGTTCTCTGACTCGCGAACGCGAAGAGGCTGCGGCCTCTCGGTCCGAGGCGCTTTTCAATCGATTCGCGGCCCGCAAAACGCGCGAGCAGGAAGAGCGCCAGACCAGACCCGATCAAGCCCAGGCCTCCGACGACCGTGCCGACGGCCGTTCCGAAGCAAAGGCCGGCTGCGATCAACACGACCTGTGAAGGCAAGGCCAGTAGTGATCGGCCGGCGACGATGAAGACGAAGAGAATGGGTCCAGCGGGACCGAGTCCGATCGCGAAGTCGCGAACGGACTCCACGTCGAGTTCGATCCCGAGCTGATTTCGTGTCCACGCACCCATGAGGACGACGGCGGCGAGTATCGCGGCGGTGATGACGAGTCGTTTCGCGGTCCTGCGCATGAGGTAGATCGTACCCGGTCCGAATGGCCAAGCGCATCCGGTACCTTGCCGTCGTCGTATGCCGATGTGCTCGGCACCAATTGCAAGAAAGGCTACAGCTTGATTTCGTCCAAGATTGGCGCAGCCACGACCGAGTCCGACGAGCAGGGGCTATTCGATCGAATTCGTTCTGCTTGCGCGGAAGTGGCGCGCCGCGCCTCGTCCGTTCGAATCGATGAAAGCGAATTATCTCGCTTTGCGGCTCGCCTCGCCATTGAGCCGTGGAGCGACGAAGGCCTCGATCCGGCCCGGGATCTCGAGGGAAGCGAAGTAGAGAAGCTCGCCTTCGTCGTCGCTCTCGATGCGATCAATTTCGGGTCCGGCTGGTTTCCCTTTTTGCGAAAGCGAAAGGGCATGTCTGGCTACCGGACGATCGCTGCTGCCTGTCGGGAGCGCTTCGAGTCGGAGGGCGCCTGGTCGG
>CAWLAJ010000294.1:0-5252 GCA_963854795.1 Deltaproteobacteria bacterium UBA4427 | reverse complement strand
GCCCGCGTCGGTGCCGGCACCTTCGTCAGTCCCTCGCGCGGCGCGATGGGAGGAGCGTCGGCAACGGCTCATTCATCGTCGTCTGAGCCTCGGCGCGAATCCGAAATCGAGCTGACACTCGCGCCGCAGATCGAGCAGTTGATCGCACTCGACAATACTCGGCCCCGTTATGCGACCGGCGACGATGTCGTGGCGCTTCATCGACTGATTCCGGATCCGCGTTTCTATCCGGTCGAGGAATTTCGAGCGTGTATCGATCAGGCGATTCGAGAAGAAGGGCCGGATCTCTTTTCGTATGCGTCACCGGAAGGCTCACCGCGTCTGCGTAGGGCGATGGCTGCGCGTTTCCTCGGTCACGGGGTCGCTCGAAGCGCCGATGAACTCGTTCTTTGTCACGGCGCGAGTCAGGGCATTTCATTGGCCCTTCGTCTCTTCACCGAACCCGGTGACCAGATCGCCGTCGAGGTTCCGACCTACTCGAACGTGCTCTCGGCGCTGGCCGGCCTGGGTCTTTCTCCAGCCCCCGTTTCGATGGATGCTGATGGAGCTGAACCGGAGGCCCTCGACCGTGTCCTGGCCAAGCCCGAAGTGAAAGCGTTCTACACGATTCCGAGCTTTCACAATCCGCTCGGTACGACGATGTCGCTCGAACGGCGACACGAGGTTCTCGCAATCGCGAAACGCCATGGTGTTCCCGTGATCGAGGATGCGTTCGAGCTCGATCTGCGATTTCAAAACGAGGACATACCACCGCTGGCGGCGCTCGATGATTCAGACATCGTCGTTCTGCTCTTTTCATTCTCGAAATCGCTCTTTCCGGGTGTTCGAGTCGGTTCGCTCTCTGCGCGCGGTCGCGCGCTCGAAGGCCTCGTCGCCCTGAAGCACGCGACGGACCTGTCGGACGCGCTGCCACTGCAGGCCGGTCTGGCGCGTTTCGTCGAGTCGGGTGCCTACGATCGCCATCTCGCGCGCATCCGACGAATTCTTCGCGTTCGACATCGCGTGATCGATGAAGCCCTCGAGTCGTCGATGCCGTCGGGCACGACCTGGACGAAGCCCGATGGCGGGTATCAACTCTGGGCGGAGCTTCCCTTCGAGATCGATACCCGGGACCTGCTGGCAGATGCCGCCCGGGCCGGGGTGCTCTTTTCGCCGGGCGCGTCGTTCATGGCCGACGCGCGCCCTTCGCGTGCGATGCGGCTGACGGTGGCCTGCGCGGATGAAGACGAGATCCGGCGCGGGGTGACCGCACTCGGTGAGGTTGTGCGCGCAAGTCGAGCGGCGCAATCGAACACCGCACGAAGAGCCGGAATGCATCTCTGAGCGTTCCGATGAATTTCTTTCGAAACTCTCTCGAAACTAGGAGGACTAGACAATGGCAAACGAAGAGAAAGGAAACGGCGCGGGCCGGAGCGGGGCGGAGGCCTTCGAATTGAAGGTGGGGCTCGCCGAAATGATGAAGAACGGAGTCATCATGGACGTGACGGACGCGGAGCAGGCGAAGATCGCAGAGGACTCCGGTGCTTGCGCGGTGATGGCCCTCGAGCGGGTGCCCGCGGACATTCGCCGTGACGGCGGCGTCGCGCGAATGAGCGCGGTCGAGATGATCGAGCAGATCCAGAAAACGGTATCGATCCCGGTGATGGCCAAGGTTCGAATCGGCCATATCCAGGAAGCGCGGGTCCTCGAGGCGATGGGCGTCGACTTCATCGACGAGAGCGAGGTGCTGACGCCGGCGGACGACGAGCATCACATTTCGAAGCACGAATACCGAGTTCCCTTTGTCTGCGGCGCACGCAATCTCGGCGAGGCGCTTCGGCGGATCGGCGAGGGCGCGGCGATGATTCGCACGAAGGGCGAGGCCGGAAGCGGCAATATCGTGGAAGCGGTCCGTCATCTGCGCAGCGTCATCGGCGAGATGCGTGCGATTCAGGCGATGCCTGCGGAAGAGTTGATGGCGACGGCGAAGAATATGGGCGCACCCTATGAACTCGTTCGTTATGTCCATGAAAACGGGAAGCTGCCCGTGCCGAATTTCGCCGCGGGCGGGATCGCAACGCCGCCGGACGCGGCGCTCTGCCGTTCGCTCGGTGCGGAGGCGGTCTTCGTGGGCTCGGGCATTTTCAAGAGTTCTGATCCCGCCGCACGGGCGCGATCGGTCGTACACGCCAATACGCATTGGGAAGATCCGGAAGAGGTCTTGAATGCCTGTCGCGGCCTGGGTGCTGCGATGGAAGGCATCGAGATGGAGACGCTCGCCGAGAACGAGCGAATGGCCAATCGCGGCTGGTAGGCGAAGGCAAGTACAGTGGACTCGTCTCTGATCGTCGGTGTCCTGGGGATCCAGGGGGACATCGAAAAACATCTCGCCGCCCTCGAACGCCTCGGCGCTCGAGGGCGGCGCGTCCTGGCTGCCCCTGATCTCGAGGGCCTTCGCGGCCTGATCCTACCCGGTGGGGAGAGCACGACGATTTCAAAGGGACTCGCGCGTTTCGATCTCGTGAAGCCGATCCAGGAATTCGTCGAAGCGGGCGGCGCAATCCTGGGAACCTGTGCCGGCGCAATCATCCTCTCGAGATCGGTTCGGAATCATCCGGTCCCGACTCTCGGATTGATCGACATCGAGACCGAGCGAAACGCCTACGGCACGCAGCTCGATTCATTCGTCGCACCCGCTGGCGAGGATTCCGAGGTCGGCTGGATCGGTGCGAAATGCGTATTCATCCGTGCACCGAAAATCGTGGAAGTCGGATCCGAGGTCGCAGTGATGGCACGGGTCGACGGCGAGCCCGTCCTGGTGCGACAGGGGAGACGTTTCGCTTGTACATTTCATCCAGAACTCACGGATGATCTGCGCATCCACCGCGCGTTGATCGAATCCTTCGCCTAGCGCTGGCGTCGAGTCGGCAACCCATCGAGCCTCGATGAAGGGAGCCGCTTCATCAAGCGTCGACGCCCGCATCTCGAAGGATCGAAGTCAGGCTTCGTTTGACGATCGCGCGAGCGCGGATCATCGAGCTTCCCCGACTGCGGCGCAGGTATTCCCACAAATGTGGGCTAGTCGCTGCGCCGATGGCCTCGATCACATCGGATTGGTCCTGATCGGGCAGGTGTTCCAGATCCTTCTGGAAGAGACGCTCGATATTCTTGCAGTGGAGCCGAAGGGCGTCGCGCGAAACCCGGACGGCCTGGTCGATCGCGGGCCCGACCAGCGATTGTGCCGTCAACGCTCGGGTAATCGGAACCGTGGCTTCTAGAAATTTCGAGCGGACGAAGACGAGTCGTTCTACGCGATGGGCGACGCTCCCGGTCGCGGAGACATGCTCGAGCAACGGGGCATAGCGCTGCATCCCGACTTCTCCGACGGCGTCGTAGAGCTCTGCAAGATCGTGGAAATGATTGAAGATCGATCGGCGGGATACGCCGGCGCGCTTGGCGATTCGATCCGCGCTCGGTTGGAGCACGCCTTCCTGGATCAAATCCAGGCAGGCCTCGCAGATGGCCAGGCGGCTCTTGACCTTGCGGCCGATCCGCCCGTCCAGACTGTCGGCGTCTTCCGGCGGCATCGACTCAGTGCGTCTCCAATCCCTCGAGCTGACCGTCTCCTCGCCAGTTCGCAAGGATCTTGAAGAACTCGATCGAACCGCCACCGTAGAAGCCGTTCTGAACGCTTCGGTCGGACATCTGACCTTCGTTGTTGTAGTAGCCCGGCGTGCAATTCTCGAAGAAGTCGCCGGCGTCTCGGGCCTTGCTGATGCATTGCTCGACCCATTTCGCCTCTCCCTCTTCGCTGGCTTCGATGACGCGCAGCCCCTTCTCGCGGCCGTTCTGGATGATGTAGGCGAGGTGTACGGCCTGCTCGTTGAGCAGATGGGGATAACTGGCCGTGAAGCCGGACTGGGGATTGCTCATCACGAAACAATTCGGGAAGCCGCGGACATGCATGCCATGCAGCGTGCGAATGCCGTCAGCCCATATTTCGGTCAGACTCTGTCCATCTCGTCCGTAGATCTCGAGACCGGCGCGCCGCGAGTAGTCGGTGCCGACCTCGAAGCCACTGGCGTAGATCAGGCAATCCAACTCGTATTCCTGACCGTCGACCACCACGCCCTTCTTGGTGATTCGTTCGACCCCCTTTCCCTGGGTATCGACGAGCGTGACGTTGGGTCGGTTGAAGGTGTCGAGATATTCGTTGTGGAAGCACGGGCGCTTGCAGAACTGGCGGTAATAGGGCTTGAGTGCCTCCGCGGTTTCGGGATCCTCGACGATGGACTCCACGCGCGCGCGGATCTCTTCCATCTTCTCGAAGTCAGCGACCTCGACCGCGAGTGCGAGATCCTTGGCCGATGAAATTCCGGTCGTCCCCTTTCGCAGGCCAACGACCAGCTTGCCGATCAGATCGGTCCAACCGTCATGGACGAGATCTTCGGCCTGGGGAATTCCCGAGACGAGCGAGTTGAAGTTGTCCATCCGATGTTGATGCCAGCCCGGCTTCAGGCTCGCCTGCCACTCCGGATCGGTCGTGGGGTTGTCCTTGACATCGATGGAGGAGGGCGTGCGCTGGAAGACGTAGAGATGTTCCGCGGATTCACCCACATGCGGAACACATTGAACGGAAGTCGCTCCCGTGCCGATGATGCCGACGCGCTTCCCCTTCAACCCGGTGAGACTTCCTTCCGAGCCACCGCCCGTGTACTCGTAGTCCCAGCGACTCGCGTGAAAGGAATGACCCTCGAAGTCCTCGATCCCTGCGATGCCCGGCAACTTCGGTCGATTGAGTGGACCTGTCGCCATGCAGAGGTAGCGGGCCTTCATGCGGTCGTTTCGATTGGTCGTGACGATCCAATGCGACTCTTCATCATCCCAGCGAATCGCTTCGACTCGGGTCTGGAAGCAGACATCGCGATAGAGATCGAATTTGCGCGCGATCGCCTGGCTGTGTTCGAGGATTTCCGGGCCGAAGGAGTATTTTTCCTTGGGCACGTAGTCGAGTTCTTCGAGAAGCGGAAGGTAGGTGTACGACTCGATGTCGCAGGCAATGCCCGGATAGCGGTTCCAATACCAGGTTCCGCCGAAATCCGAGGCGGGGTCGATCAGGCGGATGTCTTCGACGCCAGCCTGCCGGAGTCGTGCACCGGCGAGGAGCCCGCCGAATCCACCACCGACGATCAGGACCTCGACCTCGTCGTTCAGGCTCTCGCGCGCGAAGCCCTGCCACGCATAGGGATCATCGAGGAAGTGTGCGAAGTCGT
>CAWLAJ010000293.1:0-5317 GCA_963854795.1 Deltaproteobacteria bacterium UBA4427 | reverse complement strand
TGATTGCCGCCTCGACAAAATGACTCCGTCCGTTCGCGACGGCTTTCTCGAACGAATGCACCCCTGCGTTCTGCGTGGATTCAAGATCGCTGGCGAAAAACCAGTCGGTCGAAAAGCGCGACTCGACCTGTGGCAGTCGATCACTCAGCTGGGTTTCCACGACTTCAGCGAATACGGCTGGAGCAAGAACTACGATTCGCCCTATGTCGAGAATTACGACTATATCTCCGCCTATCAGAAGGGCGGGATCGATGCTCTAGATGCCTACGCCGTCTATTCGTCCGTTCTTGGCACTTTCGACTACAGCGTCGAGGACTTCGTCGAAACGAAACTCTGCAGGAATGTTAGAACCGTCGTCGAACCGATGGCTGGGACAGCAGAGTTTTGTTATGCGGGACATTTCCGCTTCCCAGAGTTCAACTATATGATGATCGATCTCGACGAGGACGCGCAGGAACTCGTCCTCGCACAGAAATGGCTGCCCGAAGCCTCCAAGGACTACATCGTTGGCGACGTGCTCTCGGCTGAAGTCTGGGACCGTGTCAAATCACAGACCATTGGCGATTCTCTCGCCTATATCGGCAAACAGAGCCATCACTATTTCAGCGCTAAACAGCTCATGCAGCTGATGAAGGTGGCGACTTCCCACGTCGACTTCTTGATGCTCGAAACGCCGCAGATCTGTCTCGTCTCGGAGATGGGCGACACGGACGAACTCACGCGACAAGAGCAAGAAGACGCCGGCTTCACATGCGAGCTCGCCGGCGAAAAGGGCGGCGATCCCAATCCGCTGACCCATGATCTCAGCTTTCGGCTTCAGGCCGTCGAGGGCAAGAAAAAGCGAACCCTGTTCAACTATCATGGTTGGCGCTTCTGGAGTCATTCGACGCTGGTCGCTTTCGCCGATCTTCTCGATCTGAATTCCTTCTACTTCCACTCTGACAAGGAAGAGTTCGTATCCGTCGACGTTTGGGACGACGAGTCCGACTGTGAAGAGAACGTCACGTTCATGCTCTTTACCCAACGAAATTCTGAACCCAGCGACTGACTTCGGGTCGAACAGATCCATGGGAGTAAAGGCATGCGCATCGAAGATCTCCTTTACGCCGTACTGAACCCGATCGTACGTGGGCTCCTCCGCTCACCGGTCCATGGAATTGCCAGCGCGAACCTGTGCGTCTTCTCCTATCGAGGTCGCCGATCTGGCCGGAGCTTCAGCACGCCTCTGAGTTTCATGCAGGAGGGCTCCCTCGTCCGGCTCTTGTCGAGCCACAACACGCGCTGGTGGAACAACTTCCTCGATGGGCCGACCGAGGTCGAGATCGAAATCGCACGAGAGACCTTTCACGCGAAAGCGCGAACGATCGTCGACGACAGCGAGGAGTTTCGCGATGGCGTTCGAGCGTTCCTCACCGCCGTTCCCAGGGACGCGCGGGTCTACGGAATCAAGCTCGACGCAAGTCGGAAGCCACACGAGCAAGACATCGAACGCGCCGCCGGCCATGTCGTCTTGGTCGAAGTAGAACTCGCCGATTCCGGAAGCCCCTGACCAGGTCCCCCTCGACTCAGCGCTCGTCGCTAGCGATCGCTCGGGTCGATGGTTTCTCGCTTCATTTGCTGCGAGAAACGAATGAGGTAGCCGTCGGGATCCGCGACCAGAAACCTCTTGACGAGTAGTCGCTCTGTACCGACGCGGTAGGTCTTCTCGTGTAACGGCAAGAGCATCGCGATCCCACGCTCGCGCAGTCGTTGATCTGTCGCGACGATATCCTCGACTTCGATTTCGAGGTTCATCCCGCGACCGAAGGGCCTTTCGAGATCGGCCACTCGCCACTCGCCGCTCTCGAACTCCGCCGCGGTCGACTTCGACAGCGAACGCGCTTCTTCGAGCATCAAACGCGCTTCACCCAACCGCAGACAGACAAATTTATCTTCGGGTCGATCGAACTCGATCTGAAAACCCAGCACCTCGAGATAGAAAACGAGGCTCGCCGCGAGGTCGCTGACATAGAGCTCGGGAACCAGAGCCGCCCTAGTCATCAGACTCGCCCGCTGCGATCCGTCGAGCCAGATAGGCCGAGAAATATCCGCGGTGGCGCTCCTGCAGTTCGCGTCGACGCCAATCCTTACCCGTGACCGTGCCTCGACAATTTCGTGCCCCGCATTCGCAGGCCATCGTCTCGTCATCATCATCCATCATCGCGTAGTCGAGCGTGAGTTCCTCACCCGCTTCGACTGTCAGAGATCGATCCAGAATCGACGTATGCGATTTCCGGTGCGCGGCGAGATCGAATCGCTGTCGCGCAAGCCTCCTGCATTTTCGATTACACGAATCGATGCGAGGTTCGAGTCTTCGGCCGTCAGCAGCACGCGATCCAACCCGATTCCACGCGCTTCATCGAGCGTTTGGCGAAGAACCTCTTTCGCGAATCCACGGCGACGTGCAGTCGTGCGGACCTTGTAGCCAATGTTCCCACCGTCCAGAAGAAGGACCGGGATCAGCCGCCGCCGCAGACTACTCATCGCCACCAGCTGATCGTCTTCGAAGAGCAGGTACTGCGACATCGGGACACGATCATCCGGCAGATCGCGATCAAACTCGAACCTGTCCGCCAATTCGAAGAACGCATCCGGATGATCGATCAACTGATCGAGATGGTCATCGCCCTCGACGCGAAACTCCTCCGCGAACTCGACCATGTCCTTTTCATGCACGCGGGTCAGTCGCTCGAATCGAAACTCGCCAGACACCGCGAGGGCTAGAGCATGGTCTTGATCGTGCCGCCCAGGGCGCCCAGCAGGAGCACGACGTTTGCCAAAAATCCAATCAGGAAGCCAGTGGTCCTGCTCCCGGGATCCTTCACGTAGCCCACGTAGTACATCGCCCGACCGATCACAAAGACGGCGCCGACGCCGGCGCCAACCATCGGGTTGACCAACATCGAGAAGAGCCAAAGACTCGGCAGGAAAACGACGAGCTGTTCCACGGTGTTCTGTTGAACGCGATACATGCGCTCCCATTCAGGATGGCCAGACGTCGCAGGAGCGACCACACCGAACTTGTCCCTGCTCGTTCCTACACGAAACGCAAAGAACATGTACTCGAGAAGCGCCGCAATGGTGATGATCGCCGGGAACTCCATTCCAATCTCCTTAGATGTCATGCATTGGTCAGATGATTGAGAAACGCAAGCCGCGGGTCGGATCTCCGCCCTCAGGTGACTAGCGCGTATCCGAACGGTACAGCCACAGATCCCGTCTCGCTATTCGGGTGTCGTCCTTCCCATCGCGCGACCGGTTTTCCCCAGCAAGTCATCTGGGCGATGTCGGGATCATCGCGGTAGCTGGCCCAGCAGAGGAAGCGAATCAAATTGGGCATGAGACGCGGTATTCAACACCGAGATTTGGGAGAATTCGCCCTTCCCCCACGAAGAATGTCGTATTCGTCCAGGCATACCGCTCGTCACCGGTCTCGATTCGTGGGTTCGTGAAAAAATACTGATCGCCAAACTCGGTACCGGCACCGCTGGCCAGCGCACCCGAAACGGCATCGCTCAATTCGAGCAGTCCGAGATATTGAATGTACAGGTACGCCCCATCATGGGTTTCGACTTGAACGCGTACGTCGACTCGAAGAAAGCCATCCGGGCCGATCAACGCCCATTCGCCGCCACCGAGCACCGTACCGCTCAATCTCTCGCCAACCATCTCGCCCCCGACCACTTCGTAGAACATGCGCGTTCCGATCGGCCCGGTCCCGATCGGCACGGGTGGCTTCAGGGTTGCGTTGAACGTGAACTCTTCGGCGAATTTCATGGTTGTCCCTCCGGTGTTGCGGGTGATCGCAATCGTAGCCACGATCGGCATCTGGCCGCAATTCGCAGTCGAAGTCAGCTTGTTCGACGACGACTACATGAGTACTTTCGTGGAATGGAGCGATCCAGCGACGACTTCCAGATACGCTTGTGGCAGTCCGGCGACGAGGAAGCCCTGACACGAATCGCGAACAATCGCCAGATCTGGCGAAATCTATCCGATCGGTTTCCTCACCCCTACGAGCTTGCGCACGCTGACTACTGGATCGCCAACGCGAATCTCGAGTCCGATCGAGCTCGGCATTTCGCAATCATCCTGGATGGCGACATCGTCGGAGGCGTCGGTTTCGAAAGGCTGCGAGACCTGCACACTCGAACCGCCGAAATCGGGTACTGGGTCGGAGAGCCGTTCTGGGGAGCCGGCATCGCGACCCGAGCGCTACGCGCCGCAATCAGGATCAATTTTCGAGATTACGATTTCGTGCGACTGCAAGCCGGAGTGCTGGAGTGGAACCCAGCGTCCTGCCGCGTGCTCGAGAAGGCCGGCTATTCACTCGAGGGTCGACACCGAAAGCAGGCCTACCAGGACGGCGAAATCTGCGATCAATTTCTCTATGCGTTGCTCCGCGAGAGCCCTTCGAGCAGATAGCGAGTCGGCGGCCGCTTCAACACCTGTCGACGTTGATTCTCCCGGTCCGCAAAGAGGGGTCCAATCGCTTTCGCGCTTGCCGCCGGAGTTTCGGGTTCTCGAGGTCTAGACGCTCGGATCGAAAAAACCCAGAGACCCGTGCATGTTGTATCCGATCATCGCGCGCAGCTCCGGCGACAATTTGTCAGCAACGTTCCGCGGAACATCGAGAAACTGGTTCTCTTCCTGCCGAAGCCAGCCGAGCGAATACGTCAGGATCACTCCGAAACGCCATTCATTCGAGCGGTTCTGGCCGGCGCCGTGAAAGGTCCCGCCCGACCAGAACAGAATCGAACCGGCGGGCATTTCGGCAGAGACCACTTCGTCAGGCTCCGCCTTGCGATCGGCGTCCCAGCGATGACTGCCCGGGACGATGAGTGTCCCGCCATTGTCCTCGCGAAAATCGCTGATCGCCCACATCGTCGCGAGAATGAGTTTTGGGCGCGGGACATCGAAGAAGGGAAATGGATCCTCTTCTCGATGCAGAATTTGCGCTCGAGCACCCGGCCCCACCTTCAGGGCAGCTGTGACATGCAGATGATAGGCGTTGGCTCCTTCGCCGAGCCAGTCCTGACATAGCTCGCGCACGATGGGATCGAGAATCAATCCGCCGACGGCTTCCGACCGAGCAACCAATGCCGTCACCCGACGTGTCTGACCTGGGTAGAAGTCCTTGGAATCGTCGCTGGTCTTGATTGTCGCCTCTTCGAGATAGGGAGCCAGCTCTTGCGTGAGGGCGTCGCGGGTTTCGGTACCCGCTATGTCGGGGACGACCAGGCACCCGGCCTCGACGAAGGCCTCTTTCATCTCGCGC